>JAQTYA010000045.1:3452-23395 GCA_028688525.1 Methylococcus sp. | reverse complement strand
GTGGATAATCGAGTACAACGAGCAGCGCCCTCATGACGCGCTAGGCCATCTGACGCCTAGCGAATATCGTCAACAAGCCGCCGGAAGTTCTACTTTTACGGTGTCCGCTTGACGGGGAAGCTTACGCAGGGACGCCCGGTCGATCTGGAAGGCAAGCGCCTTGATATCAAGCTTAACGTCCCCTACAGGCTGTCTGAACAAAGGAGCCCCCTTCACCACAATCACAGCGGTGCGGCGTAACCTCCAAGGAGCATGTTCAAGATGAAGTAAACAATTGAATCGGAATGACGCAAATTTCCGCTTTCCGCGTTGTTGAAGTGAGTCTCACGGCGCGCTGTGTCTAACGGCGTTCCCGACGCCGCACGACCGCGCTTGCGAGACAGTGATTGCCTTCGGCGCCTGGGCCGTCCTGCGTTCACTCGCTCGGCGACAACAAGGTCGCCTCACCTCGTTCCACAATGACTTTACGGCCTTTCGGGATACCTTGCAGTCCGCCTCCGGACAACGCTAGCGCGTTACCCTGCGGTGGACCGCCCGGCCCTGAGCCTACCCAGGGGCTCGTCGGACTCGCTCGCATTCGCATCGTTCCATGTCCTCCGGCTAAGTTTGACGAAGATTAGCTCGCATTGTCGGCTTAGTCGCCCTAAAAGCGCCGCTATTGAGCCGGTGCATATCCCTATACATTCGGTGCAAATCCCCAACGATATATTTCAGACACCCTAAAGAAACTCAGTAAAGACTACGAAATCCCTAACGGCATAAAGCCTGCTTCATGGAATGGCTTAAGCGGCAAACAACTCGTCACAACCGACACCGCGAAGCCGTGCGCAAGCACTCTTAACGACGTCCTTTCGCAACAAGGATTTATCCATGAAAAACACAACTAAACTTGCCCTATTACTGATAAGCACGGGGCTCTTCGCAACAACCACCGTTCAAGCTCATGAAGCACGATGCCTTGCAAGCCAGGCCCACAACGACCCCTGCTATTACCTCATGCTCGTCGGATTCACTCACGAGCCAGCGCTCGCCAACGAAATGAATGGCGTTGATGTCTGGATCAAAAAGAACACCGGCACGCCCACCACACTGGACCTCACGAAGACTGTTCCCGATTTCGATGACGATACGAACAACGGGGGCGCCAAGTATGATCCGGTCGATGTCATGAATGGCGATAGCATCATGAATGTCATGGTCCATGTGCTTCGGCTTAAGAAACAAGCGCATGTCACCAGCGACTCAGACAAGAACGTCATTAGCGCCACCATGCTGAAACCTTACTCCGGTTACACCATGATGGGACCGCTAGTACAAAGCATGGACCCAATTTTCAACTACAAATATTCGGCAAGATTTATGACAGGCCCTACCGGACCTAAAACCGGGGAGTCTTCCGATGCCCAAGGGGTCGGCGCCTATGGATTCCACATTATGGCGATGATCAATAACGAAATGTATGACGAAATATTCGTGTGCGGCGCTGGAACAACCAACCCGACGGGTGACGCGTTTTCCTGCGTCGGAGCGCCACAAAAAATAAAGTAATTGCCGGCTGGAGAGGATGGAGCTACTTCAAGCTCCATCCGATCGACGCTTATTCTGAACGCAGCCGAAGGGATTCCAGCGCTTGGGCAGAACGGCAAAACCATCCCGGATGGTTTCGGTGATGTGTAAGGTCAGGCTCGACTGTTCGTCCACAAATCACACCTTCGCCGGGCACCTAACGGCGTCCGCATGCGCCCAAGCTTGCAGCAGGTCTCCCGGCGCATCCACAGAGCGCTTGCGCCCCTATACTTTTCCCCACCGCCGATGCCGATTACTTCACCGGCGTGCCGGGTCTTGGCGCTTTGCGAGCCGACCTTACCGTTGCGCTAGACTTACTCGCCGCCGTCGGCGGGATTCAGCTCGGTACCAAGGATAGACCAACTGTCCTTGTTGGTCTGATCGTCGCCGGTCATGCGCAGCTTACATACAAACTTCTCCGCGGCGCGGCCTTGCTCCGAGGTCACCAGGACTTCGGACCGGACGATATAGTTCTTGCCGCCCAAGGCCCATGCCTCGTATTTGTCGTCCATGAATTCCGAATTCTCGGGCACCACATGCTCTTCCAGCATGTGCGATTTACAATGCATGTAGGCGAAGTCGGTACGCTCGTTCTTGACCTTGCCGAGTTGCTCTTCCTCGTCGTCCTTCGTTTCGAAGATGTCCGACTCCAGAACCTTCATTACGAACGGAACGACACCCTTGTTCTGCACGACGTAAAGGCCGACGATGAATAACACCAATAGTACGAGGGAGATATTGCGGCGCATGATGCTCCTCTTGTTTTGCTCTGCTTTTATTCTGTTTATCGGGACTCCGGGGAACGGCAACGCATGAGGTTGCGGAACCGCGGAAAGCGTTCAATTGTGCGGCACCGGCATCGAAATGTATACCCGGACAGCCTCAGCCCACAGGTCGTCAGTGCATGAGCCAACCCTCCAAACTCGTCGTGGCAATTTCGTCTCGAGCTTTGTTCGATCTCGACGAATCGCATCGAATTTTCGAAAAACAAGGCAAGGACGCCTATTCCAGCTACCAGATCGAACACGAAGACGAGGCGCTGGCGCCGGGAGTGGCCTTCCCGCTGGTGCGTAAGCTTCTGGCGCTCAACGAGCGCCTGGGCAAGCCTCTAGTAGAAGTCATTCTGCTTTCGCGCAACACGGCGGACACCGGCCTCCGGATATTCAACGCCATTCAGCACCACGGCCTGGACATCACCCGTGCGGCGTTCACCGGCGGACGCGCGCCGTTCAAATACATCTCGGCCTTCGGCGCCCATTTGTTCCTCTCGGCCAACGCCGGCGATGTCGCCGACGCGCTCAACGACGGCCAGGCGGCGGCGACCATCATGACCGCCCCGGCGCGCGGCAACGAAACCGATCAATTGCGCATCGCCTTCGACGGAGACGCGGTGCTGTTCTCCGACGCCTCCGAACGGGTCTACCGGACGGCGGGGCTGGAAGCCTTCGCCGAGAACGAACGGGCCTCCGCCCGCGATCCGCTGCCCGGCGGACCGTTCCGGAATTTCCTCGCCGTCCTCCACCATATCCAGACCCAGTTCGACGCGGACAGTTCGCCGTTGCGCACCGCTTTGGTCACCGCCCGCGGCGCGCCCGCCCACGAACGGGTGGTGCGCACCCTGCGGGCTTGGAACATCCGAATCGACGAAGCGCTGTTCCTGGGCGGCATGAGCAAAGCTCAGTTTCTGGCGGCTTTCGGCGCGGACATCTTTTTCGACGACCAGAAAGCCCATTGCGAGGCGGCCAGCCCGCATGTGGCGACTGGGCACGTGCCGCACGGCATCGCCAACGAGCCTAGCTGAGCGCCACCTTGTACGGCCGGCCCTCGATTTCCCGCACCAGGCGCGGCACCAGGTATCCCGGCAACCGGCAGCGCAGGGCCTCGTGCAACACCCGCACCTCCGCCTCGGAGACCTCGAAGTGAGCGGTGCCGTTTACCCTATCTAGCGTATGCAGGTAATAAGGCAGGACGCCATAGCCGAATAAGCGTTCGCTCAGCTCGCACAGGGTTTCGGCGGAATCGTTCACGCCCCGCAGCAGCACAGCCTGATTCAGCAGAGCCAGCCCGGCGCTTCGCATCCTGCTTAGAACCTCGCCGACCTCCTCGTCCAGCTCGCGGGGATGATTGGCGTGAATCACCATCACAGTCCTGAGCCGGTGGCCGGACAATATCTGCAAAAGCGGGGCATCGATCCGCGCCGGCAATACCACCGGTACCCGAGTATGAATGCGCAACCGCTGCAGATGAGGAATCGCCGCCAGCCGGCCGATCAGGCGCTCCAAACGGTCGTCGCTCAGCAGCAGCGGATCGCCGCCACTCAAAATAATCTCGCTTAGCCCGGCGTCGGCGGCGAGGTAATCCAGCGCCTCGCTCTCGCTCTGGCGGGTCATCTGGCTTTCGGTATAGGGAAACTCGCGGCGGAAGCAATAGCGGCAATGGACCGCGCATGCACCGGTGGTAATCAGCAGCGCCCGCCCCCGGTATTTGTGCAGTAAACCGGGAACCTTGAGCGCATTGCGGTCCCCTACCGGATCGCCGACGAAACCGGGGACCGGCACCAACTCGCCCGCACCGGGGAGAACCTGGAGCAGCAGCGGATCGTGCGGATCGCCCGGCTTCATCCGCCGGGCATAGGCGCGGGGGACTCGGAACGGGAATCTTTGCGCCGCCTCCGGCGAGAACGATTGGGCAAGGCCGAGATAGCCGAGCAGCTCGGGTACGTCGGCGAAACCCTCAGCCAGTTCGGCCTGCCATTTTTTACTCATGGTCGATAATCGGGTCTGACGCTATCGGTGCGGTTTCACGGGAAACAGCCGTCCATTATAATGGGGAGTATTTTTTCCTGAGCACTGACCCGAGGTACACATGGCTTTTGTTAGCACGAGTGAATTCAAAAATGGTTTGAAGGTGATGCTGGATGGCGATCCTTGCACGATTATCGAAAGCGAGTTCGTCAAGCCGGGCAAGGGCCAGGCCTTCAACCGGGTCAAGCTGCGCAACCTCAAGACCGGCCGGGTCATCGAGCGGACCTTCAAGTCCGGCGATACCCTGGAGACGGCCGACGTGGCCGACGTCGAAATGCAGTACCTCTACAACGACGGCGAGCTTTGGCATTTCATGGTGCCCGAATCGTTCGAGCAATACGCCGCCGAACCGAACTCCGTCACCGACGCCAAGAAATGGCTGAAGGAGCAGGACATCTGCATCGTGACCCTGTTCAACAACGTTCCGCTGGCGGTGCAGCCGCCTAATTTCGTGGAACTCACCATCACCGAGACCGATCCCGGCGTGCGCGGCGACACCTCCGGCGGCGGCGGCAAACCGGCGACCCTGGAGACCGGCGCGGTCGTCCGCGTGCCGCTGTTCATCCAGACCGGCGAAGTCATCAAGGTGGACACCCGCACGGGCGATTACGTCTCCCGTGTCAAATAGGGCGCCGAGCGATTGGCGTCCGTCCTGCTCGCCGGCAATGCTGCGCCGGCGGGCGGAACTCCTACGGAAAATCCGCGAGTTCTTTGCCGAACGGGAGGTGCTCGAAGTCGAAACCCCCCTATTCTCGCACGGCACCGTCACCGACCCGCACCTGAGCGCTTTCTCTAGCTGCTACGGCGGCAACCCCGAGCATCCGCTCTACCTGCAAACCTCCCCGGAATTCGCCATGAAGCGGCTGCTGGCCGCAGGCTCGGGCTCGATTTACCAGATATGCAAAGCCTTCCGCAACGAGGAACACGGCCGCTACCACAATCCCGAGTTCACCTTGCTGGAATGGTACCGGGCCGGTTTCGGGCTCGATGAGCTGATCGGGGAAACCGACGCCTTGCTCGGCTCGCTAAGCGAAGGCATTCGTCCGCTGACGCCCTCGGAACAGCTGGATTACCGCAGCGCCTTTCTGGCCCATACCGGCCTCGATCCTTTGGAAGCCTCCACGGAAGAATTCGCCGGCTGCGCCTATCGCCACGGATTGCCGGAGGCAGCAGAGATTTGCGGCTCGGATCGTCCGACCTGGCTGGACTTCCTGTTCAGCCATCGGGTGCAGCCCCATCTGGGCCGGGACCGCTTTACCTTCGTCCGCGACTTCCCCGCGATCCTCCCTTCGCTGGCGCGGCTCAAGCCCGGAGACGAGCGGCTGGTGGAGCGGGTAGAGGTGTTCCTGG
Organism: Methylococcus sp.; assembly: GCA_028688525.1. GTDB lineage: Bacteria > Pseudomonadota > Gammaproteobacteria > Methylococcales > Methylococcaceae > Methylococcus. The sequence continues at coordinate 17,675 of JAQTYA010000045.1, read as the reverse complement.
ACGGCATGGAGCTGGGCAACGGCTTTTTCGAACTCGCCGATCCGCAAGAGCAAGAGCGCCGTTTCGACCGGGACATTACCGCCCGAACCGCAGCGGGACTACCCGTCCCGGCCAAAGATTTCCGTCTCCTGGATGCTCTGGAGGCCGGACTGCCGGATTGCGCCGGCATCGCTATCGGCGTCGACCGGCTGCTGCTCGCTCTGCACCGGCAGGACTCGATCGCACAGACCCTGGCCTTCCCTTACCCGGTCGCTTGAGCGAAGCTCAACGGCCCGGTACCCGAACCCGGCAGTACCCTTCCGCCGTCCAGCGTAAAAACTCCCCTTCCTCCTTCCACTCCGCCAGCACGATGCGGCGGACCGGACGGCCGTCGGCGGCCAAATCGTGGTCCGCCGGACGGTGGGTATGGCCGTGGATCAGCACTTCGGCACCGGATCGCGCGAATACGCGCTCCACCTCTCCAGCATTGACGTCCATGATTTCGGGCGCATTGCCGCGCTTGCCGAGGAAACTGCGGAAACGGTACCAGCGCGCATAGAGCTTGCGCGCCCACAAGGGCTTGCCTAGCGCCTGGCGCTTCCAGACTTCGGTGCGAACCCTGGCCCTGGCTTGATGATACTTGAGGTCATCGATGCACAGTAAATCGCCATGTGTCAGCAAGGCCTTGCGCCCGTAAAGATCGATTTCGGCATAGTCGTCCAGCAACTCCGCCCCGGTCGCCACGGCGAAGCCGGAACCCACCAAGAAATCGCGGTTGCCCTGCTGGAACAGCACGCGGGTGCCGCCCTCGACCAGCTCCCGCAAGCACCGCCTGACCTCGCCCGCCGGATAAGCCAGGTCGTCGTCGCCGATATAGGCGTCGAACAGATCGCCGAGAATGTATACGGCCTCCGCGCCGCGGGCGTGCCGAGCGGCGAACTGCTGGAATAAGCGGACGCGTTCGGGTCGTGCGCTGCTCAGATGCAGATCGGCGAGAAATAAGGTTTCCGGCTTCAAGGTCGACTCCGTCGATCAGGCGGATAATGCGCTACAAAGTGCTTAAGAGGAGGGGTATATCTTGAGCGTCGTTTTATGTTAGCATACGCGGACTGATGAGACGGGTCTGGTTCTGAGGGCCATCGTCCCGAGCGGCGCCCCTAGCGGGCGTTTTTAGTTTCTGAGGGAACGGGATAACAACATTGGGCCTTGCGCCCTTTTTTTGTGGGCTGGAACACGGTCATGCGGATGCCTGAACACTTGCAACGATTGATCGAACCGGTCGTTGCCGGACTAGGTTATGAATTAGTGGGGATCGAATTCGACGCCCGCGCCAAGGTTTTGCGCGTTTATATCGACCACGCCGACGGCATCGTCCTCGACGACTGCTCGCGGGTCAGCTACCAAATCAGCGGCGTGCTAGATGTAGAAGACCCCATTCCAGGCCAGTATCAGCTGGAAATCTCATCGCCCGGACTCGATCGCCCTTTGTTCACCCTGGCGCATTTCGAACGTTTCCTGGGCCGAATGGTGCGGCTGCAGACCGTGCGCCCGCTGGCGGCGCAGCGCAGGTTCAAGGGCCGCATCGCCAGCGTACGCGAGGGTATCATCGAACTCGAGGACGAGAACGGCCTGCACGCCATTCCTTTCGATTGGATCGACAAGGCCCGATTGATTCCGGAATTTGATCATTGAATTTTGTAGGACGACCTGATGGCGAATAAAGAAATCCTGCTGGTAGTCGACGTGGTGTCGAACGAAAAGGACATCGAGAAGGAAGTGATTTTTTCCGCGATCGAGGAAGCGCTGCGTACGGCCACGATCAAGCGGCACGACAACCGCCTGGACGTGCGCGTGAACATCGACCGCAAGACCGGCGACTACGAGACTTTCCGCCGCTGGCAAGTGGTGGAACCCAGCGACGAATTCGACTACGGCATTGAATTCCCGGAAAAGCAGATCCTGCTCGACGAAGCCCGCAAGACCCATCCCGGCATCGAGCCCGGCGAATTCGTGGAAGAGCCGTTCGACTCCATCGAGTTCGGACGCATCGCCGCCCAGACCGCCAAGCAGGTCATCGTGCAAAAGGTCCGCGAGGCGGAACGGCGCAAGATCGCCGACGCTTACCAGGACCGCGTCGGCGAGCTGGTCACCGGCGTTATCAAGCGCGTCGAGCGAGGCAACGTGTTTCTCGACTTGGGCGGTAACGTCGAGGCCTTCATTCCGCGCGACGAGATGATTCCACGCGAAGCGGTGCGTTCCGGCGACCGCCTGCGCGGCATCCTCAGCGCCGTCCGGCCCGATGCGCGCGGACCGCAGCTGTTCGTCAGCCGCACTTCGCCCGATCTGCTGATCGCCCTATTCCGGCTGGAAGTTCCGGAAGTCAGCGAGAACCTCATCGAAATCAAAGGCGCAGCACGCGATCCCGGCGTACGCGCCAAGGTCGCCGTCAAGAGCAACGACCCCCGGCTCGACCCGGTTGGCGCCTGCGTCGGCATGCGCGGATCTCGGGTACAGGCCGTCTCCAACGAACTGGCCGGCGAGCGCATCGATATCATCCTATGGAACGAGAATGAAGCCCAGTTCGTGGTGAACTCGATGTCGCCGGCTGAAATCGTATCCATCGTCGTGGACGAAGACCGCCATAGCATGGACATTGCCGTCGCCGACGAGAACTTGTCCCAGGCCATCGGCCGTGGCGGCCAAAATGTCCGGCTGGCGTCCGAACTCACCGGCTGGACGCTGAACGTCATGAGCTCCACCCAGGCCGACGCCAAGACCCAGGAAGAAACTCAACGCCTGATCCAAACCTTCGTCGAGCAATTGAGCGTTGACGAAGACGTTGCGGAAATCCTGGTCCGGGAAGGCTTCTCCAGTGTGGAGGAGCTGGCCTACGTACCGACCAAGGAATTGCTCGAAATCGAGGAATTCGACGAGGATATCGTGGAAGAATTGCGCAACCGGGCGCGGGACGCTTTGCTCATCAAGGCGATCGCCTCCGAGGAAAAGCTCGAGGATACCGAGCCGGCACAAGACTTGCTGGATCTGGAGGGCATGGACCGCGAACTGGCCTACCGCCTTGCGCGCCACGGCATTCGCACGCTGGAAGACCTGGCCGATCAGGCCGTCCCAGATCTTTTGGACATCGAAGACATGGAAGAGGAAAAGGCTGCGGAGCTCATCATGAAGGCGCGCGCCTCGTGGTTTTCCGAAGACTGAGGACGATTACCGATAAGGGGCTGAATCATGAGTGACGTAACAGTGAGACAACTGGCCGGGATCGTGGGTATTCCCCTCGACAGGCTGCTCCATCAGCTTGGAGACGCAGGTCTTCAGATCTCCGACGCCGACGACGTGCTGAACGACGACGAAAAGATGAAGCTGCTCAATCACCTGCGGCAAAGCCACGGCAAGGTGCAGGAGAGCGTGACCGAACCGAAGCGGGTTACGCTACAGCGCCGCTCGGTGACCGAGCTTAAACAGGGCACGGTGCCCGGCAAAGGCGCCAAGACCATCAGCGTCGAAGTGCGCAAGAAGCGCACTTACGTGAAACGCAGCGAATTGCCCGAAACCAGCGAACGCCTCTCCGAAGCGGAACAGGCGAAGCGGGCGCTGGAAGAACAGGCGCAACGCGAGCTGGCCGAGCAGGAAGCCCGGCGTCTGCAGGAAGAACAAGCACACCAGCAGGCTGCCGAGGCCGAGCGCCTCAAGCTGGAAGAAGCCGCCCGTGCCGCCGAAGAACAGGCCCGCCGCGAAGAAGAGGCACGCCTCGCAGCCTCCGGCCAGGAAGCCAAACCGAGCGAGCCTGCACCCGCGCCGCCGCGTGCCGCCCCGGAAACGCGCCCGGCGGTACCCGCTCGTCCCTCTGCACCCCGCCCCGCCCCGGGCAAACCCAAAAGCGAACCCGCTCGGCCTGCAGCGCCTAGCCGCGAAGCCGATACCCGCGGCGAAAAGCGGGCACCCGGCACCAGCCGCAAAGACGAATACCGCGAACTTCAGGGCGACGATTTCCGTAAAGGCGGCGGTAAAAGGAAAAAGACCAAATTCGGCAAGACTATGGTCATGCCGGAACAGAAGCATGGATTTGAGAGACCGACCGCGCCCATGGTGCACGAAGTTGCCGTTCCGGAAACCATCACGGTATCGGACCTGGCCCAGCGTATGTCGGTCAAGGCCACCGAGGTCATCCGGGCCCTGATGAAGATGGGGGTCATGGCTACGATCAACCAAGTGCTGGACCAGGAAACCGCCATTCTAGTAGTCGAAGAAATGGGGCACAAAGCCACCGCACAGAAGGACGACGACCTCGAGGCGGAAATCATGGCCAATCTCTCGGCCGAAACCGAGGCGCCGCTCCTGCCCCGCGCGCCGGTGGTCACCATCATGGGCCACGTCGACCACGGCAAGACCTCGCTGCTCGATTACATCCGCAAAGCCAAGGTTGCGGCCGGGGAAGCCGGCGGCATCACCCAGCACATCGGCGCCTACCAGGTAAAGACCGGCCATGGCTCGATCACCTTCCTGGACACCCCTGGCCATGCCGCCTTCACCGCCATGCGAGCCCGCGGCGCCAAGGTCACCGATATTGTGGTGCTGGTAGTAGCAGCCGATGACGGCGTCATGCCGCAAACCAAGGAGGCCGTGGAACATTCCCGCGCGGCCGGCGTACCCATCGTCGTCGCCATGAACAAGATGGACAAAGCCGACGCCGATCCGGATCGAGTCAAGCAGGAACTGGTCGGCCTCAGCGTGGTTCCGGAAGAATGGGGCGGCGACGTGCAGTTCATCCCCGTATCGGCCAAAGCCGGAACCGGTATCGATGCGCTGCTCGACGCCATCCTGGTCCAGGCCGAAGTTCTCGAACTCCAAGCGCCGACCGACATCCCAGCCACCGGCGTGGTGCTGGAATCGAAGTTGGAGAAGGGCCGCGGTCCGGTCGCCGACATCCTGATCCAGCGCGGTACCCTGCGCAAAGGCGATTTTCTGCTCTGCGGCAAGGAAATCGGCCGCGTCCGCGCCATGTTCAACGAAAACGGCAAGCCGCTGAAAGAAGCCGGCCCGTCGATGCCGATCGAAGTCTTGGGGCTGTCCGGCGCACCGGATGCGGGCGATGAATTCATCGTCGTCGCGGACGAGCGCAAGGCCCGCGAAATCGCCATGCACCGCGAGGAAAAACTGCGCAGCACCAAGCTCGCCGCGCAGCAGGCTGCCAAGTTGGAAGACGTGTTCTCGCTCATGGGCAGCGAGGAAACCATCGACCTCAACGTGGTCATCAAGGCCGACGTCCAGGGTAGTCTGGAAGCCTTGCGCAGTTCGCTGACCGAGCTGTCTACCGACAAGGTCAAGGTGAAAGTCATCGGCGGCGGCGTCGGCGGCATCTCCGAAACCGACGCCAATCTGGCGCTGGCGTCCGGCGCGATTCTGATCGGCTTCAACGTGCGCGCCGACGGCAGCGCCCGCAAGCTGATCGAGGAGCGCGGCATCGACCTGCACTACTACAGCGTGATCTACAACGCTATCGACGAGATCAAGAAGTCGATCACCGGCATGCTGGCACCGGAGTTCAAAGAACAGATCGTCGGCATCGCCCAGGTGCGCGACGTGTTCCGCTCCACCAAGTTCGGCACCGTCGCCGGCTGCTTGGTGATCGAGGGCCATGTCCGCCGCAGCCTGCCGATCCGCGTATTGCGGGAGAACGTGGTCATCTTCGAAGGCCAGCTCGAATCGCTGCGCCGCTTCAAGGACGACGTCAACGAAGTCAAGTCCGGCATGGAATGCGGCATCGCCGTCAAGAACTACAACGACGTGCGCGAAGGCGACCAGATCGAAGTATTCGAGAAAGTCCAAGTCATACCGCATTGATACGGTGATATCGAATAATGCCTAGAGAATTCAGCCGCAGCGACCGGGTGTCCGCCCAGATGCAACGGGAGATCGCCGAGTTTCTGCGTACCGGTATCGACGCGCCGGAACTAGGCATGATCACCGTGAGCGAAGTCGAGGTCAGCCGGGACCTGGCCTCCGCCAAAATATTCGTGACCTTCATGGGCGGCCGGCTGGAAACCAAGGCGGCCTTGAAGCGTTTAGGCGAATTCGCGCCCCAGTTGCGGCAGGTGCTGGGACGGCGGATGCGCATGCGCGTCATTCCCGAGCTCCGCTTTCTGTACGACGATTCCATCGAACGGGGCCTGCACATGGATCAATTACTGCGCTCTCTGGATGGAGACGGCGAACCCGAGACATGAGTGCCGCTGCAATGGCCGCGCCGTCGGGGGTGCTCCTGCTCGACAAAAACTCGGGGATCACTTCGAACGGCGCCCTACAACGAGCCCGTAGACTGTTCGGGATACGCAAAGCCGGCCATACCGGCAGTCTGGACCCCCTCGCCAGCGGCATTCTCCCGCTCTGCTTCAACGAAGCCACCAAACTGTCCGGCTACCTGCTGGACGCGGATAAAAGCTACCGGGTGCTGGCCCGGCTCGGCGCGACTACCAACACCGGCGATGCCGACGGCGAAGTCCTGGCGAGGTCGCCGGTACCCGCCCTAGACGAAACAGCCGTCCTAGCCTTGTTGGCGAAATTCACCGGCCCCATCCTGCAGGTTCCGCCGATGTTTTCCGCCCTCAAGCATCAAGGCCAGCGGCTCTACGAACTGGCTCGCAAAGGCGTGGAAGTCGAACGGCAAGCGCGCGAAGTCACGATTTTCAGCATCGAACTGCTCGGCCACGGCCCCGACCAGCTCGAACTGGAGGTCGCTTGCTCCAAGGGCACTTACATCCGCACCTTGGTCGAAGACATCGGCAGCGCCATCGGCTGCGGCGCTCACGTCGAAGTCCTGAGGCGCACCACCGTCGCCGGTTTTCCGGTAGAGCAAGCCGTGACCCTGGACGCCTTGGAGACAATGACGCCGGAAGCCCGGCTCGCCTGTCTACGCCCCATGGACAGCATGGTGCTGCACTGGCCGGAGGTGATCCTGCAGGCCCCGCAAACCCGTATCTTCCTCCAAGGCCAAGCCGTGGCTCCCGATCCCCTGCCCGAAGGGCATTTGCTGCGGGTCTACGACGAAAACTATGCTTTTATCGGCGTTGGCCGCATCGACGACCGCGGCAGGGTAGCGCCGAAACGGCTGGTGGCAGCTACCGGCGCAGATGCAAGCCCTTAATTTGCATGAACCTGGATAAACCGTATCGCGGGCCCTCGGTACGGGTGGCGGCTTGTCCTTGATCCCCTCAGACGGTACAATTTGCGATTGTTCGAAAGATTTTCAACGAGTTTTTGGAGATAACCCCATGGCTTTCACCGCAGCAGAAAAAAGCGTCGTAGTGCAGGAATTCCAGCGCACGCCCGGCGATACCGGGTCGCCTGAAGTTCAGGTCGCCCTGCTGACCAACCGCATCAACCACTTGACCCCGCATTTCGTCAAGCACAAGAAAGACTTCCATTCGCGCCGCGGTCTGCTGCGCCTGGTCAACCAGCGCCGCAAGCTGCTGGACTACCTGAAGAGCACGGACAACGAACGTTACCGCACGCTCATCGAGCGGCTGGGTCTGCGTAAATAATCCCCCTCCCGCCGATAGCCCAAGGAGCACCCGTGAATCCGATCCGGAAGCAATTTCAGTACGGCGATCATCCCGTCTCGATAGAAACCGGCGAGATCGCCCGTCAGGCCGACGCCGCGGTCATGGTGGACATGGCCGGCACCGTAGTGCTGGTCACCGTAGTGGGACGTAAAGAAGTATCCCCCCACGGCGATTTCTTCCCCCTCACCGTCAACTACCAGGAAAAGGCCTATGCTGCCGGACGCATCCCGGGCGGCTTCTTCAAGCGGGAAGGACGCCCGAGCGAAAAAGAAACGCTGACTGCACGCCTGATCGACCGCCCTATCCGGCCGCTGTTCCCGGACGGCTTCATCCATGAGGTCCAGGTCGTCGCTACCGTCATGTCGCTCAATCCTGAGGTGGATCCGGACATCCCCGCCATGATCGGCGCATCGGCGGCGCTGACTCTTTCCGGCTTGCCGTTCCAAGGTCCGATCGGCGCCGCCCGGGTCGGCTTCATCGACGGCGCCTATGTCCTCAACCCGGGCAAAGAGGCGCTGAAGTCTTCCGAGCTCGATCTAGTCGTTGCTGGTACCGGCAACGCCGTACTCATGGTGGAATCGGAAGCTCAGATGTTGCCCGAGGAAGTCATGCTGGGCGCCGTCGTTTTCGGCCACGAGCATATGCAGACGGCCATCAAGGCAATCCACGAACTGGCCGCCGAAGTCGGCGTGAACTCGTGGAACTGGGAGCCGCCAGCCTTGGATGCGGCCCTGGTCTCGGCCGTGGAAGAGTTCGGCCGTGCCGCGCTGACCGAAGGCTATGGCATCGCCGACAAGCAACTGCGCCAGCAGAAACTGAAAGAAGCCCGCAAGGCCGTCGTCGATCCGCTGACCGCCGAAGACGCTTATGACGCCAATTCGGTAAAGCGGCAGATCGAGAAGCTGGAAGAAGAGATCGTCCGCGGCAATATCCTCCGCCACGGCAAGCGGATCGACGGGCGCGACCTCGCTACGGTACGTCCCATCAGCATCCGTACCGGCGTATTGGCCCGCACCCACGGTTCCGCCCTGTTCACCCGCGGCGAAACCCAGGCCCTGGTAGTTGCCACCCTGGGCACAGGCCGCGACGCGCAGATCATCGACGCGCTGGAAGGCGAGTACAAAGACAGCTTCATGCTGCACTACAACTTCCCGCCCTACTGCGTCGGCGAAACCGGCATGATCGGTTCGCCCAAGCGGCGCGAGATCGGCCACGGACGCCTGGCCAAGCGCGGCGTACAGGCCATCATGCCGTCGATGGACGACTTCCCTTACGTCATCCGCATCGTTTCGGAAATCACCGAATCGAACGGCTCCAGTTCCATGGCCTCGGTCTGCGGCAGCAGTCTGGCGCTGATGGACGCCGGCGTGCCGACCAAGGGTGCCGTGGCCGGCATCGCCATGGGTTTGATCAAGGAAGGCGATGAATTCGCCGTCTTGTCGGACATCATGGGCGACGAAGACCACCTGGGCGACATGGACTTCAAGGTGGCCGGTACCCGCGACGGCATCACGGCGCTGCAGATGGACATCAAGATCGACGGCATCACGCCGGAAATCATGCGCCAGGCTCTGCACCAGGCCCGCGAAGGGCGCCTGCACATCCTCGGCAAGATGGCCGATGCCCTGGCGACGCCGCGCAACGAAATGTCCGATTACGCGCCGCGCATCACCAGCTTCACCATCGACCCCAGCAAGATCCGCGAAGTGATCGGCAAAGGCGGAGCGACCATCCGCGCCATCACCGAAGAAACCGGCACCAGCATCGACATCACCGACGACGGCGTCATCAAGATCGCGTCCGTCGACAAGCAGGCCGGACTGGAAGCGCGCCGCCGCATCGAGGACATCACGGCTGAAGTCGAGGTCGGCAAGACCTACGAAGGCAAAGTGGCTCGCCTGATGGACTTCGGCGCATTCGTCACCATCCTGCCGGGCAAAGACGGGCTGGTGCACATCTCCCAGATCTCCGACGAGCATGTCGAGAAAGTCAGCGACAAGCTGGCCGAGGGCGATGTGGTCAAGGTCAAGGTGCTGGAGATCGACCGTCAGGGCCGGGTACGGCTCAGCATGAAGGCCGTCGACTAGTTTCTCGTCGTCCGGACACGAAAAACCCCGGCCTAGGCCGGGGTTTTTTTATGCCCGAAAGATCGAAGGATCAATCGTCGCTGCTGAACACGCCGAGCAGCTGCAACAGGCTGGTGAACAGATTGAAGATCGTCACGTAGAGCGACACGGTGGCGAGGATGTAGTTGGTTTCGCCGCCGTGGATGATCGCGCTGGTCTGGAACAGGATCATTCCGGCCATCAGCACCACGAACATCGCCGACACCGCCAGGCTCAAGCCCATCAGGCCGGGCACGAAAGCCGCGACCAAACCGGCCAGGAAAGCGACCAGGATGCCCGCGCCGAGCATGCCGCCGAGAAAGCTGAAGTCCTTGCGGGTGGTCAGCGCATAGGCGGAAAGTCCCAGGAACACCGCACCGGTGCCGCCCATGGCCATCATGACCAGCTGGGTGCCGTTGGCGAAATGCGTGATGTAAGCGTTCAGGATCGGGCCGAGGGTGTAACCCATGAAACCGGTCAGCGCGAAAACCCAAAGGATGCCGACGGCGCTGTTGGAATACTTGTTGGTCAGCCATAGCAAGCCGAAATAGCCTACCAGGGTGATGATGATACCCGGATGGGGCAGCGCGAGCGCCATGGAAGCGCCTGCGGTCAGCGCGCTGAACAGCAGCGTCAGCGACAGCAGCGCATAGGTGTTGGTCAGAACCTTGTGGCGAGGCACGACGGCATAGGCGCCGCGGCTCAAGACCTGTTCACGGGGGGTACTCATTCATATCTCCTTACGTTGTTGAACACAAATCAATAGACCGCCGAATCCTAGCGGAGTTTCATTGCAGCATGGCGGCCATCATACGCCGATGTCTTCGTTCCAAAGCGCCGGCTGCGCGGCGATGAATTCGCGCATCAGCCCGACGCATTCCTCATCGTCCAGCACCAGGAGTTCCACGCCGCGCGAACGGATATAGGCCTCCGGCCCCTGGAAGGTTTGATTTTCCCCCGCGACGATGCGGGGAATGCCGTAGAGCAAGGCCGCGCCGCTGCACATGTCGCAGGGCGACAAGGTGCTGTAGAGCGTCGCCTGCCGATAGTCCGCGGCGCTCAGGCGCCCGGCGTTTTCCAGGCAGTCCATTTCCGCGTGCAAAATTGCGCTGCCCTGCTGGACCCGGCGGTTGTGGCCGCGCCCGACGATCTCGCCGCCGATCACCAGCACCGAGCCGATCGGAATGCCGCCCTCCTCCAGACCTTTGCGGGCTTCGGCGATGGCCGCCTGCATGTAAATGTCCATGTCGCCTCCTTAGAATCTGTTTTCAGCTTGCTATTCAACCAATCGCAGGCCTGGCGGCAGACCTTCGCCGAAAATGCGCTTCTCGTCCGCCGCGTCCAGCGTTTTGACGACGCTCACCAGCTCCAGCCAGGATTCGGGCGAGCGGGATGCGGCCAGCTTTTCCGCCACCCGGTTTCTCAGCGCGGCCTCAAGGTCGCGCTCGCGGTCGCCGGTGAGACGCGCCAGCATCGTCGCGGCGAAGGCGACGAAGCTCTGCTTCTTCCAGTCCCGCTGCAAGGCCTTCTCCACCCAGCCTTCGACGACTGCGCTGCCGACCAGATTGTGGGCACTGCCGTGGAAAGGCGCGCGCGCGCCGACCCGGCCCAAGGCCCACCACAGCTCCGCCGAATCCGGCGCCTTGTCCAGCCGCTGGACAAGCCATCCGCCCAGCTCTGCTTTGTCCCCGGACGAAAGGCGTTCCAGCGACGCAGCCAGCCGCAGCATGTCCTCGAAACCGCGTTTCTTGGCTAGCGCCTCCGCATTGCCCCGCCGCGCCCGGCCCGGATCGATGAATCCGGCAATGTCGGCGAAGATCCGCCGCTGGGCCTCCGCATCCAGCCCGCCGCCGATGCGCCGCCACAGTATCCACCACTCGGACCAGTTCTGCGCTTCGTTCACGAACTGCAAGCCCTGCGCATACAGATTCCAGACCTGCCCTACCCGCCAGTCGTCCAGCGGCGCGCCGAATCCGGGCCGGAGGCAGTAGCCGGCCAGGCTCAGCCAAAGCCTTTCGTGATCGGCCGAGCGGCGCCGGTGCGGGGCGCCTTCGAGCAGGGCCGCGAACAGTTCGCGGCACAGCGCGGTATCCCAGTCCTCGCGCTTGCCCAGGATCTTTTCGAGATCGTTACGCAAGGTTTTGACGGCCTTGGGATCGAGCTGGCGGGTCTTCTTACCGAAGATCAGCCCGATGTGCTCCAGCGCTTCGGCTGCGCGCGGATGCAAACCCGTTGGCGTCGAAGGCTGGGCAGCCCCCGGCCGGAGCTGCAGTTCGACGTTCCAACGCCGGGCGGCATCGGCCACCGCCACGCATTGCAACTGCAGCGTGCCGATTTCGGTAAGCTGTGCGGCTAGCAGCACCTCGATCTCGCCGCCGTCCCCGCCCTCAAAAGCCACGGCCAACGGCGGCAATTCGTCGAATACGCCTTCGTCCAACACCACCAGGTCGCCTGGGACATGGCCGGAATCGATGGTCGAGGAGAACACATGGAAGCGCACCGGCTGGCCGACGCTCAGCAGAAAATGGCGCTGCTCCACCGCCCACTCCCGCCCCTCGCCGGCGCCGCGCGGCAGGATACACACGCCGCGGCGGGCATCGCTCCCGCCATCTCCGACCAGAAGGTAATAGCTGCGGGCCGAACCGCTCTCGATCCGCTGCACCGCCAGTCCGCGCCGGGCAAGCCCAAAGGCTACGGCGCCGAAGGCGACGGCCTGATCGGGGCGCTGATTCCGTAGCAGGACCGGCGCATGCCCCGCCCAGGAGCCGACGACTTCGGCCATCCGTCCGGCGATCACCGGGCTATGGAAAGCGCCGCCATTGAACAGCAGGCCGTCGGGCACGGCCGTCGCCGTATCGCCCCGGTGCTGGGCCAGGAACGCCGCGGCATGCCGGGTGATCGCCGGATCGGACGCATACGGCAGGCCGAATTCGACCACGCCGCTGCGCCGTTCCGGCACCGCGCCGGCTTCGACCTGCGGAAAGAATCCGTCCAGGACGACCTCGAGCACTTCGTTCCGGCTCAGTTCGACCGAGCGGGCGCCGCCGATCAGGCCGCCGCCCTTGCCGAGCAGGGTGACGGTCACCGCTTCCGGTCCCTGCTCCCCCAGCAGCTGCTCCTTCGCCGCCCGGCACTGTTCCGCCAGCAGGATCAAATCGGTGGCCGACAGACTGCGCTCCTCCCCGGTCAGGCACGGCTCCAGCCGATGCGCCAGGGTCAGGTCGATGTTGTCCCCGCCCAGCATCAGATGGTTGCCGACTGCGATGCGCTCCAGCTTGGGCTCCGGCTCCCCCGGCCCGATGCGGATCAGGGTGAAATCGGTAGTGCCGCCGCCGACATCGCAGACCAGCAGCAGGCTCACGCCTTCCAGGGTCTCGGCCAGGCGGCCGCGGTGGGTCCACAGAAAATCGTAGCAAGCTGCCTGCGGTTCTTCGAGCAAACGGATTTGGGCGAGGCCCGCCTGGCGCGCCGCCTCGACCGTCAAAGCGCGGGCGGCGTCGTCGAACGAGGCGGGAATGGTGACGGTGACTTCCTGCGCCTCCAGCGGATGATCCGGGAACCGCCGGTTCCAGGCCTGCCGGACGTGCAGCAGGAAACTCGCGGAAGCCTCCACCGGCGAAACCTTGGGCACCGCGTCCGGCGCGCCCCAGGGCAGAATGGCGGCGGTGCGATCGACGTTCGAATGACACAGCCAGCTCTTGGCGCTGGCGACCAGCCGGCCCCGGCTGCGGCTGCCGAGCTGGCGGGCCAGTTCGCCGATCACCGGACGGCAGCCCGACGCCAGTTCCTCCACCGGCCAGGGCAGCGTATTGTCGGCCTCGGCCAGTTCGCCCTCCGCCGGGTGATAGCGCACAGAGGGCAACAGTGGCCGTTCGGCGACCTGCCCCGGCGCGATCAATTGTTCGATGGGAAACAGCTCGATCCTCGCGGCGTCCGCACTCTCGGCGTAGGCAACGACGGTATGGGTGGTGCCGAGGTCGATGCCTACGATGTAGCGAGGGGAAGCGGACATGGAGGGCATGCTCGAGGGGTCAGTTCAGAAGGACGGGCCGGCTGCATCCATGCCTCGCCGGCCGCCCCCTCTCGTTCAGGGTTTGTTGAACGACCAGAACGGCTTTTTCTCGCCGGACTCGTCCGCAGCCGCTGGCGCTTCTCTTGCTACCGGCTCGGGATCGGCCGGCTCCTCGGCCCCGCCGAGATAGGGCGCCTCCGGAGCCGCCTCGTCCAACGCGGCGTTCGGGGTCTCGCCCTGGCGCACTTCGAACTCCACCTTCCAGCGCTGCTGGCTGTCGCGCGCCACGGCTTCGAGCTGGAGCGTACCGACCTCGGTCACCCGCGCCGCCAGCCGCACCGGCACCACATCGCCGGGCTGGTGGCCTTCGACAGGCAGGGTCAGCTCGATTTCGTCCAGTTCTTCGATCTCGCCTTCGCGCCAGTCTTCCATCCGGGCGCCGACCAAGTCCTCGCGGCGCAAGGTCGAGGCGAAGAAGCGGAAGCGCACCGGCTCGCCGACGATCAGGCCGAACTCTTCCGGCGGCAACTCGGCTTCGGTGCCCTCTTCC
>JAQTYA010000045.1:0-3442 GCA_028688525.1 Methylococcus sp. | reverse complement strand
CTTCCATGCCGAACGGGGCGATGCACAGCGCTTGCAGCGGCGCGGGAAAACCGGGCACGGCCGGCATGGCACTTTCCACGCCCACGTAATAGGCCGCCGCCGTACCGCCGCGGATGCGCACGCCCTGGCCCTTGCGGACATAGCCGTAATAGGCCGCGCCGCGGGCCACGGCCAGATCGAGATCGGCGCCGTGCAGCAGCCGTGCGTCCGGCGCGCCGTCCGCCTGCAGCCAAGCGTTGAGCACCTCCAGCAGCCGCCGCTCCAGCGCCTCGGATTTGAACACGCCGCCGTTCAGCAGCAGCGCCGTGGGATGAATGAAGCGCGCGCCGTCCGGCACTGAAAATCCGTTCAGCTCGGCGGCGGCGTTCACCTGCTTACTCAGGAAACCGGCCAGATGGCAGGTGATGCGGGCGTCCTTGGCATAGGGCAGGCCGATCGTGGTCAAGCCGGTGCGGGCCTGGACCAGCGGCTTGTCCTCGATCGAGACCTTGGGGAAGAAGCCTTCGACCAGGGTACGGTTGACTTCGTCCTTCGTCAGCGCGGTGCGCAAGGTGCCGCCGATCAGCGAGGAACCGCGGCTGGGCACGACCACCGCCACTTCCGACACGTCCGGATCGGACAGCAGCGACTCCTTGGCATCCCGGCAGCCGTGCATCAGGGCCTGCACCTGCCAGGCCTCGAGCTTGCGGCCCTCGCCTTCCAGCTTCAGCTTGAGGCCGTAGGCCAGCGCCAGGTCCATGTTGTCGCCGCCCAGCAGGATGTGATCGCCGATGGCGACGCGGTTGAGTTCCAGGTTGCCGTCGGCTTCGGTGACCGCGATCAGCGAGAGGTCGGTGGTGCCACCGCCTACGTCGACCACTAGGATGATGTCGCCCGGCCGCACCTGCTCGCGCCAGCCGCCGCCGCTGGTTTGAATCCAGCTGTACAGCGCCGACTGCGGCTCTTCCAGCAGGATCGCCTGGCGCAGGCCCAGCGCATGGGCCGCTTCCACCGTCAGCTCGCGCGCCGCCGGGTCGAACGAGGCCGGCACCGTGATGGTCAAATCCTGCTCGCTCAAGGGATATTCGGGATAACGCGCGTTCCAGGCATCGCGCATGTGGCGCAGATAGGCGATCGAAGCCTGCAAGGGCGAGACGCGCTGCACTTCTTCCGGCGACTGGATCGGCAGGATCGGCGCGCGGCAATCCACCCCGCTGTGGCACAGCCAGCTCTTGGCGCTGGCGACCAGGCGGATCGGGGTCTTGGAACCGAGCTGGCGGGCCAGGTCGCCGGTAAGGGCTTCCGGATGCTCGTCCCAGGGCAGGACGACATCGCCCGGCGCCAGTTCGGCCTCGTGAGCCTGATACATGAAGGACGGCAGCTGCTTCTTGTCCCCGACCGTACCCGGCGCGGTGAGCTGCGGAATTTCGAGCACTTCCAGCGGCGCCTTTTCGCCGTCGCAGCCGCTCAAGTCCACATAGGCCACCACGCTGTTGGTGGTGCCGAGGTCGATGCCTACCGAATAGCGGGTCTCGCTCACAGTTCCACCTCGGCCTGGGCGACGATGCGGGTGTCATGGCCCTCCGCGACCTTGGGCAGGCGGATGTTTTCCACCTTCCAGCCGCGGTGCACCAGGGTGCCGGTGAAGGGCGGCTCGCCCACGATGTTGCCGGCCAGCCGCACGCTGGCGGCGTCGAAGCCCTTAGGCAGCGTCAACCGGCTGCCTTCGGTCTCGGTACGCACCGGCGCCAGCTCGAAGGCTTGGCCGATCACCTTGCGGCAGCCCTCGTGCACCACCCGCGCCGCCGCGCCGATCTCGGCGTCCGAGTACTGAGCCACGTTTTCCTGCACGAAGTCGATGAAACGCGCTTCCTTCTGCAGCAAGGCCAAGAGCTGCAAAGCGGCATCCGGCGTCGCTTCCTTCAGCACCACGGTTTCCTTTTTCACCACCGGCTCCGGCGCCTTCGCCGGCTCGGGAGCAGGCACCGCAACCGGCGCGGCGTGAACCGCCGCGGCGGGCTCCGGCTTGCGGCGCAGCAAGGCGATCACCGCCACGGACAGCAGGATGATTTGCACCAGCAGCAAAGCCACCACCACGGCGGCCAAGCCCACATGCACGGCATCCAATTTGGCGGGAACTAAATTCAGATCGATTTCCATCGGTTTCCCCTGGAGGTTTTGATTATTGGAGGCGGGAGCCTCGGCTACGGCCGGCGGACTCGGCGCGGCCTCGGCTTCCGCCGAACGCATCGCCTGGACCGACATCAGCAGTTTGACCAGCTCCCTGGCGCCCCGCGTACGGTGCGAGCGCATATAGCGTTCACTGATCGAGTCCGGCACTTTCTCCGCGTCGAACGCCACCTTCATCGGCGCCAAGCGGTTTTCGCAAGCGTGCAGAATCCGGTCGGTCTGAAGGCGAGAATCGACGTCTTCGTCCACATGGGCGCGGAATTCATCGTTCAGGCAGGTCTGGTACGCCTGAGCCGCCTCGTGCACCTTGGCAAGAGTCGCGTCCGACAGCGTAGAAGGCTGCCACTCGCCCTCCGCCCAAACGCCGGCCGGCACAGCCAGAGCCGCCAGCGCCAGGACTGGCAGCGAGAATCGGTTTGTTGTTGTCTTTCTAATCAAGCTCAAGGCCCCTCAACCCAAGGCGACAGCGGGGCGCTGATTTTACGCCAACTCGGGAAGCTTCAAAAAATCGGCGCCCGCAGGAGGCAGCAGAAACGGCGCGCCCCGGCGGACAATCTGCCCGGATCGATATGGGGCAATGCATGGGCCATTGCAAGAGAGAACCCGGCGGGAACCGCCCCACCCGCAGAGCAATATGCCGGCGCCCTCATCGTCTGGCGTCAATCCGGCTGCGGCTGTACCCCGTTCATCTTCGACTGATGACGGTATTTCGAAACAGGGCTTGATCGACGGCGAGGAGAGGAAGGAGAACTGGAATCACAAACGGATCTACCGCGTGTACAAGGCTCGGTTTTCGGTGGTTGTTGCGGCGCGGTTTACGCAAAACAGCCTGGACGGATGTACTGGGCAGACTATGTATAGCACATCGAACGCAGATTCTGTCTACGAACATGTTATGCAAGGTAAAGGAAACCTATAGTGTTCGGTTTGCAAGAATATTTTGATCAACTTATTCAAGAAGAATTCGCGCCACATAGGCTTGGTGTGAAAATTCTTGAGTGTGACCTTGAAAAAATTGGGGTGCATATAACCGGCGACCAACGGAAAGACCTAGAAGAACAATTTAAGCGCCTTGGTCAAGGTTCATTGAAGTTCGACTTTAGTGAAGAGCAATTAGAGGAAGCAGGTGTCTCCTCTGAAGGGGAGTTACTAAGACTAAACAAAGTAATGTCACATATTTGATATAATGGAGCCATGAAATGCAAACGGAACTCGGACGGGCGAACCCTGGATCATCATGCCCTGCAGGTGATGCGGCAGCAGGCCATCAAAG
>JAQTYA010000044.1 GCA_028688525.1 Methylococcus sp. | reverse complement strand
AGACCGGCCTGTCCTACCAGATCAACGTCTATTTGCCGCAGCCGCAGCTCGCAAGCATCGAGGATCTCTTAACCATTCCAGTCGATAAGGGCGACCTCGACCCGAACGGAAACGGCCTGCAATTGCTGGGCAACGTCGCCTCGCTTTCCTTAACCGGAACGCCGGGGGTGGTCACGCATATGGACATCATGCCGGTATTCGATATCTATGTGTCCGCCGAGGGGCGCGATCTCGGCGGCGTGCTGGCGGATGTCGAGAAAGCCGTCAAAAGCATGGAGAACGAGCTACCCCGCGGCACGGCGGTCGACATCAAGGGACAGGCCGAAACCATGGCCAGCGCATATATCGAGCTGCTGGGCGGTCTCGTCGCCGCGATCGTGCTGATCTATCTGCTGCTCGTCATCAACTTCCAGTCCTGGCTCGACCCCTTCATCATCATCACCGCCCTGCCCGGTGCGTTGGCGGGCATCGCCTGGTCGCTGTTCATCACACATACCAATATTTCAGTGCCGGCGCTGACGGGCGCCATCATGTCGATGGGCACGGCAACCGCCAATTCAATCCTGGTCGTTTCCTACGCCCGCGAACAGCTCGAAGAGCATGGCGATGCGTTGAAGGCCGCCGTCGAGGCGGGCTACGCCCGTATACGCCCGGTGCTGATGACCGCCTCGGCCATGGTCATCGGCATGCTGCCGATGTCGCTGAGCAATTCCCAAAACGCGCCACTGGGCCGTGCCGTCATGGGCGGGCTGATGCTCGCCACCTTTGCGACGCTGCTGTTCGTGCCTTGCGTTTACGCCATGATTTACAGCAAGCGAGCCGCTAGCGGAAAGGAGAAAAGCTGATGCACAAGATTCTGCGCGAACCGCGCATCGCCCTAGCGATCGTACTTTGCGTCGCTTATGTCGGCTATCAGTTCTATGAGCGCAAGCGCGACGCCGATGCCCTGCGCGAAGAGACTCTCAGGGATGCCGTCCCAACCGTTTCTATTACCCATGCCCGGCCGATTGCGCCGACGGCGACTATCACGCTTCCAGGCAATATCGACGCCTGGTATCAGGCACCGATCTACGCCCAGATCCCGGGTTATGTGAAGATGTGGTACAAGGATTACGGCGCGCGCGTGAAGCAAGGCGATGTGCTCGCCGAAATCAGCCAGCCGACGCTCGACGCCGAATTTTCGCAGGCCAAGGCGGATTTGGATTCGCAGCGCGCCAAATACAATCTCGCCCTGGTATCCCTGAAGCGCTGGCTGGCGCTGCGCGAATCGCATGCGGTGTCGGAACAGTCGATTTCTGTGCAAGAAGCCAATGAACGATCCGAAGCGGCGCTGGTCAAGGCCGCGGAAAACAATGTCAATAACTTCTTGGCAAGGATGCGCTTCAAAACCATCGTCGCACCCTACGACGGCGTGGTGACTCAACGTAATATCAACGTCGGCGACTATATCAATAAGGACGGCTACATCAGCAGCGCCAACGGCAATACGGTCAGCAATCTGTTTTCCGTGGCCGACATGCATAAGATGCGCCTCTTTATCTCCGTGCCGAGCACCTTTGCGGAAATCCTTAAGCCCGGCCTTACCGCGGATGCCACCGTACCGCAATTGACCAACCGTCATTTCACCGCGAACTTCCTGACCGCCGCCAATGGCATCGATCCGAATACGCGTACCATCATTACCGAATTCACGATCGACAACGAAGATGGCGCATTATGGCCTGGCTCGTACGCCACAGTCAGTCTCACGGCGCCGACCGATACCAACATTCTCAGTATTCCCGCCAGCGCCCTGGTATTTCAGGAGGCCAACACGCAAGTCGCCGTGGTGTCGGATGACGATCGCATTCACTTCAAGCCGATCCAGGTAAGCAAAATTCTCGACGGAACGGTCGAGTTTACGGAAGGCGTTTCCCGTAACGAGCGCATCGTGAACAACCCCAGCGCCGCCTTGCTCGAAGGCGACAAGGTACGCGTGGTCACCCCCGCACCGGGCTATGACCTTTCCAGTCAGGAAGCGCCTCCTGCGGCCAAGGAAGCCGTTTCAACCATCCCCACTTCAGCCGAATAATGGACAAGCGCTTGCGGACGAAACCGGGACTGTCGCGTCTTTTATGCACGCGCGTGCGGCACGGCGGCCTGTTACTGCTGATGCTCAATATGCCGGCATGCGTCGACGGGCCGGCCGTGGATCTGGCGCCCAACTATGAGCCTGCCCAATTCGTCGTCCCCGACTCCTGGCATGGGTCCAGCCCGTTTGTCGAAGCGAAGCCGTCGGACGGCGAGCTGCGCCCGGATTGGTGGAAGCTCTTCAACGACCCGATCCTGAACCGGCTCGAAGAACAGGCCATGGCGGCCAATCCCGATCTGCAGGCCGCCGCAGAGCGCTTCGTCCAAGCGCGCGATCTGATGATGAAAGTGCGCTCGCGCCTGATCCCGCAACTCGGCGTGGAATTCGGCGCTTCGGACAATCGGCAGTCCGTCAATACGTTGTTTCGCGCACCCAACGCGCCGATAGAGCAGTCAGACTACGCCAGCGGGGGACTCGCAACCTGGGAGCCCGACTTCTGGTCGGCGATCCGCAACCGGGTGCGGGCGGAAATTTACCAGGCAGAACAGCGCGCGGCCGAATACGGGCTCGCGCGCCTCAGCCTGCAGGCGGAAATCGCGGCGAACTATTTCACGCTGCGCGGCTACGACGCACAGGATTCGGTCTATACCCAGTCAATCGCCTACTATAAAAAGTCGCTGGATATCGTCGATGCCCAGTTCAAAGGGGCCATCGTGCCGCAACTCGACGTCGCCCGCGCCGAATACCTGCTACACAGTACCGAGGCGAAAGAACTCGATATTCAGGGCAAACGTCAAGTAGCCGAACATGCGATCGCCATTCTAGTCAACATGGTCCCGGCCGCGTTCAGTATCGCGCCGGTTGACGAGCTGCCCTCGCCGAATTTTTCGGTTCCGCAGAATATCCCTGCCTCCCTGCTCGAACGCCGGCCCGACATCGCCCAGATGGAGCGCCAGATGGCGCAGGCGAATCGCATTATAGGCATCGCTCGCGCCGCTTTTTTCCCGAATGTGGTATTCAAGGCCAGCGGCGGCTATGAAAACGGCAGCATGAATCTGATCGCCCTGGCCAACAGCTACTGGTCCTACGGCGCTTCCGTTTCAATGCCGCTGTTCCAGGGAGGTCTACGCCGCGCTCAATTGCAGCAGTCCTGGTCGGCCTACCGCGAAACCGAGGACAAATACCGTTCGACCGTGCTCAACGCCTTTCGCGAAGTCGAGAACGGTTTGAGCCTGACCAATCGGCTGACCGTAGCAGCCGATCGGCAGGACGCGGCCGTCAAAGCCGCGCTGCAAACGCAAAGCCTGACCATGGAGCTTTATCTGGGCGGCCTAATCACCAGTCTCGATCTCATTTATGCGCAGATCAACACGCTAACGGCGCGCATCGATGCCGTGGTCCTCAAGACCGAACGGCTGAAAAACTCGGTTGCGCTCATACGCGCGCTCGGCGGCGGCTGGAACCGCAAGCAATTGCCCGCCGACGATCAGATTCAGCCCTTCGGTATTTTTGAAGAATATGGCAATGCCGGAAAACCTGTGCCTGCGGGCGGAATCGATGTTCCAGCAGACAATAACAGGCTGAACAACGATCTGACCAAACCCTCTGTTCAGCAGTAAACAGCAGGGATTTAAGCAGCGTGTTCCGCTGACTGGCACAGACAGCAGCGCTCGCTAGCAGCGGTTAGTCCGCGCTAGGAGTTCCTGTTCATGCCGCACGAAGTTTTAGTGACCGCCGCGCAGTGTTTCGGGAGTTTCTCAAACGCCTGCTGATCGGGAGCCAGGTAAAGCACCGGGTGTCCAACCGGGTGGTACAGAGCAGGGGGCGACACTAATAAACGGCCACCCCTGCTTGCGCCGCATTCAGAAAAGGTCATTCACCCGCCAGCCCGAATATCAACGCATCATTATGTAACTCTACTTTCGAAAGCTTTAGTAACTATTTCTGGATCGAAGAAGGGGGGTACAGTTTGGATGCACTAACTGGCAATGCCCCAGACAAGCTTATGGACGCCCCTGCCGGGGAAATTCTCATCAGAAAATCGCGGGCAGGCGACATCCTGTCGAGCCTGCTGCGGCTTATCATCTAGGAATCGACCCATCCGCGCTTTTGCACCGATTCGACCATCGAGCGTCTTTGCGACAGCATTTTTTTGCTCGTACTCAGACACTGCATGGAAGAGAAGCTGATGAACCAGGGCGTTTTTCTTGCCATGCAGGACTATCGACTCGGAGCCGTACTCGCTGCGATCCATCGCGAGCCCTGGCGACCATGGACGCTCAATTCCCTCTGCTCCCATGCAGGCTATCGAAGACTGCATTCTCAAATAAATTTACCGAGCTGGTCGGCAGTCCTCCCATCGAATACCTGGCCATGTGGCGCATGCAGACAGCCGCCAGCTGCCTAAAGGAAGTAGGGATGACTATCGACGGCGTGGCAGAACGCTGCTGCTATCAGTCGGTGTCCGCTTTCAGCAAAGCCTTCAAGCGAACATTTGGCGTTTCACCTGGAAACCTCCGCCTCCGCAGCACCCGCGACAACATGGCGTCGGAGAGCCATTGGCCGGCTATAGCCTGAACGCGCTCGGCCTTCGCTTCTCGATACCGGATGCCGCTCATTCATGTTGACACCTCCTAAAGCCCATTCGTCCGGCCTCTGGCCAGGCCACTCGTCTGTCGTCTTTTGGCGCTTCGCGCGTTCAATCCAACCGATACAGTCGCTCTGCCGAATAAGCCCGCCGCTCTCGCTCAATGCCGGCCGGATAAATCCGGCATCCGATATTGGCGCTGCATGAGGCGGTATCGATCAACGCTCGTCTGAAATTCCACGAAACGCGCTGTACGGCCTTCGTTAAGCATCCGCACAGTAAAGGCCCAAGGAAGGTGAGGTCTATCCGGCAAATTACAGCGGCCTGACCGGGATGCAAATTTCGCAACTTAAAACCCCGGTCTCGTGGTCATAACTCGAGTCGTTCCCGTAATATTCGAACGCTGGGCAGTCATCGAAGGTCATGCCGCTCTCCGCGAGCCAGCCACAGCATAAAACCTTCCAAGCCTTGGCAATCCGCCATTGAATCTCGCTACGGCATAGCGGCCACCCGGCAAAGTGGTTACAGTGGCGTGGCTTCCCAGTACAAAACTGGAAAACAGCTATCGTGAAGCCCGTTGCTCAGCACCACCCGCGCGCCAAGCGCTCGGAGTGTGGCCGAAATGAAGCTTGAAAGCCCGGGAAAAAGCCTCGCCCGAAGCGGGCCCTACCGATAGCGCTATTTCCAGTACCGGCTTTCTCTTGTGATGGCGCAACCGCAACGCCGCCACCTCCAAACGTCGCCGGCGCACGTAATCGCCCAGGGTTTCCCCCATCCAGGCAGCAAAAATGCGGTGAAAATGGTAAGGCGAGAAATGAGCGATACCCGCCAGTCCGGGCAAATTCAGCTGCGCATCCAGGTGCCGGTCGATATGATCAAGCACCTTGTTC
The DNA here is from genome assembly GCA_028688525.1 of Methylococcus sp. Lineage (GTDB taxonomy): Bacteria > Pseudomonadota > Gammaproteobacteria > Methylococcales > Methylococcaceae > Methylococcus. The sequence continues at coordinate 18,195 of JAQTYA010000044.1, read as the reverse complement.
ATGCGCCGCACGTATTCCGAATGGCTCACCTTTGAATCGGTGTCAGCCCAAGCAAAACGCGTTGAGCTTGTTGCCGTCCAAATCGCGGAAATATCCTCCGTAAAAACCGCCTTCACCGCGCGGACCGGGAGCGCCCTCGTCGGCGGCACCCAGTTCCAGCGCCTTGTTGTAAACCGCCTGGACTTTCTCTGGATTGTCCGCGTACAACGCCACCATGACGCCGTTTCCGACCGTTGCCGGCTGGCCGTCGAAAGGTTTAATGACGCTTAACGCCGTCACGCCGGGCGCTGTCCCCCAGGCTATATAGCGTTCGGATTCCATGACGCGTTTAGCCCCGAGTTCGGCAAGCAGGGCGTCGTAGAATTTCGCCGCGCGGTCGATGTCGTTGGTCCCCAGGGTGATGTAGCCGATCATAGTTTTTTCCTCAAATGGCGAGCGGACGATGATAAGGGCTGGATTGGATGCGGAGCAATCGAGCCGGACGGCACCTCAGCCCACAGTCGATTTCCACCGCTTTCGGTTAGAATCTTGCGCCCACATGGTGCATCCCATGATGGCTTTTTGCGAGACCGAAAGCGGATGCTCCGGTATCAGGCGCTTCATACCAAATACAGAAATACTTACGACACTGGCCAGGAGAGAGAAAACATGAATGCTACCGTTGCCACCGCTTGGCGCTACCCGGTGAAGTCCATGATGGGCGAGGAACTCAACGCCTCTGTCGTGACCGAGCGCGGGCTGCTGGGCGACCGTGTATTTGCGCTCGTCGACGAGGAGACCGGCAAAGTGGTAAGCGCCAAGAATCCGCAGAAATGGCCGGATTTTTTCGCTTTCCAAGCCGCCTATGCCGAACCGCCGGAACATGGGAATTTGCCAGCAGTATGGATCAGTCTGCCGGACGGGCGCGTCGTTCGCAGCGACGATGCATCTGCAAACGATGAAATCTCCAGAACTTTGTCGCGCAAAGTGGCGCTGAAGCAAGTCGCGCCCGAGAGCGCGCAACTGGAGCAATACTGGCCGGAACACGCGGGACAGAACGACGAAGTCACCGCCGAAGCGGTGGCCGGGGATGCACCGGCCGGCAGTTTCTTCGACTATGCCACGGTGCACCTTTTGACCACCTCGACCCTGGACGAACTCCGCGCCGCCTATCCCCAAGGGCGGTTCGAGGTACGGCGGTTCCGGCCGAACATCGTGATTGACACGGCGGGCGCCAAGGGTTTCGTCGAAAACGATTGGGTCGGCAAGACGCTGCAGATCGGCGAAAACGTCAGACTCCAGATCACCGATCCTTGTCCGCGCTGCGTCATGACCACCCTGGCACAGGGCGATCTCCCCAAAGATCCGGGCATTTTCAAGCACGGCATCGCGCACAACAGCGTGCATGTGCCTTTCGCAGGCAGGGCACTGCCCAGCGTAGGCGTCTATGCCAAGATCCTGGCCGGCGGCACCATACGCCGGGGCGATTCGATCAGCGTATTGTAAATCGCACGCCGGTCTTACCACCTGCGGGCTCCCAAACTCCAGCTTTGGAGCCCGCCTAATCCCACGTCACTCGTCGTAAACCCGCCCAACCAGTTCCCGGAACCAGCGTGGCCGGGCGATCACGACATAGATGCCCAGAATGCTGGTGATGGGCATCGGCCCCACGCCTAGCAGGGTGAGCAGCAGCAGCACCAAGATGCAATTCCAGCGGGACGCGTTCATGATTCTAGCCTCGGGTATGCTGTTGGGAACACGCTGCCCATGATCGGCCAATATCGGCGGCCGGAAAAGCATCCCATCCCCTTCCGTCTTTACCGGTGAGGCATGACCGACTCGAACAGCTCCTGCGGAGAATCCGCACCGCAATTGCTAACGCCGCCCGAATTTGCAGTCGAACGCGGCACGGCCGTCGTCCGCGGCAATTGGAACCTGCGCGGTCTGGTCTCGGCTCCGCCGGAGTTGAGGGAGCGGCTGCGAACAACTGCCCAGGACAACGCTTTGGAATGGGATCTGCGCGAGGTGGCCCTGCTCGACAGCGCCGGCGCCTTCGTCCTGTGGCAGGCTTGGGGCGAACGGCTGCCTGAACGAGTGCTGCTGCGCCCCGAGCAGCAATCCGCATTCCGCCGCTGGCAAGCCGGCGGGATTCCGTCGATGCAAGATGCCAAGCGCCCTCCCGTGCCGGTGCGCCGGCGGATCATCGCCGCGCTGACCAGCCTCGGTGAGCACCTGCTGGCGGTCCTCGCGCTGCTCGGCCAGTTGATCCTCGACTTGGCTCATCTCGCCCGCCATCCGGGTGAGATTCCCTGGCGGGAGATTTCGTCCACGATCCATGAAACCGGCGGCCGCGCCTTAGGAATCACGGCTCTGGTAGGCTTCCTAATCGGCGTGGTGGTCAGCTACCTATCCTCGCTACAGCTGCGGACTTTCGGAGCACAGGTCTATATCGTCAACATCCTCGGTATGAGCATCGTCCGCGAACTCGGCCCGCTGCTGGCCGCCATTCTGGTTGCAGGCCGCTCCGGTTCTTCGATGACGGCGCGGATCGGCGTGATGCGAGTGACCCAGGAACTGGACGCCCTCGCCGCCATGGGCATCTCCCAGTCGCTGCGGCTGATCCTGCCCAAGGTCATCGCGCTGGTGGTGGCCCTGCCTCTGCTGGTAGTGTGGACCGACATGGTCGCCCTGGCGGGCGGCGCGGTTTCGGCCCACCTCGAGCTGGAAATCGGCTACCACCAATTCTTCCAAAAACTGCCAGCCGCCGTCCCCGTCGCCAACTTTGCCATCGGCCTGGGGAAAGCCGCCGTGTTCGGCCTGTTCGTCGCACTTATCGCTTGCCATTACGGACTACGCATCGAGCCCAACACGGAGAGTCTAGGCAATGAAACCACCAATTCGGTAGTGGTTTCCATCACCCTGGTAATCCTGATCGACGCTGTATTCGCCATCCTGTTCCGAGGAGTGGGCATACGATGACGGCAACGGAAGTCATACGCATGGAACAGGTGTGGACCCGCTTCGGCGAGAACCTGGTGCATCGCGACATCAGCTTGAGTCTTTCGCGCGGGCAAATCCTCGGCCTGGTCGGCGCCTCCGGCTGCGGCAAAACGGTGCTGATGCGGGAAATGATCGGCCTGCAGACACCCACCCAAGGGCGAGTCTGGCTGCTCGGGGAGCCGCTAGCGGAGGCCGACGCACGCCGCCGGCAGCAGCTCCGCAACCGCTGCGGCGTGCTGTTCCAGGGCGGGGCCTTATTCAGCGCCCTGAGCGTGTTCGACAACATCGCCTTTAGCCTGCGCGAACTCAAGGCGCTCGACGAAGGGCTCATCGCCCAACTGGTCTGCATGAAACTCGCCATGGTCGGCCTAGACGCAGCGGATGCCATACTGATGCCCGCAGAACTATCCGGCGGCATGGTCAAGCGCGCCGCTCTGGCCCGCGCTTTGATCATGGAACCGGAGGTACTGTTCCTGGACGAGCCGACTTCAGGCCTCGATCCGGTACTGGGCGAAGAATTCGTTACCCTGCTGGGGCAGTTGCACCAAGAACTCGGCTTCACGGTGGTCATGGTCACCCACGACTTGGACACTCTTAGCGACCTGTGCACCTGTGTGGCGGTCCTCGCCGAGCAGCAGCTGGTATCCTACGGCACGCTGGACGATGCGATTGCCTGCAAGCATCCCTTCGCCCGCGACTTCTTCCACGGCAAACGCGCCCAGAGAATCCTGGGAGGGTCCGATTGAAATGGTCAAGGAAACCTATGCCCTTCTGACCGGCCTGTTCGTCGTCATCCTCGGCAGCGCGCTGATCGCCACCGCCTTTTTTCTCGGCGATTACGGCTCGGAGCGCGACGTCTACATCGTCTCCACCCGAGGCGCGGTATCCGGCCTCAATCCGGAATCGCTGGTTATCTTCCGCGGCGTGCGGGCCGGCAAGGTCACCTCGATCAGCTTCGCGCCCGACGATCCCCGCACCATCCTGGTCCGCATCGAAGTCGACAAGGGTCTGCCCATCACCCGAGGCACCTATGCCACCCTGCGGGTGCAAGCCCTCACCGGCCTGGCCCAGATCGACCTCAGCGACGAGGGTAACGAGCCGGAACCCTTGCGCACCGACCCGCAGAGCCCCGCCCATATTCCCTTGCACCCGTCCTTGCTAGACAAGCTGGCGGGCTCGGGAAGCGACCTCCTCACCCAAGTCGCCCAGCTCACCAGCCGGCTGAATGCCTTTCTGGACGATGGCAACAAAAACAGAATCGCACACGTACTGGAAAGCCTAGATACCGCGGCAGACGAGCTAGTCCGTCTGGAACGGCGCACAGAGGACGTGCTACAGCGATTCCCCGCCCTGGATGACCGCTTGCAGAACGCGCTGGCCGATCACTCTGCCATGGCGCGCGACGTCCGCGAAACCTCCCGCCAAATCCGCGCACTCAGCGCAGACGCCAAGAAACTGGTGAACTTGGGAGTGAAGGCCGGCGATGCCCTTATCCGCGACCGGCTACCGGAATTGAACGCACTGATCGACGACGCCACCCGCACGGCGGCCAGTTTGCGTAAACTGTCGAAAACTCTGGAGTCCGACCCGCAAGCCCTGCTGCTGGGGCCTCGCCCCGCCATGCCAGGTCCGGGCGAACCGGGATATCAGGAGCCGAAATGATGCGATGTCCACCCTGGATTCTGCTGCTGGCGCTGGCCGTTCCGGCCTGCAGCATGCTGCCCGAACGCCCTCCCCAACCGGCATTGCACGATTTCGGCATCGCCGCTCCCTCCGCTCCGGCCCCCTGGTCCGCGGCCGAAGTCGACGCCCCGGACTGGCTGCAGACCGACCGCCTGCAGTACCGCCTGCTCTACGCCAACCCTACCGAGTTGCGCGCCTACGCCCAGGACCGCTGGGTCGCCCCGCCGCCAGCGCTGCTGGAACAGCGGCTGAAATCCAGCCGCAGCAGCACCGGCTACCGTTTGCGCATCGAACTCCAGACCTTTGAGCAGGTGTTCGACCGTCCCGGCAACTCCCGGGTCACCATGAGCTTCCGGGCCGAGACGCCGTCCGGCGATGAGACCTTTCGCCTCGACCAGCCGGCCGCCAGCGCCGATGCCGCCGGGGCGGTACAAGCCTTCGCCCAGATGGTCGACCGCGCCATCGCCCAGCTCCGAACCCGGCAGCCGGCCCGGTAACGTCGAGCTTGCAACGCCGGAAGATTGAGAGCTAACGCCGTCCCGCATCGGGCAAATCGATTTCGAAGCAAGTCAACGGAACGTTTCCCGCAGCTAGTGGTCTATTGAATAACTACCTCAACTTCCCGCCCTCGGCGTGAAGCGTGCGGTACGCCGCCGTATTAAACGCCCCTGCCCGCCGTTCCCTATCCGGAACTGCAAACCACCTCATAGGTCAACACCTTTTATGTTTCATGGTTTAACCCAGCTTTCTTTTTGGCCTTTAGTGACCGTCACCTTGGTTTTGACGCACATCAGTATCGTCAGTGTGACCGTCTTCCTGCACCGGCATCAGGCCCACCGAGCCTTGTCTCTGCATCCCGCGATCAGCCATTTTTTCCGTTTCTGGCTTTGGCTGACCACAGCGACCGTGACCAAGGAATGGGTTTCCATACACCGCAAGCACCACGCCCGCTGCGAAACGCCAGCGGACCCGCATAGCCCGCAGGTTCTCGGCATCTTCACTGTCCTTTTGCAGGGCTGGGCGCTCTATCGCAAAGAGGCAAGGAACGCCGCAACCCTGGCTCAGTTCGGCAACGGTACGCCGGACGACGGGCTGGAGCGCAATCTCTACAGCCGTTTTCCAAACTTGGGGATAACGCTGCTGCTAGGCTTGAACCTGCTTTGGTTCGGCACCGCCGGTCTGGCAGTGTGGGCGGCGCAGATGCTTTGGATGCCGTTCTGGGCCGCCGGCGTGGTCAACGGTCTCGGCCACTGCCTGGGCTACCGCAATTTCGAAACCCCGGACGCCTCCACCAATCTGTGGCCCCTCGGGATCATCATCGGCGGTGAGGAGCTGCATAACAATCACCATGCCTACCCTGCCTCAGCACGGCTTTCCAGCCAATGGTGGGAAGTCGATATCGGCTGGATGTACATCCGCTTGCTAAGCCTGCTGAACCTCGCCGAGATCAGGAATACGCTCCCCCATACTGCGATTCAAGTCAAAGCGGCGGCAAGCATCGACATGGACACCGTCAAAGCCGTGCTGCGCAACCGGGCGCACGTCCTGAGCCTGTATGGGCGCCGGGTCGTAGCGCCGGTCATGCGGACGGAATGGGCGCGGTCGCCGAAGGCCGAACGCCGCTTGCTCCGCCGGTTACGGCCGCTGCTGCAAAGGGAATACGTCAAAGCCGACGCCAACGCTTGGCGAAACCTCGACCAAGTACTGGATAGCCGCCAAACCTTAGCGACGATCTACCAGTTCAAGCAACAGCTCAAAGCCGTATGGACCGATTCGCTCGTCAGCCGGGAAGAACGCCTGGAACGGCTGCGCATCTGGTGCGCCTTGGCGAAACGAAGCGAAATCCCCTGGCTGCAGCACTTCGCCGATACGCTGAGCGGCTACCGGCTGCAGCCGGCTCAGTAAGCTCGACTCGCAAGGCACCGCCGGCAGGTTGCATTCATTCGCAACGCCTAGACGGCGGCGCCAGCGAGCCCTCCCAGGATGGCGGCCGACAGCCTAACTGTCGTTGAACAAAGACCGGAGATGTCCGCCGGCGGCGAGCCGCCGGAAAATGGAGCAGCCTGCGCTGGCAATCGGACCGCTCCCTGCACAGCCTTAAATACACAGCCCCGCCAAAACGGAAGGAAGCGTGATGAAAGCAGTTACGCGCCGGCGCGCATGAAATCAGCTCCGTTCGTACCGTCCGAGAACCAACCCGCCCTCAGCTCGGCCGGAAAACTTCTCCCCGCAACACATCGAGTTCGTTGAACGCGAAACGCAGACTGAGCGCGAGATTGAGCACCCCGGCCAAGGTCATACTGGCGAAGATGCAAAGCATAATGGCGACCTGGTATTTGACCGCCACCCAGGGCTCGCTGCCGCCGAGGATCTGACCGGTCATCATGCCGGGCAAAGACACCAGCCCCAAGGTCGCCATGCTGGCCAGGGTCGGACTGACGGAGGCGCTGAGCGCCTGGCGGAAATAAGGCCGTACCGCCTCGCGGCGGCTCGCGCCCAGCAGCAGATAAGTCAGATATTCGTTTTCGTTTTTCCGGATCGAGGAGTAAAACCGCTCTAGTCCGATCACGTTGCCTTGCAGGCAATTGCCTAGAATCATGCCGGTCAGCGGCACCAGATAACGGGCGTCGTACAGCGGTTCAGGCCGGATCACCAGGAGCAGCAGATAGGCCACGGAAAACAGCGTGCCGGCTGCGACGGCCACCAGGGTCGAAAGGAAAAAATACCGAACCCGCAGCCCCGCTCTCCGCAAAATAGTGAAATCGGCCACGATCAGCATGACTGCGATCCATAGAACGTTGAGCCGTGGATCGTTGATCGCGAATAGGTATTTGAGATAGAGCCCAACCAGAGCCAGTTGCGCGCTCATTCTGGCGATGCTCAGCCACAGATCGCGCGAAAGCCGCAGCCCGCCTGCCCAGAGCAAGAGCCAGGGCAGGATGGCGATACCGTAAAGCAGCACCATTTTGGGTTGCGAGATATCGACCGTTTCCATCATGCCGCTCTGGTCAGACGGCCCTCGTCGAGTTCAAACGAGGTGTCGCAGCGGGCAATCCAGTCCGGGTCGTGCGCCACCGACAACACCGTAAGACCGGGATCGGCCAAGAATTCCAGTACCGCCTGCTTGCTTTCGGGGTCCAGCGCCGAAGTCACCTCGTCCAGCAGATACAGCCGCTTCCCAAGAAGCTGGGCGCGAGCCACGGCGATCCGCTGTTTCTCGCCGCCGGACACTCGGATGCAGTCCTGATCCAAAATCGAGGCCGTCAGCCCCAGCCTCAACAATGTTCTGGTCAGCATTTCGGCGGAAGGCGCCTTACCTCGGTGGGCCGTGAACCCGAACGGGAGCAACAGCGCGTCCCGCACGGTGTCGGCGCCGAGCACCGGCTCTTGGCCGATGTACGCGGCACAGGCGCGGATCGCGGCAACCGCATCGCGATCTAGGCTCCGGCCCTCGAAGTAGATAGCGCCCGTGGCAAGCGGATACAAGCCCAGCAGCGCCTTGAGCACAGTGCTCTTGCCCGAGCCGGAGCGCCCGCAGAACACCGCTTTTTCGCCCTCTCGGACCTCGAAGCTTACATCCCGGAGGATCATCCTGCCCCCTACGACCACCGAAACTCGGTCGAAACGGACGAACGCACTCACTGAAACAGTGCCGCCGCTTTCTTTAGCGTTGCGGCAATACCCCAGGCCAGTGGAATCCCGACGAAGGACCAGAATAGAATCAGCTTCAAAATTTCCCCCGAACGGGATCGAGAGGGCACAGGGGGCTGGCTAGGATTCATGTAGGTTTTCCGATTGAGTCCAGTTATCGTCTAGAAGGGAACCTTCGGTGCTGGCATCGATGCAGGCCCGGAGTGGGCAACCCGGAGTCTGCTGGAGTCGCAGGATTATATCCAAGAATCCGGGCTGCACCGTCCGCTCCACCGATCTGGGGCAATTCGCCTTGATTTCGGTTCCGCCCTGGCATACCGTCGCAGCGTCAAGACCGGTTCAGCAGTTTTTGAGGCAAGATCAACGGCAGCTATCCCTGCACGTATCCCTTCGGAGCCCCCTATATGAAGCAGTCGCTGCAATGGTTTTTCAATTATTTCCTGATCGGTGTGCTGGGCGTACTGCCCATCGTCATCGTCCTACAGGTCGTGCTCTACGTGGAGAACCTGCTGAGAAACTTCGTGGTGAATTTCTTCGGCGGCTACCCGAACGTCTTCATCCCAGGCGTCATGTTCACCGCAGCGATCCTGCTGCTCTGCTACTTCGGCTATCTACTAAAGCACGGCAAAGCCCATCTGCTCTACTTCGTGGAACGGATGTTCGTCCGTATCCCGCTTCTGGGCACGCTGTACCGGGTGACGCAAAAACTGGTGAACATTTTCCGCGGCGACGACTCAACCAGGCTGCGGGAGGTGGTATACATCGAGTACCCCAAGGACGGGCTCTGGGTGCCGGCTTTCGTGACCAACCGGGTTGGAGACCAATATGTCGTCTACGTGCCGACGTCCCCTAACCCTACTTCCGGCTTTACCGTGATCCTGCACGAATCGAAAATCAGGCATTCTCTGATGACGATCGAACAAGCTTCCAGCTTCGTAATCAGCCTCGGCGTGGATATGCCCAAACCCGAAGAAGCGAATGGGCTCCGGTGAGCGCGCGTCCTTTTCCACCGTGGCAATTGACTTTATTCGTCAAACCCCGTAGAAAGCATTTCCCATGTTTATAGTAAGGTTTACTGCAATCAACGATAAAACCGGCGAGTGAGCCGCACCAGGGCTGGCGCGTCGGATCCAAAAGCTGAAACGGCTTCGAGGAGGAAGCATGGCTACGACCGCACGCCCGGAAACGTTCTACGATGTGATGCGCCGCCAAGGGGTGACCCGGCGCAGTTTTCTCAAATTCTGCGGCTTGACCGCATCGGCTCTCGCACTAGGGCCGGAATTCATCGGCACGATTGCCCACGCCATGGAAACCAAGCCGCGCACCCCTGTGCTGTGGCTGCACGGTTTGGAATGCACCTGTTGTTCCGAGTCCTTCATCCGCTCCGCCCATCCTCTGGCCAAAGACGTGGTGCTGTCCATGCTCTCGCTAGACTACGACGATACCCTCATGGCCGCCGCCGGCTTCCAGGCGGAAGCCATGCTGGAAGACACCATGCAGAAGTACAAGGGCCGCTACATCCTCGCGGTGGAGGGCAACCCGCCGCTGAACGAGGACGGCATGTTCTGCATCGTTGGCGGCAAACCCTTCGTCGAGCGGCTGCGCTATGCCGCCAAGGACGCCGCCGCCATCATCGCTTGGGGTTCCTGCGCCTCCAACGGCTGCGTACAGGCGGCTCGCCCCAATCCGACCCAGGCCACGCCGATCCACAAAGTCATCACCGACAAGCCCATCATCAAGGTGCCCGGCTGTCCGCCCATCGCCGAGGTCATGACCGGCGTCGTGACCTACATGCTGGCCTTCGACAAGATTCCCGAACTCGACGCCCAGGGCCGGCCGAAGATGTTCTACGGCCAGCGCATCCACGACAAATGCTACCGCCGCCCCCACTTCGACGCCGGCCAGTTCGTCGAGCACTGGGACGACGAGGCCGCGCGCAAGGGCTACTGTTTGTATAAGGTCGGCTGCAAGGGACCGACCACCTACAACGCCTGCTCGACGGTGCGCTGGAACAACGGCGTCTCCTTCCCGATCCAGTCCGGCCACGGCTGCATCGGCTGCTCCGAGGAGAATTTCTGGGACAAGGGCTCGTTCTACGACCGCGTCACCGAGCTCAATGTGTTCGGCGTCGAGGCCAATGCCGACAAGGTCGGACTGGCGGCCGCCGGAGCGGTGGGCGTAGGCATCGCGGCGCATGCCGCCGTCTCGATCGCCAAGAAAAAAGACCACGAGAAAGAAACTCAAGAATAAGGATCGGGGAACATCATGACCGTCACCCAAACACCCAACGGTTTCACCCTCAACGACGCAGGCAAACGGATCGTGGTCGATCCGGTCACCCGCATCGAAGGCCACATGCGCTGCGAAGTGAATGTGGACGAACACAGCATCATCAGCAACGCAGTGTCCAGCGGCACCATGTGGCGTGGGCTGGAAGTGATCCTGAAGGGCCGCGATCCGCGCGACGCCTGGGCCTTCACCGAAAGAATCTGCGGCGTCTGCACCGGTACCCACGCCCTGACCTCGGTGCGGGCGGTGGAGGACGCGCTGGGAATCAGCATCCCGGAGAACGCCAACTCCATCCGCAACATCATGCAACTCACCCTGCAGGCCCACGACCATCTCGTGCATTTCTACCATCTGCACGCGCTGGACTGGGTCGACGTGGTCAGCGCACTCAAGGCCGATCCGAAGGCGACCTCCGAACTGGCCCAGAGCATTTCGCCCTGGGCCAAGTCATCGGCGGGCTATTTCCACGACATCGCCAGCCGGCTGAAGAAGTTCGTCGAGAGCGGCCAGCTCGGACCGTTCGGCAACGGCTATTGGGGTAATCCGGCCTACCGTTTGCCGCCGGAAGCCAACCTGATGGCGGTGGCGCATTACCTGGAGGCGCTGGATTTCCAAAAAGAGATCGTCAAGATTCACACCGTCTACGGCGGCAAGAACCCGCACCCGAACTGGCTGGTCGGCGGCGTGCCCTGCGCCATCAACGTCGATGGCGTGGGTGCCGTGGGCGCAGTCAATATGGAACGCCTCAATCTGGTGTCCTCCATCATCGACCAGACCATCGAGTTCATCGAGCAGGTCTACCTGCCCGATCTCCAGGCGATCGCGAGCTTCTACAAGGACTGGCTGTACGGCGGCGGGCTCTCTGCCACCAACGTGCTGTCCTACGGCGACATCCCGGAAAAAGCCAACGACCGATCCGTAAACAACCTGCTGCTTCCGCACGGAGCCATCATCAACGGTAACCTCAAAGAGGTTCACGAAGTCGACCTGAAAGACCCTGAGCAGATCCAGGAGTTCGTCACCCATTCCTGGTACAAGTACGACGACGAAAACCGCGGACTGCATCCCTTCGACGGCGTCACCCAGCCGAATTTCGCGCTCGGACGCAACACCAAGGGCACACGCACCAACATCGAGAATCTCGACGAGAGCGCCAAGTACTCCTGGATCAAAGCGCCGCGCTGGCGCGGACACGCCATGGAGGTCGGCCCGCTGGCCCGCTATATCGTCGGCTATGCCAAGGGCATCCCGGAAATCAAGGAGCCGGTCGACAAGCTGCTCACCGATCTCGGCCTGCCGTTGACAGCGCTGTTCTCCACCCTGGGACGCACCGCCGCTCGCGGCCTGGAAGCCCAGTATTGCGCGCATCTGATGAGGCACTTCCAGGACAAGCTGGTCAGCAACATCAAGGCGGGCGATCTGGCGACCGCCAACACGGCCAAATGGGAACCGGACACATGGCCCAAGGAGGCCATGGGCGCGGGCACGACGGAGGCACCGCGCGGCGCGCTGGGACACTGGATCAAAATCAAGGACGGCAAGATCGACAACTACCAGTGCATCGTGCCCACTACCTGGAACGGCTCGCCGCGCGACCCCAAGGGCAACATCGGCGCGTTCGAGGCCTCCCTGATGAACACCAAGGTGGAAAACCCAGACCAGCCGCTGGAAATCCTGCGCACCCTGCACAGCTTCGACCCCTGCCTAGCCTGCTCGACCCATGTCATGGACAAGGACGGGCGGGAAGTCACGCGGGTCAAAGTGCGCTGAGCGCGTTCGAAAACCGGAACAAATTCGAGGAGACAACCATGCATCCTTTTCGTTGGCTCGGAACGGCAAGTCTATTGGCGCTGAGCCCCGTCGCGCTTGCGCATACCGGCGCGCATCCCGTTGGAGGCTTCGTGTCCGGCTTCACCCATCCCTTCTTAGGCACCGACCACCTGCTGGCCATGATCGCCGTGGGGCTGTGGGCGGTAGCCGTCTCGCCGCGGCGGCGGGTGTGGCTGCTGCCCCTGGCTTTCATGGCCGTCATGGGACTGGGCGGGTGGCTGGGCGCCGCCGGCATTCCGCTGGCTTACACCGAGACTGCCATCGCCGCCTCGGTCGTACTGCTCGGACTGCTAGTGGCGGGCAAAGTCCGCCTATCGCAGTTCACCGCCGTGAGCCTGGTCAGCCTGTTCGCACTGTTCCACGGCCATGCACACGGCGCCGAGATCGGTGCGGACGCCGAGCTGTGGGCGTATGCCGCCGGCTTTATCACCGCCACCGGCCTACTGCACCTGACCGGCGCCATCCTGGGCGGGTGGCTGCTGGCGAAGCCGGCTTGGTACCGCGGCTGCGGCCTCGTCATGGGCGCTACGGGGCTGGCGCTGCTGACGCAAACACTATAGGAGCACCGCCATGGCGAGCATCGAGACTTTGAGTCAGCCGATCTATGTCTACGAGAAGCCAGTGCGGTTGTGGCACTGGATCAACGCCCTCGCCATCGTGGCACTGGCGGTCACGGGTTTCCTGATCGCTTGGCCGCCGGTAGTGACTTCGGGCGAGGCCAGCGATCATTACCTCATGGGCTATATCCGCTTCGTCCATTTCTCCTCCGGCTATGTGCTGGCGGTAGGCCTGGTCGGCCGCGCTTACTGGGCTTTGGTGGGCAACCGCTACGCCCGCGAGCTATTCGCACCGCGGGTCCACGACGCATATTGGTGGCAGGCGCTGCTGCATGAGGTCCGCTGGTACCTGTTCCTGGTCGAGGAACCCCGTAAGCACGCGGGCCACAACCCGCTCGCCGGGTTGGCCATGTTCTTGTTCTATGTGCTCGGCAGCGTGTTCATGATCGTTACCGGCTTCGCCCTCTACGGCGAGGGGCTAGGCTCAGGAAGCTGGGCCGCCAACGCCTTCGGCTGGGTGCTGCCCGCCCTCGGCGGCAGCCAGCAGGTCCACAGCCTGCATCACCTGGGCATGTGGTACTTGGTGGTCTTTACCCTCATTCACGTCTACGTGGCCGTGCGGGAACAACACCTGTCGCGCCAATCCGTCACCACCACCATGATCGACGGCTGGCGCGTGTGGAAAGACGACCGCCCCTGAGCTTATGCCTCCTCGCGTCCTGATCTTAGGCATAGGTAACCTGCTGTGGGCGGACGAGGGCTTCGGCGTGCGCGTCGCCCAGGCACTGCAGCGAGACTACATCTTCCCGGAAAACGTCACTGTGATGGACGGCGGCACTCAGGGGCTGGCGCTGATTCCTTACGTCCAGGAAAGCGACGTACTCATCATCGCCGACGCGGTGGATTTCGGGCTGACTCCGGCCTCGCTGCTCGAAGCCCGGGACGAGGACGTGCCCGCCTATCTGCATTCGGGCAAGACCAGCCTGCACCAGGTCAGTTTCCAGGAGGTGCTGGCCTTGTGCAAACTGATGGGACGAGGCCCGGAGCAACTCTATCTGGTGGGCGTGCAGCCGGTCGACATGAAGGACTACGGCGGTAGCCTGACGCCGGAGGTCAAGGCGCAACTCGAACCCGCCATCGCCAGGATACTCGCCCGCCTGGGAGAGCTCGGCCTGCCTGCTCAGCCAAAGCCTGGCCGGGACGGACCAGCCGATGCCCTGGACATGGCGCAGTACGAGCGCCACCGGCCCTCAGCCGAAACCGCCTGCCGCATAGGCGACGCCCGCTTCTTACCAGGCGATCCGGGCTAACCGGCAACCTGCCCCGTCCGGGGCCCGACACCTCGACGACTCTCCCATGCAAGACGATCCTGCTTTCATCGCGACCGAAAACGCTCCGCTCATCCGCCCGCACGATGACCCAGAATGCGCTTATCCGCCCATGCCGGAAGCCATGGCAACCTTCACGGCACCGGCTTTACATGCGTTGAGCCTGGACGACACCGGCGGTGGACGCGCCGTGCTGCAGGCGGTGATCGAACGGCTCGGCAGCACTCCGGGCGTCGTCGATCTCACCCATTGCGACCCGGCGGGCAGGCGCTTCGTCGACGAAGTGCTCGGCGAGGGCGAGGTCATCGTCCGCATCGCCGCACCGCGAGACCGGCTGGCGATCCGGGAATCGGTCTTCGCTGGAGTCTGGCGCGTTCAGCATGAGATCGACGGCCAGTTGCGGCGTGATGATCTGGAAACCGGGCCGGTACCAGCGGCGGTGTACGAGTGGGCGGAACGCCTAACCGCCGATGGGCCGCCGCAGCGTCCTCTGGCCTTTCCGGAAGGTTTGATGAACGCACCCGCGCTGCTGACCGAGCTCTTCGACCATTCGGCAAACTGCCCGGCCGATCGTCCCCATGTCATCAACTTGTCGCTGCTGCCGCTGACCCCGGAGGACTCGAATTTCCTGATCGACACCTTGGGGCTAGCGGGCCTCTCCATCCTGTCGCGAGGCTACGGCGATTGCCGCGTGAGCCTGACCCGCCTGCCGCACGTTTGGTGGGTGCAGTATTTCAACTCCCCCGGCCATCTGATCCTCAACACGCTAGAGATCACCCGGCTGCCTGCCGTAGTCAAGGCAGCGCAGGAAGACCTGGAGGATTCGCGGGAGCGCATCGGGGAAGCCCTAGCCCAGTTAGGCTAGCCCTCCCGCAGTTAAGTGTTCGGATAAAGTTTGATCCGCGTCAAAGTAGATGGCATGGAGACCCGCTATATTGTCAACGCTGGCTTAACACAGCGTCACCAAAACAATACGAGGAGTGTCCATGAACGAGGTTCAAGAAAAAGATCATTTCTGGTACTACATCGCTGGCGTAGTCGTTGCGGTTATCGTGACTCTCGCGATGGTGAAAAATAGCGAACACGAAAAATACGCCACCGCAGCCAAAGCCATCGCCGAAGACCCCGTCAACTCGGCTTACAAGCACGACGTTCCTTGAATTGAAATTCCTTAGCCGCGCCGTAGCGCGCGCCCGATGAGGAATGCTTTGCGACTGTCATACGCCGCAATCGACAAGGATGTCGCCCTACCCCCTCTCCGACTACTCCGCCTGAGCAGGCCGTTGATACCCTCCGTGCAAGGACGCTACCGCATACCTTCGCGGCTCCCCATCGAGTCTGAGTGCGGTAAGTTCTCCGCCCCATAGGCATCCGGTGTCCAAACAGTAGCAGTCTTTGCCGGCAAAATAACCCAACGTCGACCAATGTCCGAATAGGATCGTGGCACCCGGCGGCTTGCGGCCCTCAACTTCAAACCAAGGCCGCAGAGCGCCTACCGGTTTAGCAGGTTTTCCCTTCTGCTTGAGGTCCAGCCGTCCCGAACCGTTACAATAGCGCATGCGGGTGAAGGCGTTGGTGATGAAGCGGATCCGGTCCCAACCCGCCAGCGTGTCGGACCAGACATCCGGCTTGTCGCCGTACATCTGGTGGCAAAAATCAGCTATCGAGTCCTCGCCCAGGCGCTCTTCCGCCTCTTTAGCCCGCACCGCAGCAGTCTCCGCGTCCCAGCAGGGAGGAATGCCCGCATGGACCAGACAGTACTCCCCCTCCTGGTACAGGAGAGGCCGGGTTCTCAGCCAAGCCAGCAGCTCGTCCCGATCGGGAGCGGCCAACACGTCGCCGAAGGTATCCTTGTGCTTGACCCTGGAGACGCCGCACGCCACGGCGAGAAGATGCAGATCGTGATTGCCGAGCACGGTCACTGCCGCGTCCCCAAGCGAGCGGATATAGCGAAGCGTCTCCAGTGATTGCGGACCACGATTGACCAGATCGCCGGTAAACAGCAAGCGGTCCGACGCAGAATCGAAACGGATCAGTTCGAGCAGGCACCGCAGCTCGGCGTAACATCCCTGGACATCTCCGATCGCATAAAGGGCCATACTTCAGTTCGAACCTAGTCGGCAGATCGACGCAGGACGCGCTGCGAAGCATTGCAGCGCTATCGGCAAGAGCTCTTCTCTCATTAGGTACAGTGGCTAAACTAGGAATGGCCGGCCATTGTATACGGGCATAACCTGCGGCCGCCACGCGGACAACGTTTCACATCCTCCAGCGAAACGATACGGCGATATAATTGGCCGCTGCCGGTCCGAATACCGTATCACCACTTCGCCGGCGGGTGAGCCTGCCCCCAACCCCATCCAACGGACCAACCGAGGCCTCGATAAGTGCACATTCACATCCTGGGTATCTGCGGCACCTTCATGGGCGGACTCGCCATCATGGCCCGCCAGCTAGGCCATACCGTCACCGGATCGGATCAGAACGTCTATCCGCCCATGAGCACCTTGCTGGAGCAGCAGGGCATCGACCTTCGGCACGGCTACAGTCCGGACAATCTCGGCCCCGTTCCCGACCTCGTCATCGTCGGCAATGCGCTTTCGCGTGGCAATCCGGAAGTCGAGGCGGTGCTTAACATGGGGTTGGCTTACACCTCCGGCGCTCAGTGGCTGTACAACCATGTGCTCCGGGGGCGCTGGGTGCTGGCAGTAGCCGGCACCCACGGCAAAACCACCACCTCCAGTATGCTGGCCTGGATCCTGGAGCATGGCGGCCATAGACCGGGCTTCTTGATCGGCGGCGTGCCGCTGAATTTCGGCCTTTCCGCCCGTCTCGGCGACGGCCGGTACTTCGTGGTGGAAGCGGACGAATACGACACGGCCTTCTTCGACAAGCGTTCCAAGTTCGTCCATTACCGCCCGCGCACCACGATCCTGAACAACCTAGAATACGACCACGCCGACATCTTCCCGGACCTCGCCTCGATCCAACGCCAGTTCCACCACCTCGTCCGCAGCGTTCCCGGCAACGGATTGCTGGTCGTGCCCGAACACGACGAAAATCTGGCGGAAGTGATTCGCATGGGCTGCTGGACGCCGATAGAGAAAACCGCGCTGGGTGCTGCCGACGGAGCCGACTGGCGGGCTCACCCCTTGGCCGACGACGGCAGCCGGTTCGAAGTGGCGTTCCGCGGAGAGCCACTGGGCACGGTACAATGGGAGCTGTCCGGCCGGCACAATATGCTCAATGCCTTGTCCGCCATTGCCGCCGCCCACCATGCGGGTATAGCGCCGACCTCTGCTATAGCGGCCTTGGCCGAATTCCGCAGCGTCAAGCGCCGGCTGGAGATCCGCGCCAAGATCCGCGGCATCACCCTCTACGACGATTTCGCCCATCACCCCACGGCGATCGCCACCACGCTGGAAGGCTTGCGGGCCAGGGTCGGCAAGGAGCGTATCGTCGCCGTTCTCGAGCCCCGCTCCAACACCATGCGCATGGGCGTGCACGCCGACACCCTAGGCGGCGCACTGGCTGCCGCAGACCTCGCCATCCTGTACCAGGCTCCCGACCTCGGCTGGGATACCGCGCAAGTCGCCGCCACCGCTGGAAACATCACCGCCTGCGACAACATCGAAGCCATCGTGGAAAGGCTGCGGACGGAGTGCCTTCCCGGCGACCATGTCGTCTTCATGAGCAACGGGAGTTTCGGCGGCATTCACGAAAAAACCGCAGACGCCTTACGGGCGCTTTGATACGAGCTATTGCCCAAGCGCTTGCGCCGGGTCTACAGTCCCCTGGGAGTACCCGCGTGGAGCGCTTCGATGATTCGACATCTCGCAGTTTGGATTCTACTGGCCGCTGTCCCGCCGACCTGGGCG
>JAQTYA010000043.1 GCA_028688525.1 Methylococcus sp. | reverse complement strand
TACGAAGAGGTGATGAGCGCGGTGCACCAGCACCTGCCGCCTTTGCACGATCCCTTCATGGATCTGGTGCCGCCCCAGGGCGTCCGGCTGACGCCGCGCCATTACGCCTATCTCAAGATTTCGGAAGGCTGTAACCACCGCTGCAGCTTCTGCATCATCCCCTCGCTGCGCGGCGATCTGGTCAGCCGGCCGATCGGCGAGGTGATGACGGAGGCCGAGCGCTTGGTCGCGGCGGGCGTGAAGGAAATCCTGGTGGTGTCGCAGGACACCAGCGCCTATGGCGTGGACTTGGGCTACCGCACCGGTTTCTGGGGCGGACGGCCCTTGCGTTCCAGTTTCCAGGAGCTTGCACGGGCGCTGGGCGATCTAGGCGTGTGGGTGCGGTTGCATTACGTCTACCCGTACCGCCACGTGGACGAAGTGATCCCGCTGATGGCGGAAGGGCGCATCCTGCCCTACCTCGACATACCGTTCCAGCACGCCAACGCACGAGTGCTCAAAGCGATGAAGCGCCCGGCTGCGGCGGAAAACACCCTCGCCGCGATCCGCCGCTGGCGCGAGGCCTGCCCGGAACTCACCCTGCGCAGCACCTTCATCGTCGGCTTTCCGGGCGAGACCGAGGATGAGTTCCGCGAGCTGCTCGATTTCCTGGAGGAAGCTCAGCTCGACCGGGTCGGCTGCTTCGAGTATTCCCCGGTGAAAGGCGCGGCGGCCAATGCCCTGCCCGACCCGGTGCCGGACGAGGTCAAGGCCGAGCGCTATGCCCGCTTCATGGAAGTCCAGGAGCGCATCAGCGCGGCGCGATTGCAGGCGAGAGTCGGGCGGACCGAAACGGTGCTGGTGGATGAAGTCGTCGAGGAGGGCGCGGTCGCCCGCAGCCGGGCCGATGCGCCGGACATCGACGGCCAGGTGTTCATCGACGGAGCGACCCACCTCAAGGTCGGCGAGTTCGCCGAGGTGGTTTTCGAAGAAGCCGACGAGCACGATTTGTGGGGCGAATTGCTAAGCCTTGGCTGAAAATACGAAGAAATACTGGCCGAAATGCCCCTGATGCGGGCCCCAATATAAAGCGGCTGTGGCTTCGGAAAAGCCGGCCTGCTTGAGGCTGCCGAGCAAGTCCCAGCCAAAATGCTGGAAACACAGAGCGCCGCCGCCCAGCGGATTGCCGTGGTATTCGGGGGGCAGCAAATGCTCGATTTCGCCGGATGCCGAAACGGCAGCTCTTATTTCCGTGTCTGGCTGGTGGTAGAAAAACGGAACGGTGAATAGCAGGTGCCCGCCGGATTTCAGCACTCTCCGGCATTCCGAGAACGCCGACCGGTAGTCGGGGACATGCTCGAAGACGTCTTGGGTGATGATGAGGTCGAAACGTCCGGATTGGAAAGATAAGCGGGTAATGTCTTCATGCCGGATGAATTCCGCTTCGCGGTGCACGGTTTCACCGGGCGCCAGGTCCGTCCCCAGATATTCGCTGCCGACCAGATTCGGGTAACGGGCCTTCAAGCGCCGGTAGTATTCCGTCACTTGTTCGGCGATATAGATCTCGGCGTCCGCTGCTACCGCTAGCTTCTCCGTCAGGTACGAGAACAGCGCCCGCATCCGGCTGTTCGAGCCGCAACAGCCGCAAGCGGCGATTTCCGTCCAGGCCGGAAAAATGGTGCCGTTGCCGTCTGTTCCCGCGTAATCCCAGCGGACTGACAAGGGTTGCACGGAACCGCAAAGGGAGCAGTAGCCGTTGACCTGAAACGGGCGGCGGGAATGGATTAGGCGGTCGTCGATTTCGGCGAGCACGGGATGCGCTCCGGCGGCGATTTCCCGGTAGTTCTGCCATTCTGCAAATTCGCCGAATTCGGCTAGCCAGATGGAGGGATAAATCGAAGCTGCTGTCATGGGCGTGGAATGCGTAGCGCCTATCCGGGGCGCTGTCTCGGGAGTAGTTCGATGCGGATGATTCCGGCGCTGGGGATTCGAGGTCGGTGAGGGGCTTTGGCGCGGGTCTGCGCCAAAGCCCAAGAAATCAGTGGTGGTGCCCGCCCGGACCGTGGACGTGGCCGTGTTCCAGCTCTTCCTCGCTGGCGTCGCGGATGTCGGCGACTTCGACGTCGAAATGCAAGGTCATGCCGGCCATGGGATGGTTGCCGTCCAGAACGATTTCACCTTCGAGCACTTCCAGCACGGTAACGATCTGCACGCCCTCGTTGGACTCGGCATGGAACTGCATGCCGGGCAGGATTTCGTCGACGCCTTCGAAGGCATCGCGCGGCACTGCCTGGACCAGGTTTTCGTCGTGCAGGCCGTAGGCTTCCTCGGGAGGCACAGTGACCTTGAAGCTGTCGCCCACGGCACGTCCGGTGAGCGCTTCCTCGAGTCCGGAGATGATGTTGCCGAAGCCGTGGATATAGGCCAGCGGCTCGTCGGCGCTGGAGCTATCGAGGACGTCGCCCTCGTCGTTGGTTAGGGTATAGTGGATCAGAACAACCTTGTGAGGGGCGATTTGCATGGGAATACCTGCTGAAATTGGAACCGGCATAATAGTCTTTTTCCCCGGACGCAGACAGTTTTTTGATGCCGCAACGCAGGGTCGTTCCAGTCTCTATCCCAACGCCGCCTGAGCCGCCGCCCGTTCCTCTTTTCCCGTACTTCCCGATGCCTGGGTTCCGCTTGACGCTCCGCTCGATCGGCGCGGCTCTCCTGATGGGCTGTTTCTTTGCCGGCAGTGCGCATACCGAGGAGGCGCGCGAGCCGGCGAATCCGATACCCGCCCCGGCGCTGGCAAGGGAGCCCGGCGTCGTGCTTGCGCCGGAGCGGCAGCGGCTGGCCGGCATCGAAACCCGCCGCTTGGAAGCCGTCGCGTACCAGCCAGAGACGCGCTCGCTGGGCCACATCGTGGACATCCAGCCCCTGCTCGAGCTGCGCTCGCGCTACCGCACGGCCCAGGCCGAGGCTAAGATCACGGACGCCGCCCACCAGCTCGCGCGCAAGAACCGCGACCGGCTCGCCAGCCTGCACAGCGAGGCCATTGTCGCCACCCGCGAGCTGATCCACGCCGAGTCCCAGCTCGCCGCCGACGAGGCGCGCGCTTTGACGGCGCGGCAGCATGTCCGGGAACTGCAGGAGGAAGGACTGCAAGTCTGGGGTGCGGAGCTGTTCGCGGCGGCGGTCGCCGGGGATTCCCGGCTGTTCGAGGATTTGCTGCAGCGCCGCCGGGTGCTGATTCTCGTCACTCTGCACCACGATCAGTCGCTGCTGGAAGAGACCCGCCGCGTCATGGTGGCGCGCGAGGGCGACCGCCAGGCGGCGCAGCCCGCCGAACTGATTTCGGCGGCGCCCAAGACCGACGATATCGTGCAGGGCGAAACCTGGTTTTTTCACACCGACGCCCGCAAGCTCCGGACCGGCATGCGCATCGAAGCCTGGATTCCGGCGGCGGCCGAAAAATTGAGCGGCGTCGTGATTCCGCGCTCGGCGCTGATCTGGCACGAGGGCCGCAGCTGGGTCTACTTGCAGGCCGATGCCGGCCGCTTCTTTCGCCGGCCGGTGGACGTCCGCGGCGATTACGGCGATGCCTGGTTCGTCTCTGAGGGCCTGAGCGGGGGCGAGTCTGTCGTGGTGCGCGGCGCCCAGCTCCTGTTATCGGAGGAGTTGCGCGCCGCGATCCCCGAAGAGGACGATTGATGCTGGCGACGCTGGTCCGCTTCGCGGTTCGGCACAGCGGTATCGTCATGGTCCTGGCCGCAATGGGCCTGGTCTTCGGTGTATACCGGCTGATGACGGCCCGGTTAGACATCTTTCCGGAGTTTTCGGCCAAGCGGGTGGTGGTGCAGACCGAAGCCCAGGGGTTGAGCGCCGTCCAGGTGGAATCCTTGGTGACTCTGCCGGTAGAGCGCAAGCTCGCGGGTACCGTTGGACTGGCCACGTTGCGCTCGGAATCGATCCAGGGCCTGTCTGTCGTCACTGCGGTGTTCGACGACGCTAGCGACGTTTACCGGGACCGCCAGCTGGTGAGCGAGCGGCTGTCCCTGCTGGCAGGCCAGCTGCCGGAAGGCGCCGGTCTGCCGACGCTGGTCCCGCTGTCCTCGTCTTCGGCCACGGTGCTGACCCTAGGCTTGACGTCCGCCCGGCTGGACCCGACCGAACTCCGAACTCTGGCCGATTGGGTGGTGGTGCCGCGGCTGCTGGCTGTGCCCGGCGTTGCCGACGTGAACGTGTTCGGCGGCGCCGTGAAGCAGTTGCAGGTGGAGGTGGACCCGGCGCGGCTGAAACGCTTCGGCCTGGACATCAACGCCGTGAGCCTGGCTGCGCGCCAGTCTTTCAGGACGCATGGCGCGGGGTTCGTCGAGAACGAAAATCAGCGGCTGGCCCTGCTGGTGAGCGGTTCGCCCTTGAGCCCCGAGAGTTTGGGAAGCGTCATCCTGAGCCGGTCGCCGAATGCCAACCTCAAGTTGGCCGATATCGGCAGCGTCGGCTTCGGCCCCCGGCCGCCGATCGGCGCGGCGGCGGTCAACGGCGAACCGGGCATCGTGATGATGGCGATCGGCCAGTACGGTGCCAACACGTTGGACGTCTCTCGCCGGATCGAAGCCGGTTTGCGCGAACTCGCGCCTTTGCTCGGGGCCCAGGACGTCGTGCTGCATCCGCATCTGTTCCGCCCCGGTGATTACATCGAGCGCGCGCTGGACAACCTCGCCGGCCATCTGGCGGTGGGCGGGCTTCTGGTGATGGCCGTACTCTACGCTTTCCTATTCAATCTGCGCACGGCGCTGATTTCCGCCGTGGCGATTCCGCTCTCGCTGCTGGGGGCCGTAGCCGTGCTGCTGGTTTTCGGCGTCAACCTCAACGTCATGGTGCTGGGCGGCCTGGCGATCGCTCTGGGCGAAGTCGTGGACGATGCCATCATCGATACCGAGAACATCTTCCGGCGCTTACGCGAAAATCGGGCTTGCGGATCGCCTCGGCCGGTTCTGGAAGTGGTTTACAGTGCTTCGCTGGAGGTCCGGAACTCGGTGGTGTACGCCAGCTTCATCGTGGCTCTGGTGTTCGTGCCCCTGCTGGGGCTGGGCGGCGTCGCCGGCCGTTTATTCGCGCCGCTGGGCTATGCGTACATCGTCGCCATCCTGATCTCGCTGGCGGTAGCGCTCACGGTCACCCCGGCGCTGTGTGCGGCCTGGCTCACCGATGCCGATGGCGAGCGGGAGGCGCCGCCACTGGTGCGCTGGCTGCAGCCGGCCTATGCGCGCTGGCTGCGGCGCGTCGCGGCCCGGCCGGTCCGCATCGTTGCCGGCAGCTTGGCGGTCTGTGCGCTGGCTCTGGCGTTGGCGCCGGAACTGGGCGGAGACTTCCTGCCGCGGCTGCGCGAAGGGCATTACATCGTCCACACCACCAGCCTGCCCGGCACCTCGCTGCAGGAATCCATGCGCAGCGGCGCGCTGATCGTGCGCAGGATGCTGGAGATTCCTGGAGTCGAATCGGCCTCGCAATGGGCCGGACGGGCGGAGCGCGGAGCCGATACCTACGGTAGCCATTACAGCGAATATGAGGTCCGCCTCAAGCCGATGTCCGGAGGCGGACAGCAGCAAGTGCTGGAGCGCCTGCGCGGACTGCTCGACGGTTTCCCTGGCCTGCGCTACGAGGTGAACACCTTTCTGACCGAACGGGTGCACGAAACCATCTCGGGCTATACCGCGCCGATCGCAGTGAACCTGTTCGGCGATGACATGGACCTACTGGACCGCAAGGCGCGCGAACTGGCGGCGCTGATCGGCGCGATCCCAGGAGCGGCCGAGGTGCAGGTGCGCTCGCCGCCTGGCGCGCCGCTGGGGGAAATCCGCCTGCGCCCCGACCGGCTCCAGAGCTGGGGTTTGCGGCCCGGCGAGGTCATGGATGCAGTCGGCACCGCTTTCGGCGGCAAGATCGTCGGCCGGTTCGCCGTCGATCAGCGGATCTACGATGCTGCGGTGATTCTGCGTCCGGAGTCCCGGCGTTCGCTGGATGCCCTGCGCGAACTGCCGCTCAAGGGTCAGGACGGCACCCTGGTGTCCTTGGGCGAGGTCGCGGAAGTGTCGGAGCAGGGCGGACGCTACAACGTCCTGCATCTGGGCGGACGCCGCATCCAGACCGTGACCTGCAACGTGGAAGGGCGTGACCTGGCGTCTTTCCTCGATGAGCTCGGAGTCCGGATGCAAGCGGCGCTAGTCGGCTCGGCCCAGGTCTACGCCGAGATCACCGGCGCCGCCGTGGAGCAGAGCAGCGCCCGGCGCGAACTCATCGTGCGCTCCGTACTGGCCGGCGGCGGCGTGCTGGTACTCGTCTATATGGCCATCGGCAGCCTCCGCCATACCTTGATCGCCCTGGCGAATCTGCCGTTTTCGCTGGCCGGCGGCATGCTGGCGGCGGCGGGGTCCGGGGCGGCCTTATCGGTCGGCGCCCTAGTCGGTTTCGTGACGCTGTTCGGTATCACCGTCCGCAATAGCATCATGCTGCTCTCGCATTACCGCCACCTGGTGGAGCAGGAGGGGCTGCCCTGGAATCTCGACACCGCTCTTCGCGGCGCCACCGAACGCCTGCCCTCGATTCTGATGACCGCCATCGTCACCGCTCTCGCCATGCTGCCCATTGCCGTGGACAGCGATAATCCCGGACGGGAAATCATGGGGCCGATGGCGGCCATCATCATCGGCGGGCTGGTTTCATCCACCTGCCTCAACCTGCTGCTGTTGCCGGCCATGCTGCTGCGCTGGGGCAGATTCGCCGGTGAAAGCCGCCGGGAGATTGTGGGAAGGCGATAAAATGGCCGGACTGAAGGGATGAACTACTTACCCGAATGGGACTATTGCATGTTTAAAAAAATTCTGGCGGCACTGCTCGTGCTCGGCGCCGTTTTCTCTTTCTCCTGGTATTTGGGCGTTCGGCAGCGCCTGGCGAACGAGGACCAGTTGGCCAAGGTCTCGCCTACGCCAGTGCCCGTCCCCGCAGCCGAGAGTACGCCTGTGCCCGCGGCTTCCACTGCGCCTACGTCTCCGGGCGACGTGCTCAAGAATGCCTCGAAGGTTCACAAGAGCGGGACGAAGAAGCTCTGTAAGCAGGTGTTCGGCATCGAGACCTGCGCGAATACCGATTGGACGATAGACGTCGCCGCAGAAGGGCAGCCGGCCATCACCCGCAAGGGCGATATGTTCCATGTCGCCGTCCCCATACGCTTCGACGGCGAGGCCGGGGCGTCCAGCGAAGAGTTCAAGAGCCTGAAGGTGGAAAACCGGAAGTTCAGCGGCGCGGTCGATGCCTGGGCCGATGTCGGCATTAATCCCGCGGACGGCTGTACGATCACCCAAGTCGCGACCGGTTTCGAATGGCGGGAAGAGCCGCAAATCGAACTGGTCGGCGGCATGCAGGTAAAAGTAGGCAATCTCGTCAAAAACCAGTTCGACAAGATACTTCAGGACACCGTGAACTCGCTCAAAGCCGCCGCCAGCTGCGAGGTCGTCAAGCGGGAAATCGAAAAGCTACGGCAGAACGGCGGCGGCTGAGGGCGCGATTCAGCGCTTGCCGCTCTCGGAGTAGGTTGCCGCTGTTTGACGGATGAAGGCCTGCCAAGTCTCGTTCGGCGTCCATATCTCGCGCATGGGATAGGCCGCATGCTCTTCGTCCTCGGCGAGCGCCAGCCTGCGGTAGAGATATATGAAGGCGGACGCCCTCATGTTCTTGGCGCAATGCACCCAAATCTTGTTGCCGGCGAAGGCCTTCAGCGCGCCGGCGAATTGCCCGAACTGTCCGGGATCGGGCCGATTCCAGTCCACCGGGATTTGCACATAGGCCAGTCCCAGGCGCGCGACCGCATCGGCCTCGGCGGGCATGGCGTTGGAAGCGGTCGGAGGGGCCAGATTGACCACCGCGCCGATGCCGAGCGCGGGCAGCCCGAGAATATCGCGTTCGGACAGTTGCCCGGAACTCCAAAGCCAGTCGAAGACTTGGAAAGTATTTTCGGCGTCCATCGGAATAGCGCGAAAATTCAGGGGAGCGGGCCAGGCACCGGTTCGGTGCTCATCCGAACAGCGGCGAACAAGCCGCGGCGATCCGGTCGACGTGGCGGTGATCCGTGCCGCAGCAGCCGCCCATGACATTCAGCGCATGGAGCTGCCGCTTGAGGGCGGCATATTGGGCGCCGAGCTCGGCGGGGTCGCCGATATCCAGCTCGGCGGCTTCGTCCAGCTCCGCGTGGCTCTTGCATGAAGCGTTTGCCTTGAGGCCGCGTATCCGGTTCAGCCAGGGCCCGTCTTCGTCCAGCGCGCTGCCGAAATGGGTGGGGTGGGCGCAGTTGATCATGTAATAGCACGGATATCCCGAAGTCGCCTCGTCGACTTGTTCGATCGCCGATTTCAGCGGCTGGCCGGCCGGAAGCTTGCCGTCGGTTTCCACGGTAAAGGAGAGGGCGACGGGCATCCCCGCTTGGCGGGCCGCGAGGGCGATTCCGACGGCTTCCTCCACGTAGTTCAGGGTCATGGCGCTCACCATGTCGGCGGAGGTGTCAGCGAAGGTTTCGATTTGTGCGCGGTGATAGTCCGCCGCGGCTTCCACCGACATCGTCCGGCCAGGGATATAGCCGTCGCCGCGAGGCCCCAGGCAGCCGCTGACGACCACCGCAGTCTGTTCGGTTTCGTGCTCGCGCCGAAGCTCTTCGAGCAAGCGTATGGCTTGGCGGTTGGCTTCGGCCAGAGCTTCCCGCGTATAGCCCAGTTTCGCGCCCCAGTCCGCATTTGCCCGCCAGGTCGGGCTTTCGAGAATGAGACCGGCATCGAACCGTCCCGATAGTTCCGCGAAGCGCCGGAAATACCGGCGTAGAGCCGCTTCCCCTTCCGCCGTTTTCAGGATGTGGAACGCTGCGAAGTGCGGCAGGTCCAGATTTTCGTGGAAGATCAGGGTGGTCTCGACACCGCCGTCGGTGAGGAAGAGTCCCCCTTGGAGCTGAGGTAACGAGGTTCGATATTTCGCCATGTCTCGTTCAGAATTTGAGCGGCGCCCGGCCTTCCTGTTCCCACAGCACGTCGCAATCGTGCTTGAGCGCGTCATTGAGCAGGCCAATCAGCGGGAAAGCGCGGGTATGCAGCGAGGGTTTCCGCGGCGCGTCCTCTTCTTCGTCATCCTTCGGTTCGGCGCCGCCCTGGGCGCTCTCCAACGCCGCCAGGCCGCGTTCCAGATTCTGCAGCGCTTCCGGGATGTCACGCGCCAGCAGGGCGCCCGGTACCGTACCGGAGTGCCCCGCCAGTTTGAGCAGCTGCAGCGCGATATCGCCGAACATTGTGATCCGTCCGACTTTGCTTTCGAAAGTGACCAGCATGAAGGTGCCGCCTCGGCCGTTTCAGAAAAGGAATGGGCCCATTCTAACGCTTATCGCTTCAACCGATGCCTTCAGGCACGGCCCGCCATGCTGATCGGCAGGCGCTTCGCGCCCCAGTCGCCCGGTCCGGGGTCGAATACCCCGGCGCAGGCCGTGCCGCAGCGGCTGCAGCAGCCCGCTGGCGTCAGATTCCATTCCGACAGCTCGTACCAGTCGCGGCCGATCAGCATCTGTCCGCAATGATGGCAATAGGTGCTGTCGCCTTCCTTGTGGTGGATGTTGCCGACATAGGCATAGCGTACCCCGTTTTTCATGGCGATCCGGCGCGCCTCGATCAGGGTTGCCGGCGGCGTGGAACTTTTGTTCAGCATCTTCCAGGAGGGATGGAAGGCGGAGAAATGCAGCGGCACGTCCGGCCCCAGCGTCTCCACCACCCATTGCGTCAGCGCCTCCAGCTCCTGCTCCGAGTCGTTTTCGCCGGGGATCAGCAGGGTGGTAATCTCCAACCAGACATCCGTTTCGTGCTTGATGTACTCCAGCGTCTCCAGCACCGGCTGCAGATGGCCGCCGCAGATGCGGTGGTAGAAGTCTTCGGTGAACGCCTTCAGATCGATGTTGGCGGCGTCCATGTAGCGGTAGAACTCGGCGCGCGGCTCGGCGCACTGGTAGCCGGCGGAGACGGCGACCGACTTGACGCCCAGCTCCCGGCAGGCGCGCGCGGTGTCGATCGTGTATTCGTGGAAGATGACCGGATCGTTATAGGTGTAGGCGACGCTGCGGCAGCCGATTTCCTTGGCGGTCTTGGCGATCGCTTCGGGGCTGGCGCGGTCCAGCAGCGAATCCATCTCGCGCGACTTGCTGATGTCCCAGTTCTGGCAGAACTTGCAGGCCAGATTGCAGCCGGCGGTGCCGAAGGAGAACACCGGCGTCCCCGGCAGGAAATGGTTCAGCGGCTTCTTCTCGATGGGATCGACGCAGAACCCGCTGGAGCGTCCGTAGGACAGCAGCACCACCTTGCCGCCGAGGTTGCCGCGCACGAAGCAGAGCCCGCGCTGGCCCTCGTGCAGCTTGCAAAAGCGGGGACAGACGTCGCACTGGACGCGGCCATCGTCCAGGACATGCCAGAAACGGGTGGGAAAGGCTTCTTGAGCATCGATGATCGTGTCCATGGCGTACCCCCGGAACGACGGGAAGTTGACAGGCACGTTTACAGTATGAATTCTGTATCCGCCAGGCAAGTGTTTCTTCTTCCGAAGTAGGAGGCCGCCATGCCATTCGTTAGAGCCCCCGCCGTCGCCGGCCTCTTCTATCCCGCGGACCGGCGCCATCTCCATGCCATGCTGGAGGGTTACATCGGCGATGCGAAAGCCGTCGGCACCCCGCCCAAGGCGCTGATCGTCCCCCATGCCGGCTATGTCTATTCCGGTCCCGTCGCCGCCAGCGCCTATGCCTTGCTGCGGCCCTTGCGGCTCAGCATCCGCCGCGTCGTGCTGCTGGGTCCTTCGCACCGCGTGGCTTTCAGCGGTTTGGCCTTGAGCAGCGCGCAGAGTTTTTCGACGCCTTTGGGTGAAATCCCTCTGGATCTCGCAGCCCAAGCGGCCCTGGCGGCACTGCCTTTCGTGCAGATCTTGGATCAGGCTCATGTGCTGGAACACAGCCTCGAAGTCCATCTGCCGTTCCTGCAGGAAGTGCTGGAAGATTTTAAGCTGGTGCCGATCGTGGTCGGCGATGCCGTTCCGGCCCAGGTCGCCGAGGCCATCGATCTGTTGTGGGGAGGGGGCGAAACCCTCATCGTCGCCAGCTCGGACTTGAGCCATTATCATGACTACGCTACGGCTAGGCGGATGGACCGGGCGACTTCGGATGCCATCGAGTCGCTGCGCCCCGAAGACATCGGCTTCGACGACGCCTGCGGACGGCTGCCGGTCGCAGGCCTCCTCATCGCCGCGCGCCGCCGCGGTTTTACTGCCAAAACCGTCGATCTGCGCAATTCCGGCGACACCGCCGGGTCCAAGGACAGCGTCGTAGGATACGGAGCCTATGTCATCGAATCCGGCCACCCCGCCGCTTGAACCCGAACACCGGAGATATTTGCTCGATCTGGCCCGGAACTCGATCCGGCACGGTTTGGCAACCGGCCGGCCGATTCAGGTCGAGCTAGCGGGATTGCCGCCTGCTCTGGTTGCAAAGCGCGCCACTTTCGTCACCCTGAAGGAAAACGGCGAGCTGCGCGGCTGCATCGGTTGCCTGGAAGCGGTCCGCCCGCTTGCCGCGGACGTTGCCGACAACGCTTATTCCGCCGCCTTCCGCGATCCCCGCTTCCCGCCCGTCGGGGCAAACGAGGCGGATGCGCTGGACATCCATATTTCCGTTCTCAGCCCGCCGGAACCCATGAGCTTCCGCACGGAAGCCGATCTGATCGGGCAGCTAAAGCCCGGCGTCGATGGGCTGATCCTCCGGGAGGGTGCCTTGCGCGGCACCTTCCTGCCCTCGGTCTGGGAAGTCCTTCCCAACCCGTGGGCTTTCCTCCGCCAGCTCAAGCTCAAAACCGGGTTGCCGGTAGATTACTGGTCGGACACGCTGGAGGTTTTCCGTTACCGGTCGGAGCAGGTCGACTGAGCGTGTTTCGTGTCGCGCCGTAGGCATGGACGCCGACGGCGTGTGTGAGGTTTAAGGTTTGAGCGCCGCAGCCTCGCGCGCCAGGCGGGTGATTTCCGCCCAGTTGCCGGCGGCGACGAGGTCCTTGGGGGTCAGCCAGGAGCCGCCGATGCAGACCACGTTGGGGAGCTTGAAGAAGTCCGGCGCGTTTTGCGCGTTGATGCCGCCGGTCGGGCAGAACTGCACATGCGGGAACGGACCGCGGAAGGAGTCCAGCATCTTGACGCCGCCGGCGGCGACCGCGGGGAAGAATTTCATTACGGTCAGCCCGCCTTCGAGCACCTGCATCACCTCGGTGGTGGTGGCGACGCCGGGGAAGAACGGCAGCTTGCTGTCGACGATGGCCTTGAGCAAGGTCGGCGTGGTGCCGGGCGAGACGCCGAACTGGGCACCGGCGGCGATCGAGGCTTCTAGCTGGGCAGGGGTGGCGATGGTGCCGACGCCGACGATGGCGTCCGGCACTTCCTGGCGGATGGCTTTGACGGCTTCAAGGCCGGCGGCGGTGCGCAGCGTGATTTCCAGCACGCGGATGCCGCCTTCCACCAGAGCGCGGGCCATCGGCACGGCGTCTTCGGGGCGGTCTACCACCATCACGGGCATGACGCTGGTGGCGTCGATGATCTGATCCAGATTCATAGTTATTCCTAAGGGTTAAGGAGGACGCGCCTTAACGGCCGCCGTCTTCGAAATTAAAGGTGAAGGCGCCGCGTTCCGGGGTGTCGGCCAGATGGCGGAAGCCGCTGAACAGCTCCCGTCCGCTGCCGAACTGGTTGCCGGACAGATCGTCCGTCACCGGCTCGCGCAGCGACCAGCGGTCGGTCGGCACTTCGGCTTCCAGTTTGCCCTGCACGGCGTCGAGCAAAATGGTATCGCCGGTGCGCAGCAGGGTCAGCGGGCCGCCCATGGCGCATTCCGGCGAGATGTGGATCGCCGCCGGCACCTTGCCGGAGGCGCCGGACATGCGGCCGTCGGTGATCAGTGCTACCTTGAAGCCGCGGTCCTGCAGCGAGGCCAGAGCGGGCGTGAGCTGGTGCAGCTCGGGCATGCCGTTGGCGCGTGGTCCCTGGAAGCGCAGCACGGCGACGAAATCGCGCTCCAGCTCCCCGCGCTTGAAGGCGTCGATCAACTCGTCCTGGCTCTCGAACACGATGGCCGGCGCCCGCACTACTCGGTTTTCCGGCGCCACCGCCGAGACCTTGATGACGCCGCGGCCGATGTTGCCGGTGACCAGACGCAAACCGCCGTCCGGGCTGAACGGCTCGCTGGCCGTGGCGAGCACCGCTGGGTCGTGGCTCTTTTCCGGAGCGGGACGCCAGGCCAGGGTGCCTTTTTCCAGCCAGGGCTCCTCCGCCCAGCGGCGCAGGCCGAGGCCGAGGATGGTCTGCACGTCCTCGTGCAGCAGGCCGGCATCGAGCAGTTCCCGGATCAGGAAGCCCATGCCGCCGGCGGCATGGAAGTGGTTCACGTCGGCCTTGCCGTTGGGGTAGACGCGGGCCAGCAGCGGAACAACGGCGGAGAGGTCGTTGAAATCGTCCCAATTGATCTCGATCCCCGCGGCACGGGCGATGGCTACCAGATGGATGGTGTGGTTGGTCGAGCCGCCGGTCGCCAGCAGGCCGACGATGGCGTTGACGATGACGCGCTCGTCGACGATATGGCAGAGGGCGGGCGCGGTGGCGTCCTGGGCCAGATCGGCCGCCACTCGTGTGGCGGCGCGGGTCAGGGCCTCGCGCAGCGGCGTGCCGGGGTTGACGAAGGACGAACCCGGCAGTTGCAGGCCCATGATTTCCAGCAGCATCTGGTTGCTGTTGGCCGTGCCGTAGAAGGTGCAGGTGCCGGCGCTGTGATAGGACGCCATTTCCGATTCCAGCAGGGCGTCGCGGCCTACCTTGCCCTCAGCGAATTCCTGCCGGACCTTAGCCTTCTCCGAGTTCGAGATGCCTGAAACCATCGGCCCCGCCGGCACGAATACGCCGGGCAGATGGCCGAAGCGCAGCGCGGCGATGAGCAGGCCCGGCACGATCTTGTCGCAGACGCCGAGGTAGAGGCTGGCGTCGAACACATGGTGCGACAGCGCCACCGCAGTGGACAGCGCGATCACGTCGCGCGAGAACAGCGACAGTTCCATCCCGGTCTGGCCCTGGGTCACGCCGTCGCACATCGCCGGCACGCCGCCTGCCACCTGGGCGGTGACGCCGGCCCGGCGGGCTTCCGCCTTGATGATCTCCGGATAGTGCTCGTAGGGCTGGTGTGCCGAGAGCATGTCGTTGTAGGCGGTGACGATGCTGATGTTCGCCGCCGCCGCGGCCTTCAGCACCAGTTTGTCGTTGGCGGGAGTCGCCGCATAGGCGTGGGCCACGTTGGTGCAGGCGATGTGGGAGCGTTCGACGCCCTTCTGGCGGGCGCGGTGCATGAGTTCGAGGTAGGCTGCCCGGCGGTCGTGGCTGCGGGCGCGGATGCGGTCGGTGACGTCGACCAGTGTCTGGTGCAGGAACATGGGTTCGTCGATGCTCTTCTTCTGTGGGGGCGCCGGAGGGCGCCCATCGGCGGAGATAAAACCTTCGCATTTAAGCCAAGGCGGAAACGAGTGTCAAGAAACGGTAACAGACTGTCTTCTGTTGTGAATTTCAAGGGGTCGCTCGACAGTCCGTAGCACGGCGACTAACATTGGTCAGTTTTTGGCCGGACTTTTTCGTTGCAGGTCCGGCGCTTCATCAGCCCCAACCGGCCGTTCGACGGCGGGGCCATAACAAGAGGATGTCAGCGGTGAGTCAGCTCCCATTTCCCGAATCATTCAAGTTGGTCTTTTTCGGCGGCGCCGGCGACTTGGTCACGCGCAAGCTGCTGCCGGCGATGTACCAGTGCCATAAGAACGGCCTGCTGGTTGAAGCCGGCCATATTCTCTGCGTCGACCGGCAGGATCTGAGCGAAGACGCTTTCCTCGAACTGGCGGACGAAAAGGCCCGCCACTTCATTCCTGCCGCCGATTGGGACGAGGCGGTGTGGGCCGAATTCCGCAAGCGTCTAGCCTATCTCCGTATCGACGCCACCCAGCCCGAGCAGTACGCGCCGCTGAAGGAGCGGCTGAAAAAAGCGCCGGCCGCGGTGACGGTGTTCTATCTGTCCACGGCGCCGTTCCTGTTTGCGACGATCTGTGCCCACTTGACCCGTCAGGGCCTCAACGGCCCCAACAGCCGGGTGGTGCTGGAAAAGCCGCTGGGCCACGATCTGGCTTCCAGCAACGCGATCACTGCCGATGTGGACCGCTATTTCCACGAGAACCAGGTCTACCGGATCGACCATTACCTGGGCAAGGAATCGGTGCAGAACCTGATGGCCTTGCGTTTCGGCAACGCGCTGTTCGAACCGCTGTGGCGGCGGATGTGGATCCGCGACGTCCAGATCACCATCGCAGAGGACGTCGGCATCGGCACCCGCGCCGGCTTCTACGACAAGGCCGGCGCGCTGCGCGACATGGTACAGAACCATCTGCTGCAGCTGCTCTGTTTCGTGGCGATGGAGCCGCCGGCCAGTCTGGATTCCAATGCCATCCGCAACGAAAAGCTCAAGGTGCTGGAGTCGCTGGTGCCGTTCAGCGAGGCGGACGTGCATGAAAAAACGGTGCGCGGCCAGTACCGCGCCGGCGTTTCCGGCGGCAAGCCGGTGCCGGGCTATCTGGAGGAAAACGATATTCCTCCCGGCAGCCATACCGAGACTTTCGTTGCCATCAAGGCGGAAATCGCCAACTGGCGCTGGGCCGGCGTGCCGTTTTATCTGTTCACCGGCAAGCGGCTGCCGGAACGGCTGGCGGAAATCGTCATCCACTTCCACGACGTGCCGCATCCGATCTTCCCGCTGCCCAGCAAGAGCGGCTCCTGCGCTCCGGCCAAGCTGGTGATCCGTCTGCAGCCGGACGAATTCATCCGGCTCTATCTGTACGCCAAGCAGCCGGGGGACTCGATGGAGCTGCAGCCGGTGTCGCTGGACTTGAACTTCGCCGAACAGTTCAAGGTGCGCCGCACCGAAGGCGGCTACGAACGTTTGCTGCTCGATGCCATCCGCGGCAACCAAGCGCTGTTCGTTCGTCAGGACGAGCAGGAGCAGGCCTGGCGCTGGGTCGAACCGATCCTGAACACCTGGGCCGCCGATCCGAAAGGTCCCGAACCCTATGCCGCGGGTACCTGGGGGCCGGCGGCGTCCTTGCACTTACTGGAGCGTGACGGCATTGGCTGGCACGAAGGAAACTGAAGATGACCGAGATTCGATGGTTCGAAGATAACGCCAGCCTGGCACCTGAGCTGGCTGAGGCCGTGGCCGAGGATCTGCGCGCCGCCTTGGCGGCGGCGCCCCAGGCTACCCTGGCCGTCTCCGGCGGCCGTTCGCCGGTGCCGGTATTCGAGGCCTTGCGCGAAGCCGATCTCGATTGGGCGCGAGTCGTGGTTACCCTGGTCGACGAGCGCTGGGTGCCGGAGACCGACCCGGCCAGCAATGCTGCCCTGGTCAAGGCCTATCTGCTGCAAGGCAAGGCGGCGGCCGCTCGCTTCCTGCCGTTATACACCGGAGATGCTTCCGCGGCGGCAGGCGAAGCGAGCCTGGCGGAAGCCTTCGCCGATCTGCCCCGGCCGTTCGCGGCACTGATTCTCGGCATGGGCGATGACGGCCACACCGCCTCGCTGTTCCCCTCCAGTCCCAATCTGGAAGCCGGCTTGGCGCTGGGCGGCACGGCGGACGATACCCCGCCCTGCCTGGCCCAGGTGGGCGCGGTCGCGCCGACCGAGCGCATCAGTCTCACTCTGCCTTGGATACTCGATGCCCGGCGCGTTTATTTGCAGTTCGGCGGCGCCAGCAAGGTCGCCGTGTTCGATGCCGCTCAGAATGGGCCGAACCGGCAGTACCCTGTGAGTTTTGTGCTTTCCCAGACACAAACTCCGGTGGCGGTGTTCGCGGCGAGAAGCTGACGGCTACGGGCGATATTTTCCCGACATTTCCGGCGGCGCAGGACTAGAATGGAATCTGTTGCCAGCGCAACGCGAACAGAACGGCAGAACTTTTCCACGGGAGAAACCATGAAGACTCTTATCAAAGCAGGCCTCGCAGGCATCGTTTGGAGCGTGGCATCGTTGGCCGGGGCGGATGAAAGCGCGGTAACCGTGTTGCCCAGCGCGACCGATGCTCGCAGCCCCGTCGACTTTGCCAATGCCAAGGAACTCCCCCTACCGTCCGGAAATGCTCTACCTGACGCGGCGGCAGGTGCCGCGTCGAGATCGTCCGCTGCTCCGAAGTCCAGCGCTCCGCCGGGTTTTCTGCCGGGCTCCTCCGGCGACGGCAAACAGTCTCCGGCGGTCTTGGTGCCGCAGTCCTTGCTGAAGAAATCTTCCCCGGCCGCCGGTGCCCAGTCGGTTGCGGCGGAGCCTCAGCAATACGGTACCAGCGGCTTGCCGTTCACCACGGCTAGGGTCGATGCCTATGGGTTCACGGTGACCAAGGCTTATCCCTTCCGCGCAGCGGGACGATTGTTCTTCAAGATCGGCGCGGACACCTATGTATGCACGGCGTCGCTCATCGCCAGGGGGGTACTCATCACCGCTGCGCATTGCGTTACCGAATTTGGCTCCGGTCAGCTGTTTTCGAATTTCGTTTACGTGCCGGCGTACAGCAATGGCAAGGCGCCTTACGGTCAGTGGCAGGGGCAGGCCGTCGGCGTGCTTTCCTCGTATCTCGATGGAACCATGGACTGTGTGCAGAAAGTCGTCTGCCCCAGCGACGTTGCCGTCATCGTGCTGAAAGCCAAGGGTAAAAAATACCCCGGTACCAATACCGGCTGGTTCGGAGTGGGCTATAACGGCTACGGCTTTACGCCTTCGGGCGATATTCAGATTTCCCAGCTCGGCTATCCGTCCAATCTCGATCTAGGCCGGTTGATGGAACGTACCGATGCGGTCGGTTTCGTGCCGAGCTCCCCCGATTACCGCTCCAACACGCTGATCGGTACCTTGCAGACCCAAGGTTCGAGCGGTGGTCCATGGCTGGTCAACCTGGGCATTCCGCCCGTCCTCGACGGAACGCCGGGATATGACAGCGACCCCAACATGGTGGTCGGCGTCACCAGTTGGGGGCCGAACGACGGAAATATCAAGTTTGCCGCGGCTAGCCCTTTGACCAGCGGGAACATCATTCCCTTGTTCACTGCCGCCTGCAACCAAGCGCCTGCAGCCTGCGCCCAGTGATATTTCGATAAAGCGGGCCGCGGCTGCGAAATCCTTACGGAGTGGCTGCGCCCGGTCTTGCTGAGTTCCTAGTCCTAGGCATCCCGCATGTCGTCTACGATACTTCCTTTGATCCGGGCTGCTGCCTCGGCCATCCGGGAGCACGCCGATGAAGTCACCGCTCTCGACCAAGCTACCGGCGACGGCGATCACGTCATCAACCTGCAGCGTGGACTGGCTGTCCTGGAGACGCAGTTGGAGGTGTTGGGCAGCCTGGACTGGGCGTCCGCGCTTCAGAAAATCGGAATGAGTCTCCTGTCTTCAGTGGGCGGGGCGTCGGGTTCTCTATACGGCACGCTGTTCATCGCCATGAGCAAGTCGATGAAGGGTCGGGAAATGAACCAGGCGAACCTGGCCGAGGCCTTCGCTCAGGGCGTGGAGGCAATGAAGGCGCGGGGCAAAGCGGATCGGGGCGAGAAGACCATGCTGGATGTGCTGATTCCGGTGGCGGACGCCCTAAAATCGGCGGTGGAACAGGCCCTGCCCTTGCCGCAGACGCTGGATGAAGTGAAGCGTGCGGCCGAAGCCGGCATGGAATCGACCCGCGGTATGCTGGCAACCAAGGGCCGCGCCTCTTTTCTGGGCGAGCGCGCCATAGGCTACATCGATGCCGGTGCCCGCAGCAGCCAGCTCATGATCTCGGCGATTGCCGAAGTCCTGGCGGGGTCGGCCTCCTAATTCCTCCGGTCCTCAGCATCCCCAGCGCAAACCCGCCGTGTGCACCGGCGCGTCCCATAGCCGCAGCATTTCCTCGTCCAGCAGGGCCAGGGTGAGCGAGCAGCCGGCCATGTCCAGCGAGGTGGTGTAATTCCCTACCAGGGAGCGGGCGATATCGACGCCGCGTCCGCTCCAGTGCCGGTGCGCAAGCTCGTAGATCAGGTGTAGTTCGATCAAGGGCGTGCCGCCGAAGCCGTTGACGTGCAGCAGCACCGGCTGGCCGGGTTGCGGCTGCAGCTCTTCGTCGATGACGGCGGCGATGTAGTCCACGATCTCGCCGGCGCTGCCCAGCGCCAAGCGCTCCCGTCCGCGCTCGCCGTGGATGCCCACGCCCATTTCCATTTCCCGCTCGCCGAGGTCGAACATCGGCTTGCCCAGGGCCGGCACGGTACAGCTGGTCAGGGCGACGCCCATGGAGGCGGTGGCGTGGACCACGCGTTCCCCCAGTGCCTTGCAGGCGGCCAGATCGTAGCCCGCCTCCGCCGCCGCGCCGACGATCTTTTCCACCACCGTGGTGCCGGCGATGCCGCGCCGGCCCATGCCCCGGTTTTCCGGAAGGGAAACGTCGTCGTGTACGAACAGAGAATCGTGGGGGGCGTCCAGCATCTCGGCGGCGATTTCGAAGTTCATCACGTCGCCGGCGTAGTTCTTGACGATGAATAGGATACCGCCGCCGTGATCCACCGCCAGTGCCGCCGCCAGCATCTGGTCCGGAGTCGGCGAGGTGAACACCTGGCCGGGACAGGCGGCGTCCAGCATGCCGAAGCCGACGAAGCCCGTGTGCAAGGGCTCGTGCCCCGAGCCTCCGCCCGAGACCAACGCCACCTTGCCGGACTTGGCCGGCGCCTTGCGGGAGACGAAACGGGGTTCCGGGCTGAAATCGACGATATCGGCATGGGCTTTGGCGAAGCCGCGCAGGCTTTCGTCCAGAAAGTCCTCGACCGTGTTGATGAATTTTTTCATGGGGTTCCCTTAAGGGCCGATAAAAGATTCAGCTGTTCAATTTCACAGTTTGGCCGGATGCGGCGGATTCCAGCACGGCCACGATGGTCCGGCAATTCGTCCTGGCATCGTCCAGCGATAGCAGCGGCGGCTTGCCGTTCAGCACGCAGTCGGCGAAATGTTCGATCTCCAGCCGGAAGTGGTTGGCCGCCGGCAACTGTTCAGTGCCCTGGCGGCCGTCCTCGGTCCACCATGAGATGACCGGGACGTCGCCCGGATTCTGCCAGGCGGTGTGGCATTTCACGCCGCCCAGGGTGCCGTTGATCTCGTATTCCGAACGCCGCGCGCATTCGAAGCTGATGTCGAAATGGCCGCGGCGGCCGTCGCCGAAGTCGATGATGCCGCTGGTGGCGACGTCCGCGCCGCTCTCGACGTATTTCGCCATCGCAGTCACTGCGACCGGATCCTGCTCGAAGCACCAGCGCAGGGAATGCACCGCATAGGGCCCGATGTCCCACATCGCGCCGCCCCCGTGGCGGACATCCTGCGCCAGGCGGTAGCGCCGGGCCGGGCGCATCATGAACGAATAGCTGGCGCGGGCATAGCGGACCTCGCCGATCAAACCGGAGCGGACGATCTCCTGTACACGGGCATGCTGGGGATGGAAGCGGTACATGAAGCCTTCCATCACCGTGAGGCCGCATTCGCGGGCGGCGGCACCGATCGCCTCGATGTCCGCCGCCGTCAGCGCCATCGGCTTCTCGCACAGTACGTGCTTGCCGGCACGCAATGCCCGCCCAGCCCACTCAGCGTGCTCGTGATTGGCCATGGGGAGATAGACGGCCTCTACCTCGGTATCGGCGAGCAAGGCTTCGGGCCGGTCGTAGGTGCGCACTCCCTGCTCGTGCGGGGCGTATTTGGCCAGGGTTTCCGCTGCGGCGCCGGGGCGCCGGCTGGCGATGGCGATGAGTTCGGAATTCGACGCTTCGACGATGGCGGGCATCAGGCGCTCGTTGACGCGCGCCGCGCCGAGGATGCCCCAGCGGAGCTTCGATGGATTTTCCATGGCTTCCCTCCTCATATTGTTCTTGTTTGGAAAAAACCTTGAGGCCGTGACTCTAACACAGCTGCGGTACTGCCGCGCATGAGCCAAGACCATGAAAATCATAGGGTTAAGGTCTTGACCCTTTTGACTTCCGGCACGGCTTCCGCCATCCTCGCGCTTCGCCAGACCGATAGCAAAACATCAGGAGGATATCCCATGACCATCCAAGTAGGAGACCGCCTGCCTGCAGGCACGCTTACCGAATGCACCGAGTTCGACCCGGCCACCGCCTGCCCGCTGAATCCGAAGGCCCTCGATGTCGGCGAACTCGCTAAAGGCAAGATGCTCGTCATCTTCGGCGTGCCCGGCGCGTTCACCCCGACCTGCTCCGTCAAACACCTGCCCGGCTTCGTCGCTCACGTCGATCCGCTCAAGGCCAAAGGCGTCGACGAAATCTGGTGCATGGCCGTCAACGACGCCTTCGTGATGGCCGCCTGGGGCCGCGAGCAAAAGGCCGGCGGCAAGGTGCGCATGATGGCCGACGGCAGCGCCGATTACGCGAAAAAGCTCGGCCTCGAGCGCGACCTCACCGCCAACGGCATGGGCGTCCGCTGCCACCGCTTCGCCATGATCGTGGACGATGGCGTGGTGAAATACCTCGGCGTCGAAGCCTCCGGCAAGTTCGAAGTCTCGAATGTTGAGGCCGTGTTGGCACAGCTGTAACCGGTCCCAACCGGGCCGCGGCCCGAACCACAAAGTAAGGAATCCCCATGAAAATAGGCATCGCATCCGATCACGCCGGCTTCGACCACAAGGAGCAGCTCCGCGCCTGGCTGACCTCGCTCGGCCATGAAGTCATCGACTACGGCTGCTTCAGCGACGAACGCACCGACTACCCGACTTGGATTCGCCCTTGCGCCGTGGCCGTAGCCCGCGGCGAGGTCGAGCGCGGCATCGTCCTCGGCGGCAGCGGCAATGGCGAGGCCATCGTCGCCAACCGGGTCAAAGGCTGCCGCTGCGGTTACTGTTTCAACGAAGAAACCGCCTACCTCACCCGCTGGCACAACGACGCCAACTGTATCGCCATGGGCCAGCGCATCGTGACCTTGGAGATGGCCAAGAAAATCGTCGAAACCTTCCTTGCGACCGGTTTCGAAGGCGGCAGGCACATTCCTCGGATTGTGGCGATCGACGAGGAGGCTTGATCCTCAAAACGCCAGGGCCATATCCGCCCCGGCTCAGACGTACAACGGCGCCATCTTGCGCCAGGCCCGGCCTTGATGGGCCCGACCGGCCCAGGTGTGCAGGCTATGCGGGATACCTTTGGACCAAAGCACATGGCTCAAGTGGCGATTGTTATCGAGAAAGGGGTCCTCGTTTCCCACGGTTAGCACGATATCCATTTGCCGGAGCGCATCGAGCCGATCATTGCAGTGCAGGTTCGGGAGAAAGTGCGAGGGCGTGTGGTAGTAGATGGCATCGTCGTAATAACCGTCGAACAGGTCGCGGAAGTGTTCGACGCTGAGCGTCAGATCGTACCGGCCGGAAAATGCAGCGAGCTTGCGGAACAGATGGGGATGGCGGAACGCGATGTTGGCTGCATGGAATGCGCCCAGGCTGCATCCGTGCGCAATGGTGCAGGGATGCGGGTTCTTCGCGGCCATCAGCGGAAACACCTCGTTCAGGATGTATTCCTCGAACTGGCTGTGGCGCTTGATCCGCTCGGACGGATGGCGCCAGAAACAGTACAGGGACTCGTGGTCGATGCTGTCCAGGCAGTACAGTTGCAACTGGCCGGCGCCGATCTTGTGCCGCAGGCTTTCCACCAGGCGCAAGTCTTCGTATTCGTAAAAGCGTCCGTCGCGGGTCGGAAACACCAGCACCTTGGCACCGGCGTGACCGAAGATCAACAGTTCCATGTTGCGGCCCAAGCGTTCCGAGTACCAGCAGTGATATTCGCGGTTCATAGTGGCCCGAAAAAGGTGGCGAGGGCAGCCGACAAGGCTAGTTCCTGTTCCCGCTTGCCGGGATAGTCGAAATGTCCTGCTTCCAGCACGAACAGCTCCTTCGGCCCGGCGAGTGCATTGAAGATGGCGAACTGGCCAGGCGGTGCGACCGCCGGGTCGAACAGCGCCGCGGCGACCTGCACCGGGATAGCGGTGCAGGTCGCCGCGCTGGCGGCATCGTAGTACGCCAAGCTTGCCATCACGTTACCGTGCGCGTTTTGGCAACGCCTGACCGCTTCTCCGCTGCCTACCGTCGGCAGCTCCAGGCGCAGCGGGTGGTGCCCGAATGTCGGCACGTTTAGATGTGCTCTGTGGATCCGCGGGTCCCAAGGCAGGCTCAAGGCGCCGATGCCGCCGCCGAAGCTGATCCCGAGATAGCCGATCCGATCCGCCGCCGCCGGGAACAACTCGATCAAGGCGCTGACTGCCAGCCACAGGTCCTCGACACAGCCGCCGAGCACATAGCGGTCTCGGCTCTCGATGCCGCACAACACATGCTGGTACGGGGCTTCCGGAATGCCGGCGCAACGGCTGCGGGAGATGCCGCGGAAACACGGAAACAGTATCGCTGCGTCGTCAAACGGCAGGTCCAGGTCAGGACCGCCTCGCCCGCCATAGCCATGTCCAACGACGAAGCCCCGGCTGATCCGGCCGTGCGCGGGTACGACAGCCCAGCCTCCGATGGTGACCCCGGCAGTTGACCGGTAGCTCAAGTCGAATACCTGAAAACGCGGATGATTCCAGCCGCAGCGGTGGATTTCGGCAGCCGGCGCCAAAGCGCACGCTTCTTCATACCGTGCCGACCAGAACCCGGCGAAATCCTCCGGTGGCTCGGGCGGCTCCACCTGCAGGAGCTGGTCCAGGGACAGTCCGTAGCTGGGATCGAAGGCATAGCCGTGTGCGAACGACATCATCTCGAATTGGGTGCTGAGAAAAATGGGGTCAGAGCGTAAGCTTCCCCGTCAAGCGGACACCGTAAAAGTAGAACTTCCGGCGGCTTGTTGACGATATTCGCTAGGCGTCAGATGGCCTAGCGCGTCATGAGGGCGCTGCTCGTTGTACTCGATTATCCACC
>JAQTYA010000042.1 GCA_028688525.1 Methylococcus sp. | reverse complement strand
CCACTTGGCTCTCGGTGTTCTCCACCCGTGTGCTGAGTTCCGCGGTCTGGCTCTCGGCTTTGGCCGCCGAGGATTCCGCCTTCTCCACCCGGCTGTGCAGCTTGGTCGTCTGAGTCTCCACCATGGCGGCCGTGGACTCGGCTTTTTCCACCCGCTTCTGCAGCGTGACGACGGTGCTTTGCAGAAGCTGAATCTGTTTCTTCAGCTCGGCAAGATCGGAATCTTTCGATTCGGCGTGCGCGCCTCGAGCCAGAGTCGCGGCCACCGCCAAGCCCATGTACCCGGCCGATTTTAGGACTAGCGCAGTACCCGTCCTGTTTGTGCGCTGTACGATCAACATTTGCAAATAACCTCTGGAAGTATGGGACGGCTGGCCGCTCCAGCGGCCAGCCGGTCCCGTTTCATGCGCCGCTTTAAGCGGCTTTCTTCACCGCTGCGACACTGCCGTCAATGACCGTACCCTTGAAGAAATCAGGGTTCTTGCCGGCGTAGAAGTTGTGGGGATTCGTGTACACCAGATCGCGGAAATCCTGTTCCGACAGCGCGCCGTTCTCGACGAGGCGGTAGGTATCGAACAGCGCCTGGGTCAAGTCCGGCACGTCCCAATGGCCGCTGTCGGAAGCCCAAAAGGCGTTGAGGCGGGTACCCAGCGCTTTCTCGTTGAAGGCGAAAGCCACGGTGGGATCGTCCGCCTCGGCGCCGAAATAAAAGTTGGGGACGAAACGCGCAGCGATGTCCTCGACCCTCTCGATGCCCGCCGCTATGAAGTCGTCCAGCGCATTGGGGTCTTGGTCGCGCAGGTTGTTGGCGCGGCCCAGGGCACCGCCGATCAGGTTGCCGCCGTCCTGCAGCGGTTTGCCTTTGGTGAGCTTCGCGCCGTAGCGCTCGAACAGCTTAGCCAGCAGTTCCCGGTCCACGTTGGCGGGGTTGTAGTTCTGGATGGCATGGCCGTTGCGCTTCTCCCAGTGTCCGACCAGATCGGCATAGAGGTTCGCGCCCCAGGCCGCGCCGCCTTCTAGCAGGCCCACGCGGAGGTCGGGGAAGCGCCGGGTCACGCCGCCGAAGAACA
Organism: Methylococcus sp.; assembly: GCA_028688525.1. Classification (GTDB taxonomy): domain Bacteria; phylum Pseudomonadota; class Gammaproteobacteria; order Methylococcales; family Methylococcaceae; genus Methylococcus. The sequence goes on along the minus strand of JAQTYA010000042.1, from coordinate 23,632 downwards.
AGGCCTTAGCCAGCGCATGCGAGGCATCGGCGAAATGGCCGATGTGGTTGTACATGTAGTTGGAGATGGAGCGGCGAGCGGTCCAGCCCATACCGGCGGAATGGGTAGTCAGCACCACTTTCAGCTCCACCGCCTTGGCCCAGAACGGGTCATAGTCGTGTTCGCTGTCGAGGCCGTAGGTGTCCACCCAGTAGCCATTCTGTGCCACTTCCGGATGCTGATCGCGCGGATACTTGTCCGCCAGCGCCTTGATCGGGCGGTTGACGTAGCCCGGAATCAGCGCCGCTTTCAGGCCCAGCTCCTTGATCGCGTATTCCAGTTCCTCGACGCCTTCTTGGGGATCGTGCAGCGGAATCGCGGCCACCGGGGTGACCCGGTCCGAGTAGTCCCGGAACAAGTCGGCGTTGAAGCGGTTCACAGCCCGCACCACCACCCGCCGCAATTCGGGATTGCCGATGTGCGGGGCGAAGGTAGCGACGTTCGGATACAGCACGCCGAAATCGATGCCGGCTTCCTGCAGGCGCTCGCTCAGCAGTTCCGGCAAGGTGACCGTCCCCAGGTCCAGGGTGTTCCTGGTCGGCAGCGCCCACCACGGCGGACGAGTGGAACGCTTATTGCGGCGCTCCTCCCAGGACTGGTCGTACCAGGCGTTGCCCAGATAGCCGAAACCGCGGGCGATGGCTGCGCGGAACTGGTCCACGGCGCCCGCGCCGCCCACGTCGGCGATGTACTCTTCCAGCAGCGGCGTGTATTCGATGGTATGGACGTCCGTGTCGATGACTTTGTGGTCCAGACGCTCGCGGATAGCGAGCGACGGCGACGGTTTCTTCTGGAACTCGCGGTAAGAAGGGGTGCGGCTCATTAGTGGTCTCCTGCTTTCGCGGCGGGGCCGAATTCGGCCATACGCCTTGAGGTCAGTCGGCGTCTTCCGCTAGGCCTGGGTGAATCTTTCCGGAATGGCTTGCGGCGACGGATTTAGCCGGCGTGTTGGCCGGCTATAACCACCTATCGCAGGATCGATGCCAATCAGTAACTAGATGTTTTATATGAGATTTTGTCGATTATGAGCCCGAAGCGCTGGTCGACGGAGAACACCCCATGTTGCCGGGCTGCACCCACAGCAGCAGCAACGCCTTGATTTTGGAGAGATGTTGAGAACAACAGCCCATCCCTTACAAGACGCCGTACGCCGCACGACGCTAATCGATGCCGAACGCCTGTCTCGGACTCTGAACGCGCGCGTGACCCTGGTCAGCGAAACCTTCCAGCACACCGGCAGCTTCAAGTTCCGCGCTGCCTACAAGCTCGCATCGAACGTGCCGCAGGAGCTGATCGTCACGGCCTCCTCCGGCAACTTCGGCCAGGCCCTAGCCTATGCCTGCAGCCTGCTTGGGAAATCGGCCATCGTGGTCATGCCCGCCACGGCAGCGGCGGTGAAGATCGAAGCGGTCAGGGACTACGGTGGCAGCGTCGAGCTGGTCGACGTGAACACCAAGAGCCGGGCCGAGCGCGTGGCCGAACTGGCCGAGGAATTTCCGCAAGCCTATGTCGCCAGTGCTTACGACGATCCTTTCGTGATCGAAGGCAATGCCAGTTTAGGCACCGAGATCGCTGGCCTAGACCGCGAATTCGATTGCGTCGTCGCACCGGTCGGCGGCGGCGGATTGAGTGCGGGCCTGATCCAGGGGCTGCGCATGGCTGGGAGCCGGGTGCCGGTGCTGGGCGCGGAGCCCCTGCTCGCCAACGACGCCTCCCGCTCGCTGCAGCTCGGCCGCGTCGTCGCCAAAGCATCCGAACCGCAGAGCCTGGCCGACGGCGCCCGTACGCTCAGCCTGGGACGGCGCAACTGGGAAATATTGCGGAAGGAAATGGCGGGAATCGTGGAAGTCCCGGAAACTGCGATTGCCGAAGGTCTGCGTCTGCTGTTCGAACTGGCGAATCTCAAGGCCGAACCCACTGCGGCCTTGAGTATCGGTGCCCTGCTCGCCGAACCGGAACGGTTCAGGAACCGTTCGGTGTGCTGCGTCATCAGCGGCGGCAACGTCGACCCCGGCATCTACCGAAGCTTGCTGGTCCGAGCCGGTTAACTGTAGCTCATTCAACAGCCGCCAAACAGAGCCTGCTGCTGACTCAGCAGCTTGACGGCCGGCACGGCGCTGTAAGCCGCGGAAACAGGCGCATCTGAGGCAGGCGCGGTTCTTGCGGAAGCGGCTGCACCGGAAACCGATTCCGGACATCAACGCTTATTGAGGAGCCAACCATGACCGACCGCAAACTCAGACTCGGTGCCTTCATCCCCGGCGCAGGCCAGCACGTGGCCGCCTGGCGCCATCCCGACGCCCAAGCCGACGGCGGACTCAACCTGGAACATTACAAGCGGATCGTCCAAACCGCCGAGCGGGGCAAATTCGACGCCATGTTTCTCGCCGATGGTCTGGCGGCCAATTTCGGCGGCAATCTGTCCGAAGGCCGCAGCGACAAGGGCGCTTCTTTCGAGCCGGTCACACTGTTTTCCGCTCTTTCCGTCGTCACCCAGAACATCGGCTTCATCGCCACCGCCTCCACCACCTATGAAGAGCCTTACCAGCTCGCCCGCAAATTCGCATCGCTCGATTACCTCAGCAACGGGCGGGCAGGATGGAACGTGGTGACCTCGGCCGGCGATGCCACCGCGAAGAACTTCAACCGCGAACAGCAACTCGAACACGCCCAACGCTACGAGCGCGCCAACGAGTTCGTCGACACCGTGAAGGAGCTGTGGGACAGCTGGGAAGACGACGCGCTAGTCAAGGACAAGGAATCAGGCGTGTTTTTCGACCCTGCCAAGGTCCATACCCCCAACCATAAAGGCAAGCATTTTCAGGTGGCGGGACCGCTGAATGTCGCCCGCCCGCCGCAAGGCTATCCAGTCATCGTCCAGGCCGGGCAGTCCGAACCCGGCAAGGAACTGGCGGCTCGGACCGCCGAGGTCATCTTCACCGCCCAGCAGACGCTGGAAGACGCCCAGGCCTTCTATAAGAACGTGAAAGGCCGTCTCGCCAAGTATGGACGCACGCCGGACCAGCTCAAGATCATGCCCGGCGTCTCGCCCTACGTCGGCAGCACCGAAACCGAAGCCCGCGAGAAATACGAGCAGTTGCAGGAATTGATTCATCCCGAAGCCGGCCTTGCCCTGCTGTCCGGCCTCTCCGGCGGCGAGATCGACCTGTCGCAGTATCCGCTCGACGGGCCGCTGCCGGAGCTGCCGGCGACCAAGGGCATCGTCAGCCGCCAGGGCATGATGATAGATATCGCCCGCAAGCACGGCTTCACCATCCGCCAGCTCTACCAATGGATGGCCGGCGCGCGCGGGCACTGGACCCTGATCGGTTCTGCCGAGCAGATCGCCGATCATCTGCAGGAATGGTTCGAAAACGGCGCGGCCGACGGCTTCAACGTGCTGCCGCCCTACCTGCCCGGCGCGCTCGACGACTTCGTCGATCTGGTGATCCCGGAACTGCAGCGGCGCGGCCTGTTCCGAACCGAGTACGAAGGCCGTACTCTGCGCGAAAACTTAGGGCTCGCCCGCCCGCAGAACCAGTTCAGCCTGCGCGCGAAAGCGGCCTGACGGACCCGCCAGAAAGGGCGCCGGACAGATGTTGCCGGCGTCCGTAGATAGACTTTCAACGGGAACGCCTCACTACGGAAGCGGCGCCCGCCGGTAGAATGGCTGCACCGCAACCTACCCACCGGCAAACCCCGCATGAAACTCTACATGACTCCCGGCTCCTGCTCGACCGGCATCCACATCCTGCTGGAAGAGCTGGATATCCCTTTCGAGGCTTACATCGTGAACCTGCCGGCAGGCGACCACTACAAGCCCGAATATGTCGCAATCAACCCCAAATCAACCATTCCCACCCTGGTACGCGACGACGGCTCGGCGCTGACCGAATTCCAGGCAATCGCCTATTGGCTGGCATTGACCCATCCGAAAAGCGGACTCCTGCCGGCAGACCCGGATTTGGCGGCACGTACGATAGAAATGATGGCTTACGTCGTCGGCACTCTGCACGGACATGGCTTCGCCCGGATATTCACCACCGCAAGCTTTACCGCGAACGCAGCCGAGCACGAGGCGGTCAAGGCGCGCGGCCGGGAAATCGTCGAGCACGGGTTCGAGATCGTCAACGATGCGCTAAGGGGACGGGAGTACGTCGCGGGGAGTTTCTCGATTGCCGACGCCGCGCTGTTTTACGTCGAATTCTGGGCGGACAAGCTCAAGATCGAACTGCCTGAGCATTGCTTGGCGCATTACCGGTGCATGCTGCAACGCCCGGTGGTTCAGAGGGTTTTGAGGGAAGAAGGATATCGATGAAGGCAGATGGCCAGCCGAAACGCCGCGCCGTCTCGCGGAACGCTTGAAGTAGCCGTTCAGCCGGCTAAAACGCAACCGGCCCGCCCCAGGGCTAAAAGCCTAGGGGCAGGCCGGGTTTTCATGGGTACTTAGTTACCGCATTGCGCCGGAGCACGCTTGACCGCACGCGAGCCGGTATCTCCGTCGAACTCGACCGTTACCGAGCAAGGCACGGCCGCCTCGGCCAAAGGAATCTTCGCCGACCACTTCCCAGAAACATCGACCGTCACTTGGTCGATCACTTCTTGGGTAGCTTCATCCCTGATCGTCAGGGGATTGGCCGTCAAATTTTCGCGATCGGCCTTAGTCGCAGATTCGCCGAACTTGATGGTTCCCGACACGGCCAGTTGGGCTCGCTGGGATTGCCATTGCGCCTGCCGGATGACGACGGCATCGATCAGCGAAATGTCCTGCGATTTGGCCTTCGCAGACCATACCCGGAGGGTCGTCGTACGCGAGACAGACGTCTGGGTACGGGATTTTTCGCTTTCGACCTCGAGCGAATCATAGCTGCTGGCTTGGGTACCGCTCTTCGCCGTGAACGTCACACGGTAGCGCTTACCCGCCTGTCCCGCCCCCGGCACCCATTGAACCGTTGCGACTTGCTTGCGGCTGGTGGTGTCGAACCCCTGTGTCAGCGTCGCGCCTTTAGGCAGACCTTGCGCCTTGATGACGATCGCGTCGTCATTGCAGTCCAGAGCGCTGACGCTGAATTGCAGCTGCTGGCCGACCGTAGCATCGAACTGCGACGGGACGGTATCCAGCTCAGGACGCGACTGGGGTCCGCAAGTCGGATTCGGATTCGGATTCGGAGTCGGTGTGGGCGCCGTAGTGGGACGCGGCGTAGGAGCAGACGTCGGACGCGGCGTAGGCGTCGGAGTGGATGAACAATCCCTACTGGAACCCAAAGCACAAGCGATGGCCTTGATCTGAGCGGAGCTGAGCCCGCTCAAAACACCCATGCCGCCTTCGTTCTCCTTGATGGCTTCCTGAATCTTCCGTGCCGAACTGCCGCGCCGCGAGGTCGTCGCCAACGGACCGTGGCAGCTTTGACAGTTGCCCGCATACAGCGCCTCGCCCGAAGTCGCCGGCGGTGGAGTCGGCGTAGGTACCGTCGTCGGGCCAGGTGTCGGGGTCGGTCCGGTCGGAGCAGGGGTTGGAGTAGGCGCCGCCGTGCAATCCGCCGTCGAACCCAAAGCGCATGCGATATCCTTGATTTGAGTCGCTGTTAGGCTGCTCAAGCCGGACATAGCCGCGACATTGGTGATCCCGCTCTGAATTCGCGCCGATGTGGCTCCTTTTTTTGTCGAACTTGCAAGCGCACCGTGGCAACCTTGGCAGTAGCTGCCGTATAGCACCGCGCCCGCTGCGGCATCTGCCTGCGCCACGCCCGATCCAGCCAACGCGGCAAACAATGCAAACGTAGCCGGCATCGCGTATTTCAAGACACCTGATAGGCCGGAAACGCCCGCCGGCCCGTTAATCCCAAGTTTCATGTTCATGCTGATTTTCCTTTGTCGTCAATGGAGGCAGGGGACTTACGGCACCGTTCAGGGCAGCCCTCGCCCCGTGCCCTAATTGCGGCTCACTATGGATCGTTGCCGAATGCTTGCCGTTTCACCTACGCAACGATAGAAAGCAAAACCGGTACCAATAAATTTATTGCCTTGTATAACAACATGTTGAGCGCTTATGCGGCGACCACGAACAAGAAGGCGTCGCCGATTCCATACACGTAGAGGAGGCGGATCGCTTCGCCCGACAGCGGCAAAAGGCCCGTTGCACTCCCTGTGCCTGCCGCCCCCATAGGTACAAGCTCCCGAAGGCAGGCCGGCAGCCGTTTCCTTTCCGGCGTAGCCCAACCGAAGCGAAGTCGAGTGTCCGCAGTTCGGGATTAGACTGGTCAAACTGGTACGTCGCCCCATGACGACAGCGTCAACAAACGAAGAGAACGGAAGGCAACGGCGGAGCCGAGCAAAGCGATAGCCGCTGCAGGGGAAGAAGCCACGGCGCTAAGGCCGCGGCTTAAACAGTCACAGCATGCCCAAGAATTTCTTATGGCTGGCTGCGTGCTTTTCCAGCAGCTCAGCACAATCCTCATGGCCGCTGTTGCGAGCCAAGGCCGACGCCGTCTCCCTGTGCTTGTTTCGAACTCCTGGATCGGCACCGGCCGCCAGCAAGGCTTCGACGATTTCACGATGGCCCGCTCGCGCCGCCTGCATCAGGGCGGTCACGTTCTGCTTGTTCCGCAGATCGGGCGTCGCTCCTTTCGCAAGCAGCAAACCGGCGGCACGCGCATGTCCCCGGGCAGCGGCTACGGCCAGGGCGGTATTGCCGTCGGCGCTGGCCGCATCGATCGATGCGCCGTGGTCCACGAGCAAGATCATGACGCGCTCGTCGGCTCTCCATGCCGCCCGCGCCAGGGCACTATGCCCCTGCCCTCTGTCGCGATCCGGATCTGCGCCCCTAGCCATCAAAGTCTCTACGACGTCGGCATGCCCTGCGCTGACGGCCAGCCACAAGGCGGTGTGTCCATCCGCATCCAGCGCATTTACGTCCGGGGCGTTAGCCGCCAGCGCCTCGACGGTATCCCGATGGCCAGCCGCGCTGGCCAACATGAGTGGCGTACTGCCGTCGCCGCGCGCGAGGCTCGGATCGGCAAGGGAGTGCAACAAGACTTGCAACACCGCCGTCCGCCCCCTTTGCGCCGCCCAAGCCAGAGCGGTGTGCCCATCCCGGTCCTTCGCATCGATTGTCGCACCCGCCGAAGCCAGCGCAGCAACCGTTTCGGCATACCCTTCCATCGCGGCCCACATCAAGCCGGTGCGGCCGTCCGCTGAGGCGGCGTCGGCCTCCGCGCCACGCGACAACAAGCGCCGCACGATTTCGGTATGGCCTCCTCTGGCGGCCCGCGTCAAGGCGGTATGGCCGTCTGGCGCTCGCGCATCCACCGCCGCGCCTTTTGCCAGCAGCGAATCCACCAAACGCTGGTTGCCGCGCCATGCGGCGACCGTCAACGCCGGCCAGCCGGGATAAGCGCCGACCTCGTCCTTCGGCACGACCTTGGGTTCGAGCGGCTGCGGCCGCACATCCTTCGCAGCCGAGCGCGGAGCCAGCGCTGGATCGGCTCCCGCCGCTAAGAGCATCCGGGCAATTTCCGGGTGACCGGCTTCGCGCGCGAGCACATAGGGGGTGCGCCCCTTGTCGTCTCTCGCGTCGACATCGGCGCCCCGCGCCAGCAGATCCTTCACTGCCTCGACATTGCCCCGGCGGGCGGCGCGATGCAAAGCGGTATCCGGGTACGGCAGTTTCGTTCCAGCCAAAGACGGCTCCGCCGCATTCGCCGCCATGGCTTCCAGCCGCTTCTTCGCCATCGTATAGCCTTGCGCCGCCGCCTTTTCGTAGGCAGCGCGTGCCTGTGCCGGATCGGCCTTGACGCCCAAACCCTTCTCGTACATCAGCCCGAGTTCGAACTGGGCTCTGACTTGTCCCTGCGCCGCTGCCCGCCGAAACCATCCGAGCGCCTGGGCATAATCCTTCGAGACACCCCGCCCGTTCTGGTATAGCGAACCCAGCCGGTACTGCGCATCTGCATCGCCCCGTTCCGCCAGAGGTTGCCATTGCGCCAACGCAGCGTCGAAGTGGCGTATCCGGGCCGCCGCCAAACCTTGGTCCAGTGCTTCAGGCGAAGCTGCCGCTGCAAAAGAGCAAGACCAGAGGACAAACAAAAGCAGGTTCAAGCGAGAATGGTATTTAGACATGACGTTTGCTCCCGAATCGACCCGGCACTGCGGCCCTAGGGTCTCAGGCAAAAACTAATGGACCTGTTCGGCTCCGATCGGCTGAAGCGGCGCCATCGGCGCATTTTCCGCCCGGAAGTCCACCGCCGGGCCGTCTTGTTCCCCGGACGGCCCGGTCCGAAGCTGGTTGGCAGGCAACGCGAAGAGCCAGAACGATACGATAAGCGTAGCGAGCGCCAAGCCGGCTAGCCGGCGCTTACTGGGGATAGAATGCCTCGCCTCGCCTTCCTTGTTGCCGGTGATCATGGAAAGCACGAGGTTCTCGTGATGCAGGAAACCCGAAACGATCGCCGCGACGATATGGACGGCCACGATCGCCAGCATGAAATTCGATAGCAGCGCATGGAAGCTCTTCAGCGGATTCTCCCAGCGCTCGTCGTAGGACAGCAACCCCGAACCGCAGACCAGGATGCCGAAAAACAGCAGCAGTACGATGGCAACGGCACCTGCCGGGTTATGGCCGACGTAATGCTCCGGATGAGGGGAAAGCAGGCTTTTCATATAGCGAAAAATCGCGATCGGACCTCGGACGAAGTCCTTGAACCGGGAATAGCGCGGGCCGAAGAATCCCCACAGCAACCGGAAAGCGATCAGCCCGAGGATCGTATAACCGAACATCACATGCAGCACCCGGTAGTCGCTGTCAGCCGACAGGTAAGCACCGAAAAAGCTCGTCACCAGCGACCAATGGAATACTCGGGTCGCAAGATCCCAAACAATGATGCGTTGTGGCATGTCTAATTCCTCCAATCGTTCAGCTTAAATCTTAGCCTTGCCCCAGGCGGCCATTCGGCATCCCGGGCGATTGGAGGCGAAGCAAGTTTTACGCCATCAATGCACTTTCCCGGATCCGATGAATCTCGTCACGCAGCCGCGCCGCGTCCTCGAACTCCAGGTTCCGCGCGTGCTGGTACATCTTTTCTTCGAGCTGCTTAACGAGTTTAGCGGCCTCCGCCGGCCGGACGGCTGCGTATTCCGCCGTGGGCTCGGCTGCGCGGGCCGCGGCTTTCCGCGTTCCGGCCGGGCCGGCGCCGGGGATCGCCACTTCCAGGATATCCGTCACAGACTTGGTGATGCCTCGCGGAATCAGTCCGTGCATTTCATTGTAGGCCATCTGTTTGGAACGTCTGCGCTCGGTTTCCTCCATGGCTTGCTGCATGGAACGGGTGATCTTGTCGCCGTACAGGATCGCCCTGCCGTTCAGATTGCGGGCGGCGCGGCCGATGGTCTGGATCAGCGACACCACCGAGCGCAGGAACCCCTCCTTGTCCGCATCGAGGATGGCCACCAGCGACACCTCGGGGATGTCCAGGCCTTCGCGCAGCAGGTTGATGCCCACCAGCACGTCGAATTTGCCGAGCCGCAGATCGCGGATGATTTCCACCCGCTCCACGGTGTCCACATCCGAGTGCAGGTAACGCACCGCGACGTCGTGTTCCATGAGGTATTCGGTGAGATCCTCCGCCATGCGCTTGGTCAGCGTGGTGACCAGCACCCGCTCCCCTTTTTGAACCCTAAGGCGGATTTCTGACAGCAAATCGTCGACCTGGGTCGAGGCCGGCCGCACCTCGACCTCCGGATCGACCAAACCGGTAGGGCGTACGACCTGCTCCACTACGGCACCCGAGTGAGCTTTTTCATAAGGCCCCGGAGTCGCCGAAACATAGATGCGCTGGGGGGCGCGCAGCTCGAATTCGTCGAATTTCAAAGGCCGGTTGTCGAGCGCCGACGGCAGCCGGAAGCCAAACTCGACCAGCGTCTCCTTGCGGGAACGGTCGCCGCGGTACATTGCGCCCAATTGCGGGATGGTGACATGGCTTTCGTCGATCACGACCAGCGCATCGTCCGGCAAGTAATCGAACAGGGTCGGCGGCGACTCACCGGCGGAACGTCCGGACAAATAGCGCGAGTAGTTCTCGATGCCCGAGCAGTAGCCGACTTCCAGGATGATTTCGATGTCGAACAGGGTCCGCTGCTCCAGACGCTGGGCCTCCACCAGCTTGTTCTGGCTGCGGAGCTGCTCCAGCCGTTCTTTCAACTCGACCTTGATCTCCTCCACCGCTTGCAGCAGCTTTTCCCGCGGGGTGACGTAATGGGTTTTGGGATAGACCGTATAGCGGGCTATGCGGGAAAGAATTTCGCCGGTCAGCGGGTCGAACAGCGATAGCCGCTCGATCTCATCGTCGAACAGCTCGACCCGCAGCGCCTCCTTCTCCGACTCCGCCGGGTAGATATCGATCACGTCGCCCCGCACCCGATAGGTACCGCGCCGCAGCTCGGCTTCGTTGCGGGTGTACTGGAGCTCGGCCAGCCGGCGAATCAGGCTGCGGTGGTCGATCATGTCGCCGCGCACCAAATGCAACACCATCTCGAAATACGAAGCCGGCTCGCCCAAGCCGTAGATCGAGGACACCGTGGCCACGATGATCGTGTCGTGCCGCTCGATCAGCGCCTTGGTCGCCGACAGCCTCATCTGCTCGATGTGCTCGTTCAGCGACGAATCTTTCTCGATATAGGTATCGGAAGCCGGCACATAGGCTTCCGGCTGGTAATAGTCGTAATAGGAAACGAAATATTCGACCGAATTTTCGGGGAAGAACTCCTTCATCTCGCCGTAGAGCTGGGCCGCCAGAGTCTTATTGGGGGCCAGAATCAGGGTCGGGCGCTGAACCTGGGAAATCACGTTGGCGACGGTGAAGGTCTTGCCCGACCCGGTCACGCCGAGCAAGGTCTGATGCAGTTCTCCGTCGCTCAGGCCCTCGACCAAGCGCCGGATGGCCTCCGGCTGGTCGCCGGAAGGCGAATACCCGCTCCTGAGCACGAACGGCTTGGATTTCTGGCCGCGCGGCAGCTTCGAGCTTTCCTCGACCGGCTGGGCTAGGCAATGACCACTTCCGGGAAGCATGGCTGAACGAATCCTCTAGTTTTCCCCACGCCTAGGTAAACCGTAATCCTCACGGCTACGGGGATGAAGGTTTGAATTGGGTGCTGTTGTGAGAATCGCAAGGCTGGGACGATGGCGCCCAAAGAAAACGCCGGGCGCGCACGGAAAATATTAAATCCAAACGCTAAAAAAGTCTGAGAACGAGAGTGTTTCCCTCAACTAAAGCGGGGAAACACTCTCTTCATATCCGTCAGTAGGCTTCTTGCGTGGAGATTAAAAGGCCGTCCTGGTTGTACAGCGTGATATAGCCCCGCACCTTCTTCGTCTTCACCGTGAATCGGCAATACAGGTTGCCGGTGGCTCCTGCCCAAGTAACGAAATTATAGGTCACCTGCCCCGGCTGGACATCAGCCGTATTAGTCGCCAATACGGAACCGTCGAGCCAGACGACATCGGCGGTCACACTCTGAACTTTTTTGTCCAGATTGAGGACGTCGCAGGAAAGCCGCTGTATCACACCGTCTAAGGTTTTTTCCTTCATCGGCCCGGTATACAGCACTACCAGCGCCGCGGACGCCTCGCCTGCCATCCCTATCAGAACCAGCATGAAAGCGAAAGTCTTGGCCATTTTACGCATGGGGATGTCTCCTATTCGGGGAACCGGAGAGCAACCGCCCGGGCCGCGCCCCTGCGCGGGAATCGCGATAACGTGAAAGTCGGGATGTTGCCCGATACCGACACTACTCCAAATCCGAGGAAGTCCACAAGCATTCGCCCTGAAATCGCCTCGACGGTTTATGGATGACCCGCTTACCGGTAACATAACGCCTCAAATTTCACGCACTTCACCTACAGAGCAATGAGCATACAACTTTCCGACCGCGTTCAGTCCATCAAGCCGTCTCCGACCCTCGCCGTCACCGCCCGCGCCGCGGCGATGCGCGCCGCCGGCAAGGACATCGTCGGACTGGGAGCCGGCGAGCCCGATTTCGATACGCCCGACCATATCAAACACGCCGCCATCCAGGCCATCGAGAAGGGCTTCACCAAATACACCGCGGTCGATGGCACGCCCGGCCTCAAACAGGCGATCCTGGCGAAATTCAAGCGTGAAAACGGGCTGGACTACAACCTGAAGCAGATCCTGGTGTCCTGCGGCGGGAAGCAAAGTTTCTACAACTTGGCGCAGGCCCTGCTCAATCCCGGCGACGAAGTCGTCATTCCGGCGCCGTACTGGGTTTCCTATCCCGACATGGTGCTCCTGGCAGGCGCCGTGCCGGTGAGCGTCCAGGCGTCGCAGGAGCAGGCGTTCAAGATCACCCCAGAACAACTGGAAGCCGCGCTCACCAGCAAAACCCGGCTGTTCGTGATCAATAGCCCATCGAATCCGACCGGCATGGCTTACACCGCGGACGAACTGGCCGGACTCGGCGCGGTACTGCGGAAATATCCCGAGGTGGTCATCGCCACCGACGACATGTACGAGCACATCCTATGGCAAGGCAAGTTCAGCAATATCCTGAACGTCTGCCCCGACCTGTACGAACGGACCATGGTGCTGAACGGCGTGTCCAAAGCCTATTCGATGACCGGCTGGCGCATTGGCTACGCGGCGGGGCCGGCACGGCTGATCGAAGCCATGACCAATATCCAATCGCAGAGCACCTCCAATCCGACCTCCATCTCGCAGGTCGCTGCGGAAACCGCGCTCAGCGGCGAGCAAGGTTTCATCGGAACCATGGTCAAGGCGTTCAAGGAGAGGCACGATTTCGTGGTCGGCAAGCTGAACGCCATTCCCGGCGTCAATTGCCTGGAAACGGACGGCACTTTTTATGTCCTGCCGAACGTGGAAGCGGCCATTGCGAATCTGAAACTGGCCGACGATTTGGCGCTGTCCGAATACCTGATCGAACAAAGCGGCGTCGCTGTAGTCCCGGGCTCGGCCTTCGGCGCACCGGGCCACATCCGCCTATCCATCGCCACCAGCATGGGCAATCTTGAAAAAGCCATGGAGCGCTTGGCGAGCGGTCTGTCCAAATGAAAAAAGGCCCTTGCCGGGAACGCCTCCCGCCAAGGGCCCTTCGTTTTCCGGGCTTCAGAACTGGAAAGTGCGCAGATAAGCCTCGAACCCTGCACGCAGGTCCGGATGCTTCAAGCCCTGCTCCACCGTGGCGATGAGATAACCGAGCTTGGAACCGCAATCGTAGCGTTTGCCGCTGAACTCGTAGGCCAGGACCGTCTGTTCGTTCAGCAACATGGCGATGGCGTCGGTAAGCTGGATTTCGCCGCCCGCGCCGCGCGACACGTTGGCCAGCTTGTCGAAAATCGCTGGTGTAAGGATGTAACGTCCGACTACCCCTTGGTTCGACGGAGCATTTTCCGGGCGCGGCTTCTCCACAATCGCTTCGACCTTGTCCAACCCAGCCTCGATCGGACTGGTCTTCACGATGCCGTAACTTTGGGTCTCGCTGGGATCGACGCGCTCGATGCCCAGCACCGAGCACTGCCATTTGTCGAATATCCGGACCATTTGGGACAGGCAGCCGCCGTTGCTGTTGCCATCGATCAAATCGTCCGCCGGCACCACGGCGAAGGGCTCGTTGCCGATGACCGCCTTGGCGCAATTGACGGCGTGGCCCAAGCCCAGCGCTTCGGCTTGGCGAATGTAGATACACGTGACATGCGGCGGAATGATGTTCCGGACAATGTTCAAAATCTCGTCCTTACCCCGCGCGGCCAACTCGGTTTCGAGTTCGTAGGCCTTGTCGAAATGGTCCATGATCGCATTCTTGCTACGCCCGGTAATGAAGACCAATTCGTCGATACCCGCTGCAACGGCTTCTTCGACCGCATACTGGATCAGCGGCTTGTCCACCACCGGCAACATTTCCTTGGGGCTAGCCTTGGTGGCAGGCAGGAAGCGGGTGCCTAGTCCTGCAACGGGGAAAACGGCTTTTCTGATGACTTTAGCCATGATGTCCTACCTTGTCGTTTTCAGGTTGATCTTTCGTTTCTGTTCGAGATATTCCAGGATTTGAGCCGCGCAGTCGTCCAGGCCGCGTTCCCCGGTCCTCACCGTGATTTCCGGCTGCACGGGCGCCTCGTAAGGCGAGGAAATCCCGGTGAATTCCGGGATTTCTCCCGTTCTGGCCTTACGGTACAGCCCTTTCACGTCGCGCTGTTCGCACACCTCGATCGGAGTGTCGCAGAAAATTTCGACGAAATCGCCGGGCGCGACCAGTGCCCTGACCAAGTCGCGGTCACGGCGGAACGGGGAGATGAAGGCGGTCAGGGCAATCACGCCCGCGTCGACGAACAGCTTGCTCATTTCGCCTATGCGGCGGATGTTCTCGCACCGGTCTTCGGCGCTGAATCCCAGATCCGAGCACAAGCCGTGGCGAACGTTATCGCCGTCGAAGACATAGGTCTTGCAGCCCTGCTCGAACAAGAGTTGCTCGACCCGGTGCGCCAGGGTGGATTTGCCGGCGCCGGACAATCCGGTGAACCAGAGGATGAAGCTCTTGTGGCCGTTCTGCTGTTCGCGCTGATCGCGGACCACGGTAGATGGATGCCAAACGATATGGGTATTCATTGAGTACGTCCTTCTTCCCTGCTCCTAGGGAGCCTTCCACGCCGGCTCGGCGGCGCTGGCGGCATCATACGCGCTTCCCCGCGCAGCAGAAAGGCTGCGGACTCTGCGCTCTATTTCTAGCTCCGCCGCTCTCGGGAGCCCCCGTGGCGGCGCCGGCTCTCGCCGCCGAACCGCCGCCGCGGAGGCGGCGCGGGCGTCACCGGAGGCAGCCCCACCGAGCGCAGCAAGCCATCCAAATCCTCGCCTTGCAACTCAACGGATGCGCCGGCCCGCAGCCTCGGCGGCAGGATGATGTCGCCGTAGCGCACCCGGATGAGACGGCTCACTACCAGGTTCTGCGACTCCCACAAGCGCCGCACCAAGCGGTTGCGCCCTTCCCGGACCACCACGTGATACCAGCGGTTCGCACCCTCTCCGCCCGATTCGGTGACCGATTCGAAGCGCGCCTGCCCGTCTTCGAGCTGCACGCCGCCGATCAGCCTTTCGATGACGGAAGCATGGACTGTGCCGAGAATACGGACGGCGTATTCGCGCTCGACTTCCCGCGAGGGGTGCATCAAACGATGCGCCAGCTCACCGTTGTTGGTCGCCAGGATCAGACCCTGGGTGTTGACGTCCAAACGCCCCACCGCTACCCAACGCCCCAGCTCCAATCGCGGCAGTTGCGAAAAAATCACCGGGCGGCCTTCCGGATCGCGCCGGCTGACCAGTTCGCCGACCGGCTTGTGGTACAGCAGCACCCGGGTGACCGCCTGCAGCCGCTTTTCGAGATTGATCAGATGGCCGTTCAGCGTCACCTGGTCGCCCTTGCGGTAACGGTCGCCCAAATGCGCCAGGTGACGGTTGATGAAGACCTTGCCCTCGCGGATCCAGCCCTCGATTTCCCGCCGGGAACCTAAGCCGGCATGCGCCAGCGCCTTCTGGATGCGTTCGCCGTCGCCAGACTCGACAGGCTCAGTCGGCGCCGCCGTCGGTACTGGGCGGTTCCTGGGGCGGATGGGTTTCGTCGGTTTGCGCGGCGGCAAGGACATCGTTTAACTCCGTTGAGGCGGCGAATTCCGGTAGGACCGGCAATTCCGCCAGGGATTCGAGATTGAAATAATCGAGGAACTGAGGCGTAGTGGCATACAGCGCCGGCCGGCCTGGGACGTCGCGATGCCCCACTACATGCACCCACTCCCGCTCGGTGAGCGTGCGGATGATGCCCGAGCTTACGGCGACGCCGCGGATATCCTCGATCTGCCCGCGAGTCACCGGCTGCCGGTAGGCGATGATCGCCAAAGTCTCCAGCAAGGCGCGCGAATAGCGTCCGGGGCGCTCTTCGAACAGCTTGGCAATCCACGGCGCGTAAGCCGGGCGGACCTGAAACCGATAGCCGCTAGCGATTTTACGCAGTTCCAGCGGGCGCTCCGCGTATTCCTCGGCCAGCACAGTCAACGCCTGCTGCATGTCTTCCGTGGCGGGGCGTTCGTCCTCGCCGAACAAGGCTTCCAGTTCGGCGACGGAAAGCGGCCTCTGCGCGGCAAACAGCGCGGCCTCGACGATGGACTTCAGATCCATCTCAGTCTCCGCCACCCACGACGGTCAGGGAGCGCACTTGCACGGCGCCTAAGGGTTCCTCTTGCACGATTTCGACCAGCCTTTCCTTGCTGAGTTCCAGCACCGCCAGCAAAGACACTACTGCCCCCGGCCGCCCTTCGCGCTGCGGGAACAAGGTTTCGAACGCCAGCGCAGCGTTCCCCTTCAAGCGCTCGAGGATCATGCTCATGCGCTCGCGCACCGACAGCGCCTCGCGGCGGATGCGGTGGTGGCTGGTATGGTTCAGGCGTTTGAGCACGTCCTCGAATGCCGACAGCAGATCGTCCATGGCGATGCTAGGATAGATCTTGGGCACGGGGATATCGTCGGCACCTGCCCCGGTTTCGAACAGATCGCGCTCCAGCCGGGGAAACTCGTCCAGACGCTGCGCCGCCACCTTAAAGCGTTCATACTCCTGCAAGCGCCGCACCAGTTCGGCCCGCGGATCCTCTTCCTCGGCTTCGGCCTCTTGCGGCCGCGGCAACAGCACCCTGGACTTGATCTCGGCCAGGATCGCCGCCATCAGCAGATATTCCGCCGCCAACTCCATGCGCATGGAGTCCATCATCTCGATATAGCCGATATATTGGCGGGTGATTTCGGCGATGGGAATGTCGAGGATGTCGAAATTCTGCTTGCGGATCAGGTACAGCAGGAGATCGAGCGGACCTTCGAAGGCTTCCAGAAAGATCTCCAGCGCATCCGGCGGGATGTACAAGTCCTCCGGCAACTGGCTAAGCGGCGAGCCCTTGACCCGTGCATACGGTTCGGCAGGCTCGGGCGCGGAAGAGGTTTCGCTCATGCGCCCCCGGCCAAGCCGACCAAAGCGTAAATCAGATGCTGAACCACCATCAGCGGCCCCACCAGGATGCGGCCCAGGATGTCGGTATAGATCAGGATCAGAAGAATCCAGAACCCATAAGGCTCGATTCGGCTGTACTGGATCGCCGCTTTCAGCGGCAGCAAGCTGGAGACGATACGGCTGCCGTCCAGCGGAGGAATCGGCAGCAGGTTCAGCACCATCAGCACGGTGTTGATGGCGATCCCCGCTTTGCCCATCAGCCCCAGGGGCAAGGCTGCATACTCCAGATTTTCCGGCATTTCCAGTGCCAAACGCAGGAGCACCGCCCAAACCAGGGCCATCGCCAAATTGATCGCAGGGCCTGCCGCCGCCACCAGGGCCACGTCGCGGCGCGGATGGCGCAAGCGGCCCCAGTCCACCGGCACCGGCTTGGCCCAGCCGAAGATGAACCCTCCTAAGGCGAGCAGCAGCCCCGGCACCAGAATCGTCCCCACCGGATCGATATGCCGCAGGGGGTTCAGCGACAGCCGCCCTAAACTTTTCGCGGTATTGTCGCCCAGCTTATTGGCGACCCAGCCGTGCGCGACTTCATGCAGAGTGATCGCGAACAGCACGGGCAAGACCCAGATGCTGATGCGCTGGATCAAAGATAAATCATCCATCGTGTGATACGGCTATAGAAAGGTTAAGGGCCGGATTCAAGTGCGAAGGAAACCGATGCTGCCCACGCCCTGGCGGACGATCACCGGCAGGTCCCCGGTCAGGTCGACTATCGTCGTTTCCGCGAAGGGCACGCTGCCGGCATCGAGGATCAGTTCGACCCGCGACCCGACCCGGTCGCGGATGTCTTCCGGATCGCTCAGGCCGTCGGTGTCGCCGGGCAGGATCAGAGTCGAGCTGAATAAGGGTTCGTCCAGCTCCGCAACCAACAACTGCGACACCGGGTTATCCGGCAAGCGAATGCCGATCGTCTTGCGCTTGGGGTGCTGCAAGCGGCGCGGCACTTCGCGGGTCGCCTGCAGTAGGAAGGTGTAAGGCCCCGGCGTCAGGGTCTTGATCAGGCGAAAAGCCTCGTTGTTGATCTTGGCGAACGCGGATACCTGCGAAAGATCGCGACAGATCAGGGTGAAATTGTGGTCCTCCCCCAACTGGCGGATGCTGCGGATACGCTCTAGGGCATCTTTGCAATCCAACTGGCAGCCGAAGGCATACGAGGAATCGGTCGGATAGACGATCAAGCCCCCCTGGCGGACGATCTCAGCCGCCCGGCGGATCAGCCGCTGTTGCGGCGTCTGGGGATGAACCTCAAAATATTGCGCCATGCCGTTAGTGTACTACAAGAGTCGTGCCGCCCGATATGAAGCCGGCGGGCTCACGGTTTCGGCTTTTTCGCCACGTCGTCGCGCAGATACACCGGCAGCGCCTGCTCGGCCGGCACGCTCGCTCCCAGGGCATGGATACGCGCGCCGAGCCGGGCGACCGAAGCGGCCCGGGGGAAGCGTCCGGCCAGGATAGACGACAGCCGTTCGCCCGCCAAACCGCGTAAACAGGCTTCGTAAGTCGCCCAGCCGCTGCCGGTGGCTGCACCGATACCGCAGGCCGGGGCGAAGTCCACCCGCTCTGGCGACAGCACCCGCTCCTCTCCCATCAGCTCGGGAAATCCTTCCCTATCTCGCCGGTAAACCGCGAAATACACTTCCGCCATGCGCGCGTCGATGCAAGGGAAAGCGTACTCACAGCCGGTTTCGCACAAGGCTTCGTCCGCCAGCGCAGCGAGGGTCGAAACCGGCGCAACGGGCAATTCCAGCGCAAAGGCGACCCCTTGCGCCACGCCGGCGGCGATGCGCACGCCGGTGAAGGAACCCGGTCCGCGCCCGAAGGCCAGAGCGTCCACCTGCGGCAATGCGAAGCCGGCTTCGGCCAACAGCGAATCCAGCATCGGCAGGATCAGCCGGTTGTGCTCGCGGGGCGCGAACTGATAGCGTTCGATGACGGCGCCGTCGTGATAGAGCGCGGCCGAGCAGGCTTCAGTGGCAGTTTCGATGGCGAGCAGGATCATGGCGTATTTTGTCTTTTCAATGGTGTAAGGTTCGCGACGATTGTTTTCGAAAAGGATTCCTATGCATACCCCACTCCGTGCAGCCCTCAAGGCTGCCTTGACGCTCTTCTCACTGCTGGCCACCGTAGCCTGCGCCGGTCATTCGAAGCACCGCGCCGGAACGGAAGACGCAGTGTCCTCGTCCGCCGGCTATGTATCGCCCTACCGGACCGCGTTCCGCCTGCCTCAGCAGAAAGTCGAAGCCGGCTTTGAGCAAAGCCCATGGGGCGACGACCAGGAGCAAGCCGTGATTCCGGCCGATGAATGGTACAGCCGCCAGACGCGCCGCCGTTGGGGTTCCTGGGGACCGTCGCCGCGGCGCTACCCTGAAGCCCCCGGCTGGTCAGCGCAATCGCTGCGCTGGCTGCAGGAACGCGTGCTGCGCGTCGCCCTGCATCATCGTGGCCTGCCCTACCAGCATCACCATATCCCAGCCTGGGATCCGCCGGCAGGCTGGCCCTGGAAGCCAGTCAAGTCCGGCCACGGCGGTCCGGGCTTGGATTGCAGCAATTTCACCGGCTTCGTCTACAACTATGCGCTAGGGATCAAGATGAGCACCAGCATCCGCGAGCAAGCCACCATGACGGAAATTTCCGCCCCCGGCGAGTCCGGCGTGCTGCCGGTGCGACGTATCGATAAGCAGGATTACGACACCACGGTCAAGCAGCTGCAGCCGGCCGATCTACTCTATATCCGCAACAAGAGCGGCGATCTGGCGCATGTCATCATGTGGCTGGGCGATGTCGGCGTCTCTCCGGACGGTACGCCGCTGGTCATCGACAGCACTGGCAGCGGACACAAGGACAGCAACGGCAATGTCATTCCGGACGGCGTCCAGATCAGGCCGTTCACTCGGAACAGCTGGTATTGGAACGACTTCGACCATGCCCATCGCATCCTCACCGGGCTGAAACAGATCACACGTGGCGCGGCGCCCGAGCTGACCGAAGGCGGAGCGGATCAAGTTTCACTGCCGGACGAATGAACCGATGAACTATCCAGCCGCCTCCTTTGCTTCGGCGAAAAACGCCCGCACCGCATTCGGGTCGCGGGTGATGCGCATCGGCGGCAGGCTGTCCAGGAACACCCGCCCGTAACTCTTGGCCGTGAGGCGCGGATCGGCCAGCACCAGTACGCCACGGTCGTCCACATCCCGGATCAGCCTCCCAGCCCCCTGCTTGAGAGTGATGACGGCCGCCGGAAGCTGGAACACGCCGAACGGACTGTGTCCCCGTTTGCGGATGGCTTCCAGCCGGGCGCTGACGACCGGATCACCTGGCGAGGCGAAGGGCAGCTTGTCGATCACCACGCAGGACAAAGCCTCGCCGCGGACGTCGACACCCTCCCAGAAACTCGCAGTGCCCAGCAGCAAGCCGTTGCCGGAGGCCCGGAAGGCTTCCAGCAGCTTGGCTTTGGGCTGCGTCCCCTGAACGAACAGCGGAAATTCCGTCTTACCCTCTAGGATGGAGGCTGCTTCGGTCAAAGCCTGGTGGCTGGTGAACAACAGAAAGGCGCGGCCCCGGCTCGCCTTCAGTACAGGGTAAGCGGCCCGCAGCACCGCCCGCGTGTATTCGCGCCCGCCCGGCTCGGGCAGTCCGGCGGGCAGGTACAGCAGGCTCTGACGGCGGTAATCGAAGGGGCTCTCCCAGCGCCGGCATTCGGCATCGGCGATGCCGAGCTGACGCGAGAAATGTTCGAAGCGGCCGGATACGCTCAAGGTCGCCGAGGTAAATATCCAGGTCGCCTGGCGCGATTTGCGGAATCGGGCGAATTCGCCGGCGATGTCCAACGGGGTCCGGCTCAGGGAAAAACCGCGCCGATGGGTCTCAAACCAGCGCACCGATTCTTCGGTGTCCTCGGCCAGAAACGCCTCCAACCGCTGGATGAACTCGTCGCAGCGCTTCCAGCAGGATTCCAGTCCTTTGCCGCGCACCGACGCCAGTTTGAGCTGGGCAGCCAGGGACAGCAGGCTTTCCTCCATCCGCTTGAGCCCTAGGCTCACGGCCTCGCTCCCGGACACGGCATGCCAGGCCTCCCGCCGCAGCCCCTCGCCCAGCGCGTTCCGCAGGACCTGCGTGTCGTTCTTGAGCAGGGTTGCCGCGTCGGCCAGCCCACCCATGTCGGGCGCGTCCTTGCCCAGCTCGATGAGCGTATCGTCCGCCAGCTCGGTCAACTGGCGCGTGCTCAAAGTAATCCCTAAGAACTGGGTCGCGGTATCGGCAAACTGGTGCGCCTCGTCGACGATGATGACGTCGGCTTCCGGCAACAACTCGCCGAAGCCGTCGGTCTTGACCGCCCAATCGGCCCACAGCAGGTGGTGGTTGATGACCGTCACCTGCGCATCCTGGGCCTCCTTGCGGGCATGGACGACATGGCAGTCCTCGTAGGCTGCGCAGTCCTGGCCCAGGCAGTTTTCCGCGGTGGAGGTGACCGAACGCCACATGGGTGACGATTCAGGCACGTCGTGCACTTCGGCGATGTCGCCGCTGCGGGTGGTTTTCGACCAGCGGCGTATGCGTTCGAGATGGTCGACCTCCTGCTCGCTGAATCCGGCACGGAAACCGAAATCGACGACGTTCTCCAGCCGGTACGGGCAGACATAATTCGACCGGCCTTTCAGCAGGGCGATCTTGGCCGGCGCGGCCAAGGCGCGCCGCAGCAGCGGCAGATCCTTGTGAAACAGCTGATCCTGGAGGTTCCGGGTGCCGGTGGACACCAGCACGCGTTTGCCGCTCAGCAAGGCGGGCACCAGATAGGCGAAGGTCTTCCCGGTCCCGGTGCCCGCTTCGGCGATCAGGCACCGGCCGCCGCGGATGGCCTGCTCCACCGCCAGCGCCATCTCGGACTGCGCCTCGCGCGGGCGGAAACCGCCCAAGGCCCGAGCTAGTGGCCCCTCGGCGGAAAACGCATCGGCGACCGGGCTCACGCTATTTTTCCTGGGTGCTAGCCGAGTCGATAAGCGCTTGGCTCTTCTGGATCAGATCCGGGTTGCCCTTAGCCAGCACCTTAGATTTGCGCGCCAAATCAAGCGCCAGCCGGGGCTGATTCTGCTCCATGCGAACCTCCGCCAGCCGGTACCACAGCTCGGGATTGCGCGGCTGCATGCGGATCGCCCGCTCCAGCGTCGCGGCAGCGGCATCCAATTGCCCGGCCGCCGCCGCCTTGTCGGCATCCCCCATCAGCGCAGCCACGGCCGGCGTAGGGGCCGGCCCAGCCTTGGCGCTGCCGGAAACGCCCGGTGCCGGCTTGGCTGGGGGAGCCGGCGGCTTCGGCTTGGGACTGGGTTTCGGCGCGACCGTCGGCGCGGGCCGCGATACGGATGTAGACGGCTTGACTGTTGCCTTCTGCGTACAGCCAGCCGAGAGGGCGAGACACAGGACTGCAGCGGCCCATCGATAGGGCAGCGTGCCGCGGCGCCGGGAGTTAGTGCATGAAGCCATAAGGAGTCCGATTGAGGTAAATAGGCCCAACGAGCGAGGCAAAATGTGTTCCCTGGCTCAACCGTTTCCGAACAACGCGTAGTAATTCCGCATCGTCCGTTCCGCCACGGCGGCCACCGGAACGCCCCGGAGCTCGGCGACCATGCCGGCTACGCGGCGCACGTGGAACGGATAGTTCGGCTTGCCCCGCAGCGGCACCGGCGCCAGATAGGGCGAATCGGTCTCGAGGAGATAGCGCTCGTCCGGCACCTTGCGGGCAACGTCCTGAATGGTTTCCGCAGTGCGGAAGGTGACGATGCCAGAGAAGGAGATCGAGAAATTAAGATCCAGCGCCCGCCGCGCCGTATCCCAGTCTTCGGTGAAACAATGGAACACGCCGCCGACCTCGCCCGCTCCCTCTTCTTCGAGGATGCGCAGGGTGTCGGCCCTGGACTCGCGGGTGTGGACGATCAGCGGCTTGCCGATGCGCTTGGCGGCTCGGATGTGGGTGCGGAAGCGCTCGTGCTGCCAGGTGAGATCGCCCTCGCTGCGAAAATAATCGAGACCGGTCTCGCCGATAGCGACGACGCGTTCGTCATCCGCTAGCTCAGCCAGGCAATCCACGTCCGGCTCCTCTTTACCTGTCTCGTTGGGATGCACACCGACCGACACCGAGACATTGGAATAAGGCTCGATGAGCGCTCGCATGGCCGGATAGGCTTCCAGGTTGATCGATACGCACAGCATGCGCTCCACGCCTTCGGCGCCGGCTTCTTCCATGAAACGCGAAAAATCGCCGCCGAAGGGTTTCAGGTCGAGGCGGTCGAGGTGAGCATGGGAATCTATGAACATGGGGTCAAAAGCATAATGAAGGGCAGCTTGCGCCAGGCGCGTTACATGGTGTGGGTTGGCTGGTCCGATTCCAGATGGCCGGCTAGGTAGCTTTCGATCAGCGTCTTGGTCACGCCGCCGTCCTCGTCGCTGAACTGCACGCCAATGCCGGCCGAACGGAAGCCGGCAGCGCCTTTCGGCGTGATCCAGACCACCCGGCCCGACATAGGGA
>JAQTYA010000041.1 GCA_028688525.1 Methylococcus sp. | reverse complement strand
ATGAAGCGATTAGCCCTCGGAGCGTTGCGCCGCATTCAGAAATTACCCGAGCTGGTGAAGTCATTCTTTCGCCAGCCTGAATGCCAATACATCATTAGGTGACTCTACTTTCGAGAAGCTTAGTAAGGGAGAAAACCATGGCCGATTTGAAGCTGTTCGAGCGCTATTCGTATTCCAGTCTGTCGAAAGGCACGGCACCGGACCCCAGGGGCCGCATCTTCAAGACCCCGCGCATTACCTGGGACCTGTCGCATATCCTGATCTGCGGCAGCTTCGTGGATACCGTGCGGCAGAACTATCATGGCCAGCTCAAGCCGGACCTTTACCAGAAGATCAAAGAAGCCGCCGAAGGCTCGGGGGAGTTCCAGTTCTTACCCGGTGAGCATCCTTGGGCAGCCCGAAGAATGGGCAAGGCTTGCGGCTACCGCTATGCCTTGCAGGACAACACCCGCGGCATCATTCTGCTGATCGGCAGTTACTACCAGGCCGAAGCGGACTTGCTGGAAGGCCGGCCTGCCCATCATCTGAAAATCGAGCTCTCGCCCCATCTGCTGGCCGAAGCCAATGCGAAAGCGATCCAAACCACTTTGGACAGCTTCGCGTTCCAGCTCATGGGCGTCCATGAGGCTTCAGGGGTGGCGGTCCATCTGGCGGTCGACGTGCAGCAGTGGTCGCCCGATCCGCAGTTCCAGAACCGTTTCGTGACGCGGGCAAGAATCACCCGCCGCTTCGATGGGATCTCGGACGCCGAATTCCACGGCTTGTCGGAAGTGGCGGTGACCTATGGCGACAAAGCCTCCGAAAGCATTACCTTCGGTAAGGCGGCTTCATTGCAAATGTGTCTGTACGACAAGTCCAAGCAGATCGTCCACGCCGATAAGGTGGACTTCATGCACCACGAATGGAGCGAATTTACCCAAGGCGAATTCGATCCTAGCCAACCGGTGTGGCGGATCGAAGCAAGATTCCATCACTCGGTGGTCAACGAAATCGGCGAAGGCTTCGGCAAGTCGCTCAAAGCCTGGATTGACGTGGTGCCGTACCTGACCGATATGTGGCGCTATGCCTTGACCATCAACCGGGCCAAGGACGGCACCTATATCGATCCGGTGTGGCAACTGCTGCGCGACGATCCCGAGTTTAAAGTCCCGGCCTCCGGCTACCGCATCACCCGTAAAAAAAAAGAGGACGTATCCGCGGTGGCCCGCAACTTCGGCAATGTGCTCGGCAACCTCATTTCGCTCTATGCCCGTGAAGGCAGGAATGCCGATTACATCTTGATCCAGATCAGGCGGCTGTCGATCTACCCCAAGCTGCTGGAGCACCTGGCCAAGCCCGGCCAGAACAAAGACCAGATCGAGCAGGACTTGAAGGACTTCGTCCTGCAAGGGCTGTGGAAGCGGCGAACCTTGGGGAAGGCGGCATGACCGGGCCGCTATCCCACCGAATCCAACCGATGCAAACCCTCAACCTCCAGCAAGCCGCCGCGTTCTTGCAGCTGCACCCGGTCACCCTCCGGGACAAAGCGCGTGCCGGCGAAATCCCTGCCGCCAAAGTCGGCAAGCGCTGGCTGTTTCTCGACGTTGATCTTGCCGCTTGGCTGCGCGGACAATACCCCCCGCGGGCGTTGCAAGGTGACAGCACGCAAGAGGAAAACCCATGTCACTTTACAAACGCAAAGATAGTCCCCATTGGTGGATCAAGCTCCAAGTCAACGGACGACGACTACAGGAAAGCACTGGGACTGCCGACCGGAAACGCGCCCAAGAACTCCACGACAAGCTTAAAGCGGAACTCTGGGAACAAAGCCGCCTCGGCGTGAAGCCGGGGTATTCCTGGCAGCAGGCGGTTTTGCGTTACATCAGCGAGACCGAACACTTGGCGCGTCATCATGACAACCTGGCTCGGCTTCGCTGGTTGGATACCTATCTTGGGCATTTAAAATTGCACGAAATCACCCGTGATCTTGTGGACGAAATTGCCGCAACCAGGAAAGCCGAAGGCGTATCCAACATGACGGTTAACGGTTATTTGGCCGTCTTGCGGGCCGTGCTTCGTAAGGCCGTTGAGGAATGGGAATGGCTTGACCGCATGCCCAAGGTCAGGATGTTGCCCGAACCTAAACAGCGCATTCGTTTTCTGACGAAAGACGAAGCGAAAAAGCTTTTGACCGAGCTGCCCGGACACCTGGCCGATATGGCGCAGTTCAGTCTGGAAACCGGATTGCGGCAAGCCAATGTGACTGGCCTGCTTTGGAACCAGCTTGATCTTGTCCGCAAGGTCGCCTGGATTCACCCGGATCAGGCCAAGGCACGGAAGGCCATCGCCGTACCGCTTTCAGACGTTGCGGTCGACATTATCCGGCGCCAGCTCGGAAAGCATCAGACCCACGTCTTCAGCTACCGGGGTCATTCGGTTACTCAGGTGAACACGAAAGCTTGGAGGACGGCACTTGAGCGGTGTGGCATCAAGGACTTTCGATGGCACGACCTGCGGCATACCTGGGCCTCCTGGCATGTCCAGCGTGGAACACCGTTACATGTGCTTCAGGAATTGGGCGCGTGGGGATCGGCGGAAATGGTCCGTCGCTATGCCCACCTTAGTGGCGAGCACTTGGCAGAGTACGCCAGGAACATGATAGACGAGCTCCGGCAGGGGGTTACGAAATAGCTACGCCGGTTTGGGGATGCTTAATGACTTTCAGCCTAAGTCATTGATTTATTGGAGCCGGTGATAGGATTTGAACCTACGACCCGCACATTACGAATCTGTGGTTGTGGCTTTTACGCACGTTTACCGACACGCACGAACCTTTACAATTCAATCACATAAGCCTACACTGCTTTTACCGAGATACACCAATATTTACCCCTAGCGTGGCCCCAGTGTGGCCCCGCCGTGGCCCCGGAGAAAGCGATGGACAACAGGATCAACTTCACCAAGCGACGCCTAGAAAGCCTTCCCCCCGCCCCGGAAGGTACGCGGGTGACCTACCACGATGCCGTAACCCCCGCGCTTCAGCTGCGCGTCACGCACACGAGCGGGAAGACCTTCTACATGCGCCGCAGGATCGACGGCCAGTCGGAACGGGTGAAGCTGGGTACATTCCCCCAGATGACCGTAGAGCAGGCACGGCGGCAAGTGGCCGAGCTAAACGGCGCTATCGCCAAGGGGGCCAACCCCGCGGAAGTGAAGCGAGTTGCCAAGGAAGAACCTACCTTCGGCGAAGTGTTCGAGCACTTCATCAGGCACAAGCGCAACCGTGCCGGACAGCCGCTATCCGCCCGAACCGTCGAAGAATATCGGAAGGTCATAGACACCCACGCGGCCGGCCTCAAAAACGAGAAGCTGTCCAAGATCACGCCAGAACGGCTCAAGATGCTGCACAAGGGCGTCAGCTCGCCAGCGCAAGCCAACAAGGTGAAGGCCATCATTTCGACGGTGTTTAACTACGCCCGTCAGGAAGGCATCACCGCCCTACCTAACCCGTCTGCTGCGCTGAAGAACAAGTTCATCCCGAGCCGGGAGAGGTTCCTTCTGCCAAGCGAGTTGCCGAGGTTCTTCGCTGCCGTGGCCGAGTCGCCGCTTGCCGATTTCTTTCTTCTCGGGATATTGACCGGGGCACGTCGGTCCAACGTCCAGGCCATGCGCTGGGTGGATATAGATCAAGCCGAGGCTGTCTGGCGCATCCCCATGACGAAGAACGGCCTGCCGCAGACCGTGCCTCTTCCGCCGGAAGCCGTGGCAATCCTGGAGCGCCGGAAGACCGAGGCGGTCCACGGCGAGGCGTTCGTATTCCCTGGACCTGGCAAAACCGGGCACCTCGTTGAGCCTAAGTGGGCATGGGGTGCTGTGCTTCAGAGCGCCGGCATCACGAACCTTCGGGTGCACGACTTACGCCGCACCTTGGGAAGTTGGCAGGCCCGCCAGGGCGCAAGCCTAGCCATCATCGGCAAGAGCTTGGGACACAAGACCCACCAGGCTACGGCGGTCTATGCCAGGTTGGACCTTGATCCTGTGCGCCAGTCCGTGGAATCCGCCACGGCGGCGATGTTCGAGGCGGGCGGGATCAAGGAGCCGGCGCAGATTATCCCCATTCGACGGAAGGCGAGCGCATGAACGCACGACTGCACGACAACGATTTCTACACATGGACCCACATTCAAGCCGGTTTGCTGCGGGAAGGGCGGCTGGCCGAGTTAGACACGGTGCATTTGATTGAGGAACTTGAAGCAATGGGAGCACGCGAACGGCGTGAACTGGTGAGTCAGTTGACCGTTTTACTGGCGCACCTACTGAAATGGGTGCACCAGCCCGACCGGCGGGGCAACAGTTGGCGGCGGACAATCCAAATCCAACGAAGCGACGTGGCGGATGTTTTGGAGGACAACCCCGGCCTACGCCCGGAGCTGGGCACAATCTTCGGCAAGGCATACGCCAAGGCCCGGCTACTGGCAGCCAATGAAACCGGTATCGACGAACGCGCCTTTCCGGTTGATCCCCCTTTCAACTTGGAACAGACCACGAATCCCGAATACTGGCCAGAGTGACCAAGCGCGTGAGCTACCGGGATCGCCTCACCATTGAGCCAGGAAAGCGGGGCGGCAAGCCCTGCATCCGTGGGCTACGAATCACCGTCTACGACGTGCTGGAGAACCTGGCGTCCGGCATGACGCAAGAGGAAATCCTTGATGACTTCCCTGAGCTTGAAAGGGGTGACCTGCTGGCCTGTCTTAGCTTCGCGGCAGATCGGGAGCGCCACATTGAATCCCTCAAGGCCCTATGAAGCTGCTGGGCGAACACGCAGTAGAAGCGCTTGGCATTCTGTCTACGCTACGAGAACTCTATCAGCGTTGGGCACAGGCAGGCGCCCGGAAGGGGCGAAAGCGTGCGGCAGGTGAAGTGCCGGTAGCCTTGGAGCCGCCACGCCGCGGTCTGTTGGGGCCGCCGCATCACGAGCTGCTGGCCTGCTATGACCTCGAAGCGGGTATGCAGCACATGCGCGAACACGTGCAAGCCTTGCGGCAAAAGCGCGGACTAGAAAAGGTTTCGACGCAGGCGGCCGGTCTATTCGCTGTTGCCTTGGACCAGTGCTACGCAACTATCGAGCACGAGAGGGTGGGCGACATCGCCAGCGCGCAGGAAGCGCTTAGGCGGGCTAAGTCCTTCGCGGGCCTAGCGGCGGGGCTGGCACTCCAGGACGGCAACGTCGGCAAGGCGAACGAGCAGCGCAACAAACCCGCTGCGGATGCCCGGCATAAGCTTAACCACCTCAACAAGGAAGACGCTCGGCGGTGGTTTATGGAGAACCGGGGCAACTACCCCAGCGTGCGGCAAGCGGCGGAAGACGTGCCGCAGTACGGAAGCGTCGACGTAGTGTACCGCTGGTTTCTGGAGTGGAACAAAGCGCTCACGCCGTGACCCGTATGTAGCCTGCTAGCAGGCTACATTCACAACGAAAAAGCTTTGCTGTTCAATAACCTCCATCGACGAAAGTTAATGGAGGTCCCCCTAAATGTACGCGCCACCCACCACCAACACCACCGCCCACCCGCCGGACCTTGGAACACTGCCGGACGACGCGCTTCTTGACGATGGGATCACAAGCGAGCTGCTAGACCTCAAACCCGGCACACTTGCTGTCTGGCGCTGTACGGGCCGTTACGGCCTGCCATTCGTAAAAGTAGGCCGCAAGGTCAGGTATCGCGCTGGCGATCTTCGCGAATGGCTAGCGTCGAGGGCACGCTGATGGGTGATCGCCTCATTTCCGTCGTGAGTCTTTTCGTTGTCGGCGAAATCAGCCTCGCCGACGCCGCCCGGCACGTCGGCTTGGCGCCGGAAGAACTTGTGGATCGGATGGAGCAAGACCAGGACTTTGCCGCTGCCCTAGCGCAAAAGGCAGACGCGCTCTCAACGTCGGATTGGCTGCTCAGACGCCGGGCAGCGAAGGCGATGCCGGAGATTGTCGAGAAGATCGCCGAGGAAGCGCGTACGGGGCTCTTGCGTGGACCCGCCTTGGTCGCAGCCGGGCGGTTCTTGCAAGAGATCGCTGGTGATGCCACGCCTGCACCGTTAGTGCTGGACGAACTGGGAAAGCCCAAGGGCGGCTACGTGGCGAAACTCAGGGCGCTAGATAAGAAGCGTCGCAACCCCATGTGATCGCGCCAAAGAAACGCCCCGAGCTGGCAGGCCGCGGGGCAATTTAACCTTTTTCTACGAATTAAATATGACAGAAAAGCAGACTATCGTCAACACATCGCATGATATTGCGGTGCAATTCCTGCACCGGGTCGTGCCCGACGTCGCCGAACGCGATGCTGTTCTGTGGGGCGGTTATTGGAAACCCGATGCCCGGCATCCGGCCGGCGGATATATGTGGGGGGCGGCATTCGGATCGCCATCGGCGCTGGTCGCTTGGTCATTCAAGCAGGACGCTGACGGCTACGAGACCTACTACGCTTTGGCCGGCTTCGGCGACCAGCGGAATGACAAAGGCCGGTTGCGCCGCACGCAATCGAATGTCATCGCCCTGCGGTCGCTGTGGGCCGACATTGATGTAAAGCCCAACGTGCCAGGGTGCTATCCGGACATCGGCGCCGCTGTAAATGGGCTGAAGGGCTTCCTGGCAATGGCCCAGATGCCGAAGCCGGTGATCGTTGGGAGCGGCCGGGGGCTCCATTTGTATTGGCCCCTTGACGCAGACACTCACCCCAACGACTGGCGGCCGGTGGCGGAAGCATTGAAGGCGGCAATGACCGCGGCAGGGTTTCTATTCGACCCCACCAGGACAGCGGACTCGGCTTCGATACTGCGGCTACCGGGTACGCACAATCGGAAGCGGGAGCCACTGCCGGTTACGCTGGCACACTGGGACGTTCGGCCCCGTAGCCTCGAATGGTATGCCGAACGGCTGATAGCCTGGAAGCCGAAGTTGAAAGCGACGCGAAGCACCTGGACCCGGCCGACTGATGCTGGGGAAACGCTGGAAAAACTGCTGGACGCCGCGCCGTTCGTGCCGTGCGATGACTACTCCGGCTTCGTAAAGGCAATGACCGCGTGTTCGGCAATCCGCCCTATGATCGGGGACGAAGCCGCCGTCGAGCTTGCGGAGCGCATCGCCCAGAACGCACCCGACGACGCCAGAGAACGAAACGGTGACCCCCGGTACGCACCCGCAACCCTGGCGTTAAAGCCAGTCACGATGCCGCCTGAGGCTGGAATTGGCACATTGATGGGCCTGGCGCGTGACGCGGCGCTGGCGTTGGTGGAAGGGGAGATCGGCCTGGAGGCGCTGACCGAGCGCGGGCGCGCAGCGGCGCGCTATTTGGCAGCCCACCACCGCGGAACGCTAAAAGCTGCGCGGGCGCAGTGGGAGGTGCTCGCATGAGCGCCATCGCCGATGCGGTTGCGAAAGCGCGTACGGAACTTGCGGTCGGCAAGTCTGTTGACGAGGAGCTTGACGACATTTCGAAGAAAGCCGAGGCGCAGGCCGCAGAAGCACAGAAATCGAAAAACGCCAAAGCGCTTCGTGACGCTATAGGTGCGGTGCGCGTGGCCTTTGACCAGAGCGGCAACGCCCGACTGCTGCATGTTGAGGATTCCGGCCGGCTAACTGTGCTGGGCTTAGAAAGCCAAGCCGCTTCAGATTGGATTATCGCCCGAGTGGTTAGGAACGGCGGCGCGGCCCCAAGTACGTCCACCCTAGACGGGCAGATGGCACTGCTCCGGAACAACGCCCGCATCCAGGGCGACCGGGTTACGGTATACGTCCGAGTCGCCGCGGTTGACGACAGTATCTTCCTCGACATCGGCGACCCCGAAGGCCGGGCTATCGTCATCGGGCCGGATGGCTGGGCGGTGCAGCACAACAGCACAGTAGCCTTCATCCGTGGACCCGCCTACGGTGAGCTGCCGCTGCCGTGCCGTGCAGGTGGCGCCTACGAGGCATTTGCCGTTCTGGCTCGATGGCACCGGGCAGCGGGTGTGCCGCGCGAAAAGGTGCCGGCCGTGATCGCTGCCGAGGTTGCGGCGCTTTTGCCCGACGGTGCAGCCATGATCCTTAACTTCATCGGCGCGGCCGGGTCAGGCAAATCAACCCACGCGGCGCAGATTGTTCGGACTCAGGACCCCGTGCGGACGGGACGAATCCCAACGATACGGGAGGTTGGGATCGAACACGCCGCCGCCGCAGCGCAATCGAGCCACTGGCTCGTTTGGGACAACATGCCGGTGTTAGGTGCGGACCAGCAAAACACTCTCTGTCGCGTGGTTTCTGGGACTGAGGACGTGAAGCGGCGGCTATACACCGATGGTGATGTGGCCCGACTCGCGGTGCAGAATCCCGTCATCGTCACCTCAATTACACCTGCCATCACGGCACCGGACGCAGCATCGCGGACGATTAGGGTGCCCTTCACACGGCGGCGAGAGTTCCGGTCTGACACCGAAGTCGCGGCGACCTTCGAGGCGCAGCGTGGGGAACTGTTGGGTGCGCAATGCGACCTGCTGGTGGAGGTGCTCCGGCGGTTGCCCGATGTGCGGAAGCAGGGCGGCGCCGGGCACCGGACGGCGGGATTCATCCAAGTTGGTGAGTGTATCACGCAAGCCATCGGCCAGCCGCCCGGAGCCTTCAAGCAATACATGGCTGCGGACCGCGCCGCGGAAGCGCAAGAGCTGATCGAGGGCGACCCTTTCGTAAGGGCGCTGCTGCGGGTTTTGAAGCAATGGGCAGCAGAGGCGCAGCCGGGCGACCGCCTCCCACCCTGGAATATTTGGATGCGGGGCACAGGGCAGCGATGGGCAGCGGTGCGGTTGCCGGACGGCAGCCTGCTGATCGGCGCGACGAGCGAGGCACTATACAAGGAGATGCTATACGCATCAGATGCCCGGAGCTGGCCGACGAGCGCGCGAGCCACAACGGCGTTCTTAACACACTCCGCCCCCGTATTGGAGAGCATTGGAATTGCCGCGGAGCTGGTGCCACTTGGCGGCGACCGGAACAGGGCGTGGGTCTTTGCCATCCCGGCCGAGGTGCTGACGTGAGCTTGCACGTAAATAACACGGTGCAAATCAAAGCCACCCATAAATGTGGCACGTTGATCAGGCGTGCCCAGCACGTAAATCGAGAAGCCGATTTAGGGGCATGCGTAAGCCATTTTGCGGGTGTCTTTGCGGGGGTTGCGGGTGTCGTGCGGGGATACCCCCGCAAAGCTCAGCCCAGGAAGCACGCGGGCTCCAGCCATTTTGCGGGTGTTGCGGGTGTTGGAAGGCATACCTTTTTAAGAAAAATAAAAGAGAGGAGAGAGGGGAGTAGATATATAGAAGAGTTGGAACCCACACCCGCAACACCCGCAACACCCGCAAAACTCGCTGGAACCCGCGCCAGCCGTGCCTTTCAGCGTGCGGGGGTCTCCCCCGCAACACCCGCATGACCCCCGCAACACCCGCAAGTATCGAATCGAAACTATATGGGATGTATACACATGACCAAAGCCCGCAAATCGAGCCGCCTGACTGGCGCGGCGCTTCAAGTGCGCCGCTACGTCGAGTCGAACTCTCGCCCGTACTACTGGTTGGTCGATCTACATAGGCAGACCGGCGTGCCCTACCCCGACCTGTCCGCCGCCATGTTGTTGCTCAGCTTCCGCCGCGAAACCTTCGCCTCCCGGATCGACGGGCACCAGCGCAAGCGAGTCTGCTTTGTCCGCCCCGGCGCTAAATCTCCCAGGAAGCCCGTAGGACGCCCGAGGTTCAACTTGCTCGATGCGCTGGGGCTGGAGTGGCGCGATGGCGCATATCGGCCCGTAGCAAACGCACAACACAACGCTTTCACCAACAGCCCAATGGGGGGCTTTAGCGATGCACGACAACCTTTCGACGACGACGACGACCTCGAGCCGCTCGCCTTCGACAACCTTTCCCAAATCCCTTTATAAAGGAATGGCCACTATGTCTAAAAGAACCGAACTGTCCGAGATCGAGTTGTACCAGCGTTCCCTTGTTGAACGCCGCGGCAAGCTCGATGAAGTCTGCGCTCTGATCCACCAGCTTGACGGCTCGCAGCAAGAGTTACCCCTGTGCCGCACCGAGACAGGGTGGTTCACGCCCTACGGCCCGCTATCCGACGAGGGTGCCCGGCTCTTCTCCCGCATCATACTCGGTGGTGAGCAGATCACCCGCCTGATCGACCAGCTGCACGATGCCCTCCAGGCGCAGGCCGATCTTATTCAGGAGGCGACTACCGCAAGCCGCGAACACACGGAGTTCCGCCAGTATCGGCCCGACCTAATGGCTACCGACGGCAGCGGGCACACGGGAGCCGATGCGACCGCCTACGATCCCCATGGTGTCGGGGCCGCGTGGGCATTTGCCCTTCCCGCAGCGCAGGTGTGTCGCGAGAACCTGCCCGCCGATCCTGCACAGCGCTTGGAAGCATTCAAGGCGATCCTGCCAACGGGTCAACCCTCGGTTCCGGTCGCCGTCCAGACCGGTGCACCCCAAGGCACAGCATGCCTGCTGGATCGCGTCGACGAGCTACTAGCCGACATCGAAACCCCCTAACGTGCCCTGCCCCACCCCATGCGCCCGAATCCGGCCGCCACGCCCAAGGGCGCATGGGGCGTTTTGTGACATTATAACATTATTTCCTGACTGTTTTACGAGGTATTTACGACGGGCTATAGCGATTTGGATGCAGACCGATGCAACCTTGGTTGCTACAATCCCTGGCCATGGAACGCATCCGCTCGATAAACCCACACCGCATCGCATGGTGTTGCGCCGAAGAGGGCATCACCACAGATACGCTTGCGTCCGAG
Source organism: Methylococcus sp. (assembly GCA_028688525.1). GTDB lineage: Bacteria > Pseudomonadota > Gammaproteobacteria > Methylococcales > Methylococcaceae > Methylococcus. Next base: position 14,300 of record JAQTYA010000041.1, on the reverse strand, counting down.
TTGCGTATCGCTCCGGGCAGCATGCAACGCGTAATGTCCGGTGAGGATGGCCTTACGTTCAATCAGTTGCGCAATATCGCCGGCTACTTCGGCCGTGGCGTGCTGTTTTTTTTGGAAGCCGATCCCGTCGATGCTGCGCATGTGCACACGGCGCAGTTCCGGACTCTGGCCAACCAGAAGCCGGAATTGTCAGCCAAGGTCAAAGCACTCATCGAACGAGTCGAGCACCAGCGCTCGATTTATCGCGGCTTGCGGGAAGACGTGGATGAAGTCGGGCCGAATTTTGCGCCGCCGAAGCTGCCATTGCACGATCTCGGAGCCGCCGCCGAAACCGCCCGTCGGTGGCTGGAGTTGACGGACCGCAACGACTTCGACAGCTATCGCGCCGCCGTGGAAGCACGGGGCGTCCTAGTATTTCGGACAAACGGTTACAGCGGTAAGTGGCAGATTGCCAAAGAAAGCCCCATTCAGGGTTTCACGCTGTATGACGCCACTTGCCCGGTCATCGTCGTCAAGAAGCAAGCCAGCGAAGCCCGACAGTCGTTCACTTTGATGCACGAACTGGGGCACTTGTTGCTTCACAAGAGCAGTTCAATCGACGACGAAACCGACCTCCTCTCGCACGAAGGCAGAGAGCGCGAGGCCAACGCATTTGCTGGTCAGTTACTGGTGCCTGATGCGTTTCTCGCGACCATACAGGACACAGCTCGCCCCGCAGAGGTCTTCCGTTTCGACGAATGGCTAGAAGCGCCGCTAAAGGCATGGGGCGTCAGCGCAGAAGTGATTCTGCGTCGCCTCTTGGACGCGGGGCGTTTGCTCCAAGAGGATTACTTGGCCTATCGAAATTGGCGCTCGCGGTTGCCAGCAAAGGAGGCGAAAGGCGGAACTCGCATGTATCGCTACCGTGAGCCGAAGCACCTGTTCGGTGACGCTTTCGTGCGAACAATTCTTGATGCCATGAGCGCAAGGCAAATTACCTTGACCAAAGCCAGCGCCTACCTGGATAACATCAAGCTCAGCGACTTGCACCAGCTCGAAAGGCACTATGCCGGTCTTTGACGCGTCCTCCATAATTTACGCATGGGACAACTACCCGGAACGGCAATTTCCGGGGCTGTGGGATTGGATAGCGTCACAGATAACCAACAAGAGCTTGTTGATGTCTGCCGTTGCCGTGGAAGAGGTAGATCACATGGCACCTGAGTGCGGCAAATGGCTAAAGGCCAAGGGCTTGGTTGGCTTGCCAGTGTCAGACGATATACTGGTGGATGCGCTACGGATCAAGAATTTGCTAGACATTGAAGGCGACAAATTCGGGAACGGTGTCGACGAGAATGACTTGCTGATCATCGCAACGGCGCGGAATCAAATCACTAAGCTCGTATCGGATGAGCGCCGCCAGCCCGATCTGCCCAAACTCAAGCACAACTACAAAATACCTGCTGTTTGCGCGATGCCGGAAGTAGGCGTGCCCTGCCTCAGCTTCATTGAATATTTGAAGCTTTCCGAAGCGGTTTTTCGATAAGCGACGCGAATATCGCGGAGACGGATTGCCGGCGCCGGTATGTCGATCTTGGATACAGCCGGTTATCACCCTGGCTCAGCGGCGAAGCCTTCTGCGTGGGGTGCGGGCACGAGTGGGCGGCAGTGGCGCCAAGCGGTTCGGTCTGGCTCGGGTGCCCGGAATGTGGCACCGTGAAGGGGTTGCTCCGGTTTCCCTGCGAACCTGAAGTGGGGACGTTCGTCAGGCAGTGCGCATGCGGCAACGAGCTGTTCTACCTCACGCCGGAGGGACACCTGTGCCCGAACTGCGGGAGGTATCAGCGGTACTAGCCGCGGAGCCCGCAAAGACACAAAGCTAGGAGGCTCACGCGACAAGTCTGGCCAGACAGTGCGCTTCAAGGAGCGCACGTCACCAAATGATCCGTAACGGCGATTGCTGGGAGATTCCTATCGTCTCCGCTGTACTCCGCCTTTATGGTGTGCCACCCAGGTGATAGATACACTTTCCCCCCCGCAGCAAAGCCCATGTTGGCGGGAGTACCTGACGGCGCGGGAGACACCGCAACCGGGGCGAATGCCCGCTCTCCCTCTCTGAACGTTACTGTCCCTTTTGGTGCGCTCCCAGCGGAAATTATGGCGTAGAGAAGAGCCGGTTGCATTCCGTTTTCGCAGTAGTTCAGCGGGACACAAGGGGGGCCGATGTAGACTACGCCGGGGACACAGATCGAGTGCCCTCCTAAGTCTAGCCCCATTGATATGGAGACAGTCGTGGGGAAAGGCGTCGGGGTTGGTGTCGGCTCGGGTGTAGGCGTGGGCGTCGGCATGGGCGACGGTGTGGGGGTCGGCACAGGGGGCGGGCTTCCGGTTATCGGCGTAAACGTCCCAACCATGAGGTCCGCACCTGCTGCGTTCCGCAGCACTGCCGCATCCCAGGGTTGAATGTCGGGCACGGCCAGGTCCGCAACCGGTGTGGCAAGATTCGTGTCGCAGATGCCGATAAGCCCTTGCAACACGCCCTTGCGGTAGCGCTCTGCCGCAGCGAATACCGCTTTCTTCTTGCTGGCCTTCTGCACGTCGAGTTCACAGTCGGCGAAGGGAGTGCCGTCGTAGTGCCTGAACTCCACTCGCAGGCCGAGCCCTTCAGCATCCTCTCGCCCGCCGAGTTCGAGCAGCGTGTTGGGGATTGCCGTCGTCACAGATACGTCGAGCCGATCCCGGCCGGCACCGACCGTGCTTCGCTTCGCCACCAGCTTGACCCCGCCTGACTGCGCGGTAGCTCCGACAGAGACCGGAACCGTGGGAGCGTTGCCGGCAAGGACTACAAGGGGATACAGGAGTGCTAGGCACCCGAGTGCTTTGGCGGATGGGGTCATGGTAGATGGGGCGTTGGGGTGGGTAATGTGTTGACATTACCAGGAACCGGTACTAACTATCAACTAATCTGCAACGGGTTAGTAGTTCACGCAGAGACGCGTGCGTCCGATATAACTCGGGCACCCCACGCCTCAATATATCCGGTGCGCCAGGCATCCGCCAGAATACCTGAAGCAAGCCCGTGCCCGAGCAATTCCCCTATAGGCGTTATGTATATACATACCCTTTCCGAAATTTTGGCCCCCGTATATAACGAAAACCTAAACCGGGGGGCGGGGTGCCTGGCCCGTGGTCCACAGGGGGAGGGGGGTATCTGGCCCATGCACGCCACATAAACCCCCACAAACCCCAGCCCGTGCCCCACCTATAGCGTAGTTGAACGCCTGGATTTCCTGGAATACCACCAGTAAACCCACGAGCCCATGGTTTTCACAGAAAATATATTTATTGCAACGTGTAAATACCCGTAGACAAATAGTACCCCAGTTATAGAATGTAGCCACGGTTTAGGAAATACCCCTAACCGAGTTGAATACCCCACTAACTGGAGATACTGAAATGAATAACGTTACCGATACGAATACTTCTGCCGCCATTACTGCATGGGGAATGCACGACGACCTGTACGCACTGGATAACGATGCGCTGATTGAGCGGGTCCGCAATGATGCACAGGCCTCTGCCGAGGCGATGGAACTGGCCGACCGGCTGGAAGTCGCGCTTATGAAAATCGAAGCCGTGCTCGAAGCACTGGGCGAGGTTGTGCCCGACCAGGCGCAGGGGATCGAAGACGCTGTAGAGCGTGTGCGCTATCACGGTTGAGAGCGGCAGCCCCCACACAGTCCACACGACTCAATAAGAACCCTAGAGCAGCGTTGGCGCGCTGCCCCAAACGCTCAGTAGAGGCTACCGACATGCACCATACCATACAGTCCGAGACCGCCGCAGCCTACGCCGCAACGCAAACGAGTGCGGCCGCGGAAGATGCAATCATCGCCGACGCCTTATCTATCTTGGCGAAACGGTTCCACCGGGCGGACGCAATCACATCGCCAGAAATAGCCCGGCAGTTCTTAACGCTCCGATACGCCCAAGCAGAACGCGAGATATTCGCCGTCGTTCATCTGGACAACCAGCATCGGGTAATGGCGCTGGAAGACGTATCGCTGGGCACGATAGATTCAGCCGCGGTTTACCCCCGCGAGATTGTCAAAGCTGCGCTGAAGCGTAATACCGCCGCCGTCATGCTTGCACATAACCACCCAAGCGGCATACCTACCCCTAGCGACGCAGACAAGCGGATAACGGCGCAGATAAAGCAAGCGCTGGCACTGGTGGACGTGCGTGTGATCGACCACATGGTTATAGGTGGAGCAGACGCCTATTCGTTTGCAGAGCACGGGTTGCTTTGAGCCGAATCAGACACCGGAGAACCAGCTATGAAGAAACCAATTACAGCCGCCTTACTTGCGGCATCAATCCAGGCACAGGCCGGCGCACTGGACATACCAGGGCTGCCGAGCATAGAAGACCGCACTCGGGAGTACGAAATGCAGCAACAGAGAAACGAAGCGCGGACGCGCGACATTCTCCGCGACATGGAGCGGAACGTGCAGGAGTACCACAACTCGATGCAACCGAGCCCGAGTCTACAGAACTACCTGAACGCACCGCGGGGGCAGACAATCTGCCAGCCCACCTACGACGGTGGAGCAGTATGCTGGTAAGCCAGGCAGGCACGGGTGAACCGGAGCGCAAGGACGCGCCAAGTGCCCTACTCCATCGAATACCGCCGGAGAAGCCCGTCAAGCCACGCTGGCGGGTGACCCGCTACCAAGCCCACCTTATGTGGGTTTTTTATTGCCTTGGGGTTTGCACGCGGCCGGTTTTTCCGAACACAGGGGTGGATGCGCTGGACCGGGGCATGGACATTTTGTAGGTGCGCATCAACGCCCAGACCGTGCAGCACGTGCCTTCCGGCCGGGCATTTACCCGGACAGGTGATCTGGATCACCGAGCAGAAGCACAGGGGTGCAGCGCGTACCGTAAGCAGGCTTTTTCGTTCTGCCGTGGCCCCAGTGTGGCCCCGGAATTTTTACCCCTTCGGAAATCTGCGCTAAGTCTTTGATTTTATGGAGCCGGTGATAGGATTTGAACCTACGACCCGCACATTACGAATGTCACTCAGAGGATAAACTACAACAATCAACAACACCACAACGTAATACCACTCAATTACTTAGCACATTTGCCTTGTTCCCGATGATGGTCATTGATTGTCAGAATTTGCCCTTAAGTGCCCCACCAGTGCCCCACAAAACCAAGTTGTGCTCTAGTCCACAGAGGGTTCCTTTGACGCTCCGCGTCGATCAGTCAATTTGCGTTTCCTTTAAGGTCGCAAACGACAGTCCCCAACATTGACCACCCGTGGCACACCAAAAACGCGATCATTGCGAAATCCTTATAGCCGAAGTGAAGCCACGATATAAGTGAAATAGCAAACCATACAAGACTATTGATTGTATATTTAAGCATTAGCATATTTGTTCAACCTAATTTCGAAAGTTTGTGGTCATACCGCCGCCAGATCGTGCATCTTGCGCCAGTTGGTCAAACTCGTGCGATAGCCGCAGCAGCTCGGCGGCGTGCTTGGCTTCTGGTGCCATCGCCCCCCCCGCCTGCTCAACCAGCGTCGGCCACTCTACGGGCTCTATGGTGCCAGGCACGGGGGTAGGGCACAGATCGGCTGTGCTGCGGCCCCAGCGGCCTCGTACTCCGCTAGACCACGCGTCACAGTCTCCTTAGGTCTGGTGCTCGGCAGTGCCCGGTAAGCCGGGTTCACATTGTGGGTGCGTCCAGCTTCGTAAGGCATCACTCTGGCCCCACAAATTTGACGTTGATAGCAAGCGGCGCATCGGCATTGCCGGTGAGTTTTAGCCGCTCGATGAAATCTCCCTGGCACCTTCCGAGTAATTCGGACGCCTTAAGCCGGTCGAGCATTTTGGCGGTCGGATCGAGCATGACGCCCGTCCAAAATTCCTGCCGTGCTTGGGCGTCGGCGATGCGGGCGGATTGGCCGGCAGTCGATAAATCAGTGAGATACCGCGCCACTTCAGTATTTTTCAAGAGCACATGCCCCTGCCGATCAGCAGTCCGTCGAGAATATCCAGCAGCTCGGGCAGCCTGCGCAGCGCACCCGCACTGACTGTATGCTTCTGCAAAGGCTTTTTGTCTTGCGTTCAGTTCAGCCATAACCATAACTTCAGTGCATCCTCGTTGCCGGGCATTATCGCTCCGCGCTCAGCTCCGCCGCCAGATGTGCGCAATGCGTGGTCACATGCTCACATGGGATCGGGCACTGAGTCATCTTCAAATTGATCGAGCACGGCTTGGTAACCCTTGGTAACCGTTTCCCGTTAACCCCTATGGATTTGGGTTCCCTAGGGCGATAAAGGGAAAGTGTTACCAAGGGTTACCAAATCGATGTTTTCAGGCTGCGGTAGCCACGGCAAATGGACCCCGTGCTTGTAAAATAACGCCACGATAACGCACACCGCCGCTCGATAATTTCTCAAATTTACGCATGGCTTCCCCCCATCTCGTCATCGATGCGGGCGATTCCCCTCGTTCCCGTTTCCAGAGTTCGTAATCCCGGTACAGCTCACTCGCTTTAGGCAGTGCCCGTACCGGGCGTTCGTCGTTCTCGATAACCACCACGCGCTCGGCTAGCCACAGCTCTACCGTAGACTGAGAGGCAAAATAGTCCTGACTCTCAGCCTCAACTGCCTGACAGTGGGGCAGCCTCTTGCCGGCGTCCATCCACATGCGATGGCCTTCGACAAGCCAGTGCAGGACGTAGCCGAGATTTTCCCTCAGCTTCCGGGGTAGGTCGGGGTCTTCGCGCCCGGCAAATGATGCCCGGAAAGGTACGATCTTGATGCGCGCTTTGACAGCATCGCCGATTGAACGCAACTGAGGCCGATGGTTGCCATAAATCAGGTGCTTGTGGGTGCGCTTGAACGTGAAGAAGTCGCCGCGCATGAATCGAGCGCTGATCGTGTCGTCGCCTGTCAACTCGTTAATGCGGGCCTCTGCCCAGTGATCGCCATCGTTGACCTCGCTCGACAGCGCCAGCCGGACGCCCTGCAAGCTGGCAATCTCCGTCGGGTGTCCCTCGTGTTGTTTCGCCATCAACAGGGCGGACGGCACCTTCTTGGCATACTCGCCCATTGCGTCCGCTACCAAGTCGCCCAGGGTGTTCTTGCCGTTTCGTCCGCCGCCGATCCAAAAGAGCATCCAATGAGCCTCCACAGCGCCCGACAAGCACGCGCCAAGGCTCACTTGCAGGAGTCGGGCAAGCTCGACATCTCCACACGTGATTTCCGACAGGAAGCGCTCGAATAACCCGCCGCCTTCAGCAGCCGGGGCAGCGCCGGTGCAAAGCGTAATCCTGTCGGCGGGATCGTGAGGCCGCATCGCGCCCGTGCGTAGGTCGATGGTACCGCTCGGCGTATTGAGCAGATAATTTTCAGAGTCAAACTTAGTGCCATCGACCGCAAAGGTGGGATCAGCTCGCGCCAATTTCTCCACACCGGCGGCGAAATTGGCCGATCCCATTGCAACACGCCCGTCCGGGTTCAGCTCGCGCGCCAGGTCGCGGCAGAAATTAAACGCGCGCTCCGTGGTTTCGAGCCGCCAGCGTACCCCATCCCATTCGAGCCAAGCCCCCCGCGCGTGGTTGTAGAGCAGGCGACCGTCGTACCGGCGCGAGAACACAAGCGCCACGGTGTCTTGGTTCCCTCGCTGGAGCAACGCCACGTCCAGGGGATCACGCGCAATCTCGGCCCGTGCAGGGGTGGGGCGGCGTCTCCAATTGCGGTCGTGACGGTCAGCTTCGGCAAAAACGGCCCTGTAGCCGGTACGGTCGCCCGTGAATGACGCCCATCTACGCGCCGCCTCAGCCCCATCGTATTTCGGAGATTTCGCTGACCACTCGTTCCAAAGCTTCCACCCTTCTTCGCCCAGCCTGCACAGCGCCTGCCCCATGGCGACCCACACGCCGTGGTCGTCGGCAGGGATTACCACCAAGGCTTCTTTCAGCTCAACCAGCGTCGGCCACTGTACGGGCTCTGTAGTGCCAGGCACGGGGGTAGGGGCTGCAGTGGGTGCGGGGCGGCTGTGCTGCGGCCTCAGCAGCTCTGTCACGTAGCCAGCGAGGCAGCATATCGAGCCTTCCCGAAAAACCTTACCCGTGACAGTGAAAAACCTACCGCTTGCGTAAGCCTCGATACCGCTACTGTTACTTCCGAGCGTTGCGAATTGGTCACCGCGCCCGATCACATGCATGCCGTTCCCGCTGGGGCTGTGCTCGACATATCCGCCCGGCAGCGCTGATAACAGCAGCTCGTGTTCCGGATGATTGGCGCTATCGTCGAAATCCACGCCCTGCCAGCAATTCCCGTCCACATCCGGGCCGAGAGCAAACCCAAGCCCGGCATATTGGCCGCTCGCAAGGGCTGTGCACGCCTCGTCATAAGTCCCCAGCCGTGCTTGATCGTCGGGGGTATCGAGCGTCCCGCTACGTGGTGCCCCGTTCACATAAAAGGGTACCTTTCTCGGCTTTTTATCGCCGTTCGGTAGAGATTTCCAAACAAGCCAGCGCTTGGCTTCACGCAGTTCCAGGGGTAACATACTCATCGCAAATACCTCAAATCATTAGCCCGTGCACGATAGGTGTGGAGTTGGTTTTAGTCGCCCCGGTTGTCGCAAGCACCGGGGTTTTTAATTTCAGGGCCGCCATAGGCTATGCCCCACTAAATCCTGCGGGCAATGTACCGTTTTTCGCATTGGATGCCGTAGCCAAGCCTTGATTTCCGGACGATAATTTCTAAGTGCCAACCGCGAGTAAATCCGGAAAGTGCCAAACTGCCCAATATGGGCAATTCTCATGCCTTGGCTGACAAGCACGAAATCCCATAAGAGAACCTGCAAGCTAATCGTTTCCGGTAACTCAAGGGTGTCAGCATCGGCAAACAGCGTGAAAACCACACCATCAGGGCTTCCGGTCCACGCTATTGCATGACCGTACTCCATCAACTGGCGAATGCGCGCCCTCGGTTGTTGAATTTTCAAATCTTCACGAGCGTACTTGATACATACCGGGGCTTTGCGCAACGCGGCGAGTAATTTGCCCCTGTCCCTCCGATCCTCACGCTTCCAACGAGCGGCGAGTAATTTGTCCATTCACGCCTCCGACAAAAGTACGTACCTCGCCACACGATGAAACCTGCATGGGCGGGTTTCTTCCGTGCACCAATGCGTCTCGATGCGGTGCCCGGCCTCGCGTAACTCTTGCACGCGGGCTGCGGGATGCAGGACGTCGAGATTTTGCCGGGCCTGGAGAGTGGTTACCGGCTGGGTTTGAAGAGCTGAGAGTAGGCGTGTACGTTGATCTATGGCATTCATGCTGCCGCCCTCCCATTCTGCTGATCTAGCCACCGAAAGAATGCCTCTTCGTCGATCAAGACTTTTCGACCGACGCGAATAATGGCCGCGTGAAGGCCGTTTTGTTTTTCGTTGAAGATTAGGGCGCGCAGACTGCCTTGCGTGAAGGCCGGATGGCGTTCGCTGAACTGGCGAACTGTAGATAGGATTTTCTGAGACATTTTAAATACCCAAGTTTGTTGAACACTTTCGCCAGGATTGCTCCGGCGTTGTGGGTATTTTTGGTTGAACTGATTCCTGATAAAATGGGGCAAATTGGGGCTACTTTCTATGCCCCAATTAAAGGTGAGATTTGGCTGGTGTTACACCTCAACCGGATTTGATAACTTGCCCCAATTAAGGGTAGTCGGGAAACAGACGTTTGAAAAATTTTCGCCCTTTCTTGGAGTTATTCCCAGGAGAGAACGCCACCCCCAGACGCTTCAACTCGTCCCCCAGCCTGCTTATATCGCTGGGGAGGCCGTTTAGCTCCGGGCACCTCCACACGGCAAACTCTCGAAATTCCTGCTTGATGCCGGGAAATAGCCCTCGGTCGAAACGCACCGCTTCCGCCTCGGCCTTACGTTCGATTTCTTGAAGTAGCGCAGCGAGTACTTCATCTCGGTTTTGGGTGTGGCGCTTCCTCCGCGCAGAGGCGGGAGCCTGCACAGCTCCAAAGCGGAAATCGGTGTAATCCGGGTGTGCGTCGAGCCACACGTTAACTTCGCGCGCCAGCAAATGCGCGTCGAGCGCATCGCGCTCTTTGGGGTAATATTGGAGATTGTCGGCTAAATTGCGAGGGTTCCTTAAGCGCAAGTTCCCATTATCCACGGCGGCGAGAATGGCAGCTAACCACCGCTGATAATCGCAGCTAGTCTTTTCCGCCAACCCCTGAGCAACCTCGCGCACGGTGTAACGTCCGGCGTTGTGGTTCTCCAGCAACTGGACCACGCCGCTATCGGACAAGACGGACCTACTGGACCCAAACTGCATAACCACGCGGCTGTCTTCGCTACCGTCGTCAAGCATTACGGTCTCTCGCACGGCCGGCCATAAATTGTTCATGTGGATCACCCGAAAATTTTGGCGTTCATCCTCTCCACCACGCTCGACACGTGGGCTTCGCTCAGGTGGCTGTAGCGCTTCACCATTGCAAGTGTCCGGTGCCCCAGCACTTCCGCAATCTCGGCCAGCGTGGCACCGTTCATGGCGAGATAGGACGCGGCGCTATGCCTTAAGTCGTGGAACCGGAAATCCTCGATACCTGCCCGCTTGAGTGCGCTTTCCCACGGAGCGCGCAAGTCCATGGGTTTCAGTCCGGGCCGGGTCTTTTCTGGAAATAGCAAGTCCGTGTCCAACCGCCGGAGCTTGCCAAGGTCTCGAAGCAGTTCGAGAGCATGCCCGGAGAGGTGCACGGCACGGGTGTCCCCGTTCTTGGTGTCGTGCAGAATGGCCCTGCCTCGATTTAGGTCCGCATCAGCCCAGCGCAGCCCAAGAATTTCACCCTTGCGCGCTCCTGTGCTCAATGCCAGGACGACCACGGTGTAGAGGTATGGATTAGGCGACTCCTGGCAGGCTGCCAGCAGGGCGGCGCGTTCATCGTCAGTTAGGAAGCGGACGCGGCCACGGGGCAGCACGGGCTTTTCAACCTTCCTCAGCGGGGTGTCATCCACCCACCCCCATTCACGGACGGCCACGGAATACAGGCGAGACAAGGCGGCCATGTAACGAACCACGGTAGCCGGTGCCCGGTCGCGGCTGAGTTCGTCGCGGCACTCGGCCAGCAGTGCTGGGGTGACATCAACCAGCAAGCGCGCTCCGATGCGGTCGCGCCACCATGCGAAGTGCGCGCTCTGGACTCGCACTTGCTTCGGCCTTTTGGGTAATACGTCGCGGGTGTAACGGTCGATAGCTTCGGCCAGGGTGTGCCGCTTGGCTTCGGCAGTCTTGAAGTGTCGCCCTTCCCTAATGGCGCTCTCTGTTGAGGCAATCCATTTTCGAGCGTCGGTCAGCCGCTCAAAAGTCGCGGTCTGTGTCGGGTACCCCTTGAGCCGGATTTTCACCCGGTACGATAGCTTGCCGTCCGCGCTCTCGCGTTTCTCGATGTTTGCCATATGTGAATTTTCCCCGTTCGAACACAGGGGAAAAGACTGCCATAAAGCCCGACAAATTACAACACAACACTATCAATGTGCCGTTTTGAATTTACATACGATTGTTTTTAATTGATTAAATCTAAATTTACCTTGCCAGTGGGGCACTGGCGGGGCAAAGCGACGGATTCATGGGGCACTCATGGGGCAATTTCCGGGGAGATTGAGCGGACGGGAGACCATCACGCTGCGGGAGCGAATCGGGGCGGTTTGTTGTGATTTGTTGGGGTTTAGTGCCCCACCAGTGCCCCGCAGGCATAAAAAAAGCACCTTGCTTTCGCATAAGTGCTTGATTTATTGGAGCCGGTGATAGGATTTGAACCTACGACCCGCACATTACGAATGTGCTGCTCTACCGACTGAGCTACACCGGCATTCCTGGAACGCGCATTATAGGTAGAGCGCTAGGCTGACACAATAGGAGCATAGATTAGGCGTTTGGAAATCGCAGGGGCGAAGGAAAAAACCGGCCGCTCAACGCTACCCTCCCCCCAACATCGTCAGCGCCGCAAGCCCAAAAAATACACTGGCACTCAGATAGCGCCCGAATCGCCACCTGCCCAAGGTCTGTCCCAGACTGGTAGCCATCGTACCGGCGGCCATGGCATAAAGCGAGTCCGTCACCGCAGCAATACCCACGAAAAACACGCCTAGTGCCGTACTCTGAAAGGCTGGCGTAGTGCCGGCACTGACAAATTGCGGCAAAAACGCGGCGAAAAACAAAGTGGTCTTGGGGTTGAGCAAAGCGACGAAGATTCCGTCTAGAAACAGGCGCCGAACGCCGACCCGCTGTAGCTCTGAGGATGTGGCCTCGTTTTCCGAAGGCCTCAGCGCTTGCGCACCGAGATAGAGAAGATAGGCCGCGCCGCCATATTTGACGATCGAAAACGCCATCGGCGACACGGCAAACAGTGCAGCGACGCCTACGGAAGCGGCTACCGCATTGCCGAGATTGCCCAGGGCTACCCCTGCGACCGATGCGAGCCCGGAACGGCGGCCCTGCGCCAAACTACGCGTCACAATGTAGAAGACACCGGGGCCGGGCGTCACGGCGAGGACTAGGCTCGCGGCCAGGAACACGGAGAACTGCGGCAATGGGGGTAAGAGGTCTGTCATCGGCAGTGCGCCGCCTCAAGCGGTATCGATATCTTCGTAAACCTCCGGAACGAATCTCGGCTGGCATATTGCGAGAAATACCAGATTGGTTTGTCCGGTATTCGCGATTCGCTGCGGGACTCCGGGCGGTATGACGACCACGTCCCCCGGCCTAACCGTCTCGAGCATCTTTTCACCGATTTCGACCTGGCCTTCGCCTTCAAGGATCACGTAACGTTCCGTCACATTCATGAGGCGATGGCGCCGGGTGGTGACGCCGGGCTCCACCCTAGCCCGGGCGATCGAGACGTCTGCGTCCGCGGGAGAATTCGACCATTCGGCGATGTAGCAGCGCTCCTCAAAATAGTACTCCGGGGCTGCCGAACCGCGATTGATAACTGCTTGGACCATCGGAAGCCCCTACTGGATTCTTTATGGTTTTCGAGTACGAAACATTTTCGCGCTCTATCTTAGTCGCTGCACTCACGGGAGTATAACGGCCCATCAGGAGCCTGGCTCAAGCGCCATCCTCCGACTCGGGGCGTCGCTATTCGGTTAAAATTTGCAGCCCGATCCGGCAGTGTCCGCGACCACTGCCAGCCAGCACCCCTCACACCTCAAGCTCTATGCCATGACCGACCAGCCCGACCTGTCCAGACACACGCCGATGATGCAGCAGTTTCTCCGCATTAAGGCGGAGCATCCGGACCGGCTTTTGTTCTACCGGATGGGCGATTTCTACGAGCTGTTTTTCGACGATGCGCGGCGGGCGGCGAAGCTGCTGGACCTGACGCTGACCAGCCGGGGCGAGTCGGGCGGGGAGCGCATTGCGATGGCTGGAATTCCCTACCACGCGGTCGACGGCTATCTGGCCCGGCTGATCCGGCTGGGCGAGTCGGTGGCGATCTGTGAGCAAATCGGCGATCCGGCGACGTCGAAAGGACCGGTGGAGCGCAAAGTCGTGCGGATCGTGACGCCGGGTACGGTGACCGACGAATCGCTGCTGGAGGAGCGTCGCGACAATCTGCTGGCGGCGATCGCCCGCGACGGCGCGGTGTTCGGCTTTGCGGTCCTGGATTTGTCGGGAGGGCGGTTTACCCTGCACCAACTGGAGTCGCCTGCCCAGCTCGGCAACGAACTCGAACGGCTGAATCCGGCGGAGCTGCTGGTCAGCGAAGACGAATCTCCGTTAGGCGGCCTGGCCGAACGCAAGGGGCTGACCCGGCGTCCGCCCTGGCATTTCGATCCGGAAAGCGGCCGCCGCCGTTTGCTAGCCCAATTCGGAACCCAGGATCTGTCGGGTTTCGGCTGCGAACATCTGGGCGTGGCGCTGGGCGCCGCGGGCTGCCTGCTGCAATACGTGCGCGACACTCAGCGCAGCGCCCTGCCCCACATCCGTTCGGTCCATGCCGAGACCGGCGCTGAGTACATCAGCCTGGACGCCGCCAGCCGGCGCAACCTGGAGCTGGACTGGCACCCCTCGGGCCGTACTGAATTCACCCTGCTGGGCATCCTGGACCGCACCGCCTCGGTGATGGGTGGAAGGCTGCTGCGGCGCTGGATACACCAGCCGCTGCGCGAACGGACGATCATTCGAGCACGCCAGGAAGCAATCGGCGAGCTGCTGGACGTGCGTCGCTTCGAGGACCTGCACGACTTGCTGAGAAGCGTAGGCGATGTGGAGCGGATCGC
>JAQTYA010000040.1 GCA_028688525.1 Methylococcus sp. | reverse complement strand
GAAGACGGCACATCCCAAAAGAGCTCGATGTTCTGAACTTTTGCCTGGTTAGAAATCAATAGAAGCGTTTCTTCAAGCACCGGAACTAAATCGATTGGAATCAGATCGGTCCGCGTGACGGGACGAGCGAAACGCAGCAAATTTTCTATAATTATAGATGTCTTGTTTATTCCCGTACGGATGTCCTCCACACATTCGCGGCGAAATTCGTCCGTAATGTCATGCTCCATTAGAAATTGCGCGGCGGAATAGCAAATCGCCAGGGGGTTTCGTATTTCATGCGCAATCCCTCCTGCCATTACGCCAAGGGCGGCCAGCTTCTGTGACTGGACCAACTGCATCTCCAACTTCCTGTATTCAGTAAGGTCGCGGCCGACTGCCACGATACCTGTAGTTTCGCCACTATCGGTGCGCATTGGTGAATATACCCAAGACACGGGAAGCACCACTCCGGTTCGGGTAACTAAGTGCCACTCGCCTATTTGCGAACCTGTAGAGTGACCAGCTTTGAGTGTTTCGAATGCCGTTTCAACCTCTTTCCTGTGCGAGGGCGCGCAATATTCAAAGAAATAACTATCTCTGACTTCTAATAGCGAATATCCAGAAAGCTGTTCAGCCGCGGTATTCCAGGTCAGTATCCGTCCGTCGGTCGTCGCTGAAAGGACTATGTCCCGCGCGCTTTCCACAACGCTTGCCAGATGGCGCTCTACGCGGCGAACCTCCTCGCTCAACAGCACTTGTTCCGTGACATCATCCAAGAGCAGCAGGACGCTTTCTACAACCTCTTCCCACATGAATGGCACGATCCGATAATAATAAAAGCGCATCGGCAAACCGGGCGCCCGATAAGTTATTCTCTCCCCGTGACTGGACTTATTTGTAGAGAATGCCTGCTGTATTCTAAGCAGGATGTTTGTGTGATCAAGAATACCTGACGGGAATACTTCGTGAAGTTTCCGGCCCAGCGTATCCGTGGAAGAGCGACGGCTCTTTTCCAGAAAATTTCGATTGGTAGATAAAATATTGAAATCTCGATCAACCAATAATACGGAAGACGGAATGGCGTCGACCAGCATTGCATAAAGTCTTGAATAAATCTCACACGAAGCCGCTTCCAAAGCCCCGGAAGCCGGGTCGATAACCCGCGAAGCATCGCTTTGGCCTATCATATGTCACATCACCACAGGCAGAATTGATGGATGTACAATCAATCCAAGATCAGCGAAGGCCGGAAGCTATAAGGAGGCCATGGCCCGCTCCACTGTATATCAATCGCCAAGGCTTTATATTCTGCCAATGCTAGTTCCATACGTTCGTTAATTTCCGATGAAAACGCCACAGGCCACAAAGAGGCCCAATGCCCTATCGGCTGCATTTCAGAATCCGGCAGAATAGGCAAAGTTCGCTCGCATACTCCGGCAGCATCATGAGTTAGCTCATCCAGCAGTTGTGCGCAACGCACCCTATACTCCGATAAAACTCCAAGCTTTGCCTCTTTGCGCAATTGTTGCTCAGCAAGATAGCGATGCCCACCGGACAAGGTGCCAAGGACGTTATTTCCCTGCTCCAAACGCTCTTCGATCCAATTTTTTTGAGCTTCACGAGGGTTGAAAAATACCTTGATACCCCATTCGGCCATTCCGGCAGTAGAGCGGAAAAAGTTATCGAGATTAGGCCGCTGCCGACCGAGCACATTTTTTAAAGAGTCGACAGAGCCGAATAGAGTACCGAATTGCGCGGGATACACAGGGGTTTTCTCCCAGACCAATTCGATGACCCTCGCGTGATGCAATGCGCGATGCGTCGCCCAATCGGCGTCAGCGAGCAAATCGTCGCTAACCCATTCCCCCACGTTTTCTATAGGACTCATCACCGCCCCTACATTACCGAAAACCTCCCAACGTACAGGCCCAAGCAAGCTCGGAAAGTCGCCCGCGGCTAGAGTCTCGAGACCGGTATTCGGCGTCACGCAATAGAGATAGAGTGCATCGGTCATCTTACGCGCGCCTCCTCCACCAACGCTGCTTCAATATCCGTCGCCTGGATCATCAGATCTCCGCTCCACTCGGTTTGATGTTGTCTGTTTCGCACCGCGCGCCTGACCGCTCTCAGTGCCGCATGCTGGCAAACCGCGGCAATGCGGGCACCGCTGAATCCGGCGCACTTCGCTGCCAATGACGGAATATCGATGCCGTCCGCCAAAGGTTTACCCTTAAGATGAACCGCGAAGATCGCCGCTCGGTCAGCGTCGCCGGCGACGGGGATTTCGATGATTTCATCAAATCGTCCTGGCCTAACTACGGCCGGATCGAGAATATCAGGCCGATTAGTGGCTCCCAGCACCAATACACCCTTTAACTCTTCTACCCCGTCGAACTCCACAAGGAATTGACTCAAAACGCGCTCAGTGACGTGCGCATCGGTGCCGCCCATCCCCCTGGCCGGCAACAAGGCGTCGATTTCGTCAAAGAACATGATGCAGGGTGCTGCCTGTTTAGCCTTGTGGAAAATCTCGCGCACCGCTTTTTCCGACTCACCCACGAATTTGGAGAGCAATTCTGGACCTTTCACAGGAATGAAATTAACTTGACTTTCATTAGCCAACGCCTTGGCCAACATAGTCTTTCCACAGCCCGGGGGGCCGGCCAACAAGATGCCTTTGGGCGGGCGCGTCCCTGCCTGCTCGAAGATATCGGCGAATTTCAGCGGCCAAATGACAGCCTCTATCAAACGCTCTTTGACTGCTTCAAGTCCTCCGACATCCTGCCAGCCGACGCTAGGCACTTCCACGAACACTTCTCGTACAGCAGAAGGCTCCACTTCCCGCAATGCAGAAAGAAAATGTTCCATGGAAATTTCAAGCCTTTGCAGTTGCTCGTAGGGGATGGTCTGCAAACCGAAATCGATTTCCTGGATCAACCCCCGCACGCAACTCATCGCAGCCTCTCGGCATAAGGCTTCTAAGTCTGCACCAACATAGCCGTGAGTGATCTCTGCGAGATGGGCAAGATCGACATCCCCAGCCAAAGGCATGCCCCTGCTATGAATTTCAAGAATTTCGCTTCGTCCAAAACGATCGGGAATGGGAATGGCAATTTCTCGATCGAACCGCCCTGGGCGGCGGAGAGCCGGATCTAGGACATTGGGAAGATTAGTCGCTGCGATGACAATCAAGTTAGGACGCCGATTGAGTCCATCCATAAGCGCTAACAACTGGGCCACCACCCGCTTTTCCACGTCGCCGACGACCTGCTCCCGTTTAGGCGCAATGGCGTCAATTTCATCCAGGAAAATGATGCTGGGACCTTTGCGGGACGCTTCGTCGAACACCTTCCTTAAATGAGCCTCGCTTTCCCCGTAGAACTTATGAATGATTTCTGGGCCGCTAATTACGAAGAAATTCGCTTCCGTCTCCTGCGCTATCGCCCGTGCGATCAGTGTCTTGCCGCAGCCGGGTGGCCCATACAACAGCACACCTTTGGGGGCATCGATACCAAGCCGTTCAAAGACCTCCGGGTGTCTGAGCGGCAACTCGATCATTTCCCGGATACGGTGCAACTGCGGTTTAAGCCCCCCGATGTCTTCATAAGACAAGCGCTGAGTCGTCGCTTGCTCCGCCCTACCGGCGACTCCCGCTCCTCGCGGTTGCTCGAGAATCAGGTGAGTGGGAGGACCGATCAGCACAGGACCTTTCGGCTTGCAACCCGTTACGGTAAATTCTACGGCGCGGCTGCCGAACAAATTGATGCGGATACGGTCGCCTTCGGCCACCGGCAGCCCGTCCATCCGCGCAGCGATATATTCCAAGTCCCCCTGTTTCGGAGTGGCGTCGACCGGTGTTACCGTGATCTGGTCCGCGACAGGACATGCCACCCGCCGTAGAGTCACCGGTTCGTCCAAACTTACTTTGGCATTGATACGGCTCAGCCCGTCCAATTGGATGCGCCCCTGACCTCTCATGTCTTTAAACGCCGGCATAGCCCGGCAGACAGTGGCGCGCTTACCGGAAACTTCGACGATGTCGCCTACCTCAATGCCCAAGCGCTCGATATCCAGGGGATCTAGGCGGGCAATCGAACGCCCGACATCCTTCGCCAATGCCTCGGCGACTTTGAACTTTTCCGAACGTTGTTCGTCATCGCTCATGACTCACCTCATTCATTCAAGCACTTGATTTCCAGAATCCCGTTATTGCAGGAAAGACGTAGGTGATCGCGTTCATAGGCCCGCGGCAACAAGATTTCCTTGTGATATTTCTTGGCATCTTTGGAGGCATCCAAGGTTAGGATGTCATCCGCCACCTCCACATCGACGTCTTCCAGGCCGATTCCGGGCATTTCGGCGATGACCAAAATGTGATCGGTCTCTTCGAATATATCCACGATAGGCTCGGATACCTCGGGCGTCACGGTGAATCCATGCTCCTTATCGCCCCTCAGATTGCCGAACGGCTCCACACTCGGCTCTTCTTCACCTAGCCCAACTTTTACCTTCAAGCCGTAGACGGCACGCAATGCTTTGTCCTTTCCGCTTCCCGCCGAATCCGATATTTCATGCAGTTCCTTCCCCGTCTTAGCCAACTCGTTCAGTTTATCCATCAGGCCAGTAAGACCGGAGAGAATGCCTTCCAGCGCCGCACCCCCAGTGAGGCCTTCTTCTTTCTTCTTACTCATGAGCCGTTCTCCTCTTGCCGATTCGTTTTGAATAACGTATCCGATGGGACCGCCACAGGTATCAGTTATAACCGCATTCTATAGAGTATTCTTTAACCTTATTTAATAAGGTCTTGTAATCGATCGAGAGAAGCTGGGCCGCCTTGAATTTGTTGCCACCGGTTTGGCGGAGGGCAGCCATTACAATTTTCCGTTCCAGCTGCGCGACCTCTCGACGCACAACTTCTTTTAACGGAAACTCCAGCCAATCCTCATTATTTTCCGGAATTGGCTTCATCATAGGTAAATCTCGAGTAACCGATTGATCGTTAAGAGTCAGATTCTGTAATTCGATCCACCGGTCGGCCATCAGCGTCGCTTGCCGGACCACATTGCGCAACTGCCTTACATTTCCTGGCCAGGAATGACGGAACAATAGCTCCATAGCTTCAGCAGAGAAGCCCTCCACAGCCTTACCTAGCTCCAAATTGGTTTCGCGCATGAAACGGTGAGCCAAATAACTGATGTCTTCACGACGGTCGCGTAGCGCGGGAACCCGCAATGTAAACTCGTTCAGGCGAAAAAACAGGTCGGACCGGAATTCTCCTCGCTCTACTGCAAACGCTAGATCCAGATTGCAAGCGGCAATAAGAGCGACATTTACGCGTATCGGTTCGGTGCCGCCGACACGGTAAATCACCCGCTCCTGAATAGTGCGCAGCAATTTTCCTTGCGCAGCCCAAGAGAGATTGGAAATTTCATCTAGAAACAAGGTGCCGCCATTGGCCAATTCAAACTTCCCCAATTTGCGGCTGGCCGCACTGGTAAACGCGCCTTTTTCATGGCCAAACAGTTCACTTTCCACCAACTGCTCCGGCAACGCACCGCAGTCGACTGGAACGAACGGTCCTTTTTTGCGGGAGCTGAAGCGATGAACAGCCTGTGACACCAACTCTTTACCAGTACCTGTTTCCCCCATGATCAACACGTTGAAACTCGAAGCTGCTACGCGCTTTACGCTTTGAGCCAACGCCTGGATTCTCTGGCTATTGCCCATACACTCTTCTAAGTTTGAACTTCCTTCATCTACGGCTTCCGTTTGATGTACCGATAGAGGACCAGACGAGATGTCTTTTTCCGCCAGGATCGAATGAATAATGCTAAGTAACTTCGTGTGATCGAATGGTTTCGCCAGATAATCGACTGCACCCGCCCGCATCGAATCGACGGCAGTCTGAACACTGGCATAAGCCGTAATCACGACCACCGGCAATCCCGGCAATATCAGGCGTGCCTCCCGCAATACGTCCTGACCAGTCATGTCTGGCAGTCGGTAATCTAGCAAAAGCATGTCTGGAGGCGAATTCCGGATGGCCTCCAATGCGGAAAGTCCAGAATGAGCCACTTGCGCCCGCAGCCCATCCTTCCTGATCAAGCGGGCGAGCAGGTTGCAGATGGCAGGCTCATCATCGACAATCAAGATATCTTGAACCGGTTCCGTCATGACATTTGTCCCTCTTGGCCCGATATCCGCAACGGCGACACGATTGGACAAATGACGCGAATATCCGCAGGTAACCTTCCTTCCAACGAATGCAGCAACCCTAGAAACAATAGGCCGCATTCCCCCGGGCGCAGCGTGGTCGCAATACGGTCGGCAATGAAGCCGTCCCGCCGCCTCAGAAGTTCTGCGCTGCGCGTCTCCATCTCCGAAAGATCGGCGGCGCTATTGAGAGCCAGATAGTGCTTGACCATCTGATACTCCTCTATAAGAAGATCGGGTGATTCCGTTCCTATGAGCTTCGCCCCGCGCTCATACAGCATCAGAAGCAATTGATGGTTATGACTTCCGGAATTCGCTAAATCCCTGACAATCAGTAATTCGTGGCCACATACCGGAAGACCGTCTTGATAAAGACGGCAAGACGAATAGTCGAGCCGCAAGCTCTGAATCAATTCTTCGATACGGCTCCATCCGTGCTCGATCGACTGACACTGCGCCTCCCATTTCACCCGCCCAATCCTATTGATCGCCTTCGTCGCAGCTCTTTCACCCAAGCCCCCCATATCGGCTCGGCTATGAAGGATTGGAAAGTAATAGAGTACCCGCTGTGGCAAATGTTCAGTCGACCCTAGGGGTATGGCATCGCTACTGGAGGACATTCATGCTCCCTGGCTCATAGCTGTTATAGAACCGGCGAATTATGAACAATATATATTAACCCCCTGCCTGCTGCCAGAGGATTATTTCCCAGCCTGCTGCCAGAGGATTATTTGAGTCCCTCGGATAATTCGGGCACAGGAATCCGCGATAGCCTGTCCTCCATGGAGGACATCTGCTGCTCCAAGCGAGCCAGCGCTTCGACCACTGGTTGTTCTTCGTGCCGGGATCGTTGAAATGCCGGATGCTCATTCCACCAGTCCAACCCGATTTCTTTAGCTTTGTCGACAGAGCACACTACTAGACGTAACTGGATTGTTAGCAGCTCGACCTGTACAAGGTTGATACGTATGTCACCGGCGATTACGACGCCCTTGTCGAGGATGCGCTCCAAGAGATCGCCCAGAGATGTGGTATCAGTGGCGTGCTGCATCTTTCGTGACTGGACGGGCATGAAAGTACTCCTAATCGAAAAGACGCCCGAGGGGCCCCAAGTCAAGATTCAAATCGTCCGGTTCCAGACCCAAGACTTCACACAACCGCTCAATCTCCGCCGCTTGCTGCATCAGCGCCTGTCCCAACCGATCTAGTTCTTCTCCGCCCAAGCTGCCAGACTCTACTCGGCGCAAAGCCTGCCGTTCCAATAGCTCATGGAGTAGCTTGACCAGAATCAACACCAATTGTGCTAATCCCTGCGCGGCTTTCTCCCCCCCCAATTGGAGGGCAGACGAGTCCAGTTCCGGCGCCGTACGCTCGGCACCCGGAGATGCCGCTCCTACCGGCGAAAGAGCGATTCGGATGCTATGGCTCATAGCCGCTCCCTATCTTGATCCACCGAGCTGAGAACGATCTGGCACTGGAGCCGAAGCAGTTCGACATCTGCAACTGTCAATGTTGCGTCGGCAACCACGACCACACCTGTGGTCAGCAACCGGTCCAGGGCATCGCATAGTGAAGCGGGCGCAGCCTTACCGTGCTGGCAAGACGAGGGAGCTACGGTCAGCTGCACGATGTCTGCATCGGCTGCCTCGTGCTTAGTGGCCAGCGGAACGGCCATAACCTTGCTCCTCAAGCTCGTCCATTCGATCAAGCAATTGCTTTTCACGTATTTCGAATACTTCTTCCGAAATTTCGTGTTTTTCGAGCATCAGATAGAGCTGGCTGAGTTCGCTGGTAATAGATTCATATTCCTCGTGCAGGGCGTGCTCCGCCGCTTTTTGCACTTCTCGGAAAATCCACATCAGCCCTCTGACAGGAGCGAACGCCAAATTGTCGATCACTAACATGGAATCTCCTTATGCCTGCAAGGCAAAGTCTAGATGACAAAGCTCGTATTACAAGTCAAGTTCGATATGTACGAAATTATATGGTGCCCACGGCCCAGTGTACTGAAAAGAAAAATGGTCATCGAACTGCTCGGCAGTTTGCTCGACACTTCTCTCAAACTCGGCGAGCCCTCTGCGATCTACCAAAAACGCTATATTGGCTATCTCATTCTCACCCTTGACGGCATTTTCATGAAAATCAGAGCAAGTTTGAGCAAGAGCCCCCTCAATTTTCTCGAGTGTTTCTGCTCTAGTGTTTTCCAACAATTCTGCAAATTGCCGTCCAAGCTCGATCTTATCGTGGTGAGACCCCCCGCCGCGGACGGCTAAACGGTCTCTGAACTCAAGGATATCTGGCGATTGGGCAATTAGAAATTCATAAGCGCCCGCTGAATCGAGAGTGACCCGCAACCCCATTTCAACCTTTCCACATACTTGGCTGAGTTGTTTGACAAACGAGGCCTGATAGGTTTTCAGCATTTTACCTACGCCTTTCGGGCTGTCGGCTACGGTTCCGAATGCCATAGGCAAGACCGTGTCGTGAGCCATCAACTGACGCAAGACCTCTTGATGAGCTGCGATGTGGCGGCGCTCCGGCCGTATCTTCTTCTCATCGATATCACTTATCACCGCAGCAACCTTACCCTCATCCAACGTATATACGGGACGGCCGCCAAGTCCAGTAACATCCCCATCTAGCTGAATAGGCATCTCTGCTATGGCATACAGATAACAGCCATGTGCCGCGGTGGAACGGGCCTTTGCCATAGATTATTGTTCCTCGGCAACCGAAATTGACGATCGTTCTTCCAAAGTTCGTTGCGCTGCGATCGGCAGCCGTAAACGCCGAATACCCCCGTCGACCGTCGTAACCTCCAACATGGCTCCGCAAACCCAGCAGCAAACTAAGCCCTCGTAATCGTGATAAGCCTCGTCCACATCGAAATTATGACCGCAGGCAATGCAGTTGATCTTCATCTCAAGCTCCCCTCGAATTTTGTACACTTAGACTATGCTCGCCCCAGCAGTCGGATAACCACTGACGACGAATCTTCCGAATAAGCAACCGAAGCTCTGCCCACGCGCGGCGGCGGGCATCCAGTTGGCAGAGACTAATCCCCGTAGATGTGGGATGAGAGCGGAAACTCTTCAGAGCGGAATAACGCCGCACGTGCGAAGCTGTCTTGATTGTCAACATGCTGGGTCTCTCAATACTGCAGTTTTAAGCCCGGCTTGCGCCGCTCTCCGCGAGGTATAGACGGATCCCTTTTTGCCACCGGTCTCCTGACCGCACCCTCCAAATTCAACGCCTCTTCCAGCATAGATTTTTCCGCTTCGATATCGGTCAATCGTGCATCAATCTCAGCAATTCTGGTTGCGGCATTCTTGCGCTCCTCGAGCCTCCGGCTCTTCTCCATTTCAAGGCAACTGATCTGCATATAAGCACGATAAGGTGTGAACGTCTGATGAACACGGCCAGATATCGTACGAATATTGCTTAAACCCTTGCGTAATGCAGCCATGAATGGGTTTCCTCCGGATAATTGGTTTGCGCTTACATCTACCACCTATCAGGTGCGGCTTTTCGTCACTTTAGCGGTCTTTTTACGCATGACAGGGATTGACTCTCGACTTGACTCAGGCACTACTTCCTTAACGCCGGTCGATCTCTGCGCAGATGCTAAATTCACTGACCTCAGAGCCGAAGCGTCGAATGAATCATGCACATTTGTCATAACCGCGCCGGTAACATCAGCACCCAATATGTCTCTGCATACCCACGCGTATACAGGATCGCCGCTCCTAGCATGGGCGTTGTGATACATCAGGACACGCGCAATTGCGATACAGGCCCGGATCGTCGGCCGGTGACCATTATCCCCCCTCGCTCGACGAACCAAGTCGACGATAGCGGCCGCATCCTCAAGATCGATTCCGGACTTGGCTCGGGTAATCTGAATTTCCGTTTCTTGATCGTGGTGGCCAACATCAATCGTAATCATTCGGTCCATGAGCGCATCTTGCGTCCTATGGACACCCACATACTCTTCAGGGTTTGACGTGAATATGGCTCGGAATTGCGGGTGGACCTGGATATAACTTCCACCTGAATGTTGCCTCCGATTCGGTAAATTCAGAATGCCTTCAGCGAGCACGCTCAATAGGGTATTATTGGCCTCAGCCTTCGATCTGTTGAATTCGTCGTAAATAAGTGTGTACCCCTCTTCGCACGCGGTAGTCAAACGATTGTCCATCCAAAAGGTGGTCATCTGTTCTTCCATTTTGAGAACCGAATGGATGTAGTTGTCGACAATCCTGGATTTTCGATAGCCGGAACCCCGCCCCACCAAATCCGATCCAGTGAACTCATCGTCACCATGCAACAGCATGACCGGCCGCGCAAGCTGTGCGGCAACATGCAAAGCGAGTGTGGTTTTTCCTGTCCCGGCAGGGCCTGCAAAATGCACGGCATATCCGACTGACAGATAGGTAAGAGCACGTTCTGTGAGCGCCTGAACGTAAGGGGTATTGACGAATTGTTCGCTCGCCTCGATCAGCACATCTTCATTATCAGCTGAAAGATTGAGTACTTCCTCGGCAATAGCTGGGACAGGTAATTCTTCAACGAGCATATTCATGGTGAACCTTTCCTCCTGCTGTTTTCATGGCCTTCTTGCTGTGGTTCCGCTTTTTAGAACCTGTCACAGCTGCTAACGGCAATGGCTCGGACGTCACATAGCCGCTGCCGCGACAGTGCAGGCATGCCAAACCGGAATTCGACAGGTCATCTCCTGTACCGCGGCAATACTGGCAGACGGCACTGTCGCCAGGCCAGGCTGGCACTGCGCCCTTGCCCCCGCATGTGGTGCAGGTTAGTGTTTTGATCGAACCACTTCCGCCGCAGTGGGCACAAACGATATGTGGAGCAGCGACCCATACGTGTCCTTTGCCGCCGCAAACGCAACACACGGATACATCGGACGGCACCCCGTACGGATCAACCCCTTCGCCCTTGCAAAATGCGCACGTAAGTATTTCGACATTGTCGTCTGCCATCGCGATAACCTCGCTGTATTGGCAACGGTTGAAGGCGGGATTCAAGCTAAGCCTTGCGACTTAAGCGCCCGGCTAAGCGGTCCCCTATGAGGGATATCTGATAAACACCTGAAAACCTAATTTGGAATTCAGGGTCTTGCCGTCCATGGCGAGTTTGGCAAACCGCTGGTCAGCCGCGCCATGCTTGGCGGGCGCCTTTCATATCGTCGGAAACTACCTGCAGCAGATCCTTGACCTGATGCGAAAGGTCGGTTACGAACACCGCCCTATTTTTCCGAGTAGATTTCGCCATGTCAGCGTGGGCTCTTCGAAAAGCAGCCTGAGTTTTAGCAACGTCGTGCTTCAATGTAGCCACGGCGTCTCTCAAATCGCGCTGCAATGCGTGGCGTCCTTCGCGCAAAGCTGTGATTTCACTACGCAAGCGGGCCATATCACTGGTTAAGCGTCCCATAATCGTTCCCCTATCAACGTTGAAAAAGGTCGACTTGCCCGAACCATAGAAGACACGGGCAAGCCCCCTTGTCTCGTCTCAGCGCGCTGAGAACATCAGGCCGGCGCAGCTGCGCTAGCGGTCAAGCCAATGGCTTCAGCGTACTTCAGATAGGTCTCCACCGAAGCGACGACCACGCGTGCCTCAACGGACAACAGCTCGATGCCGACCAGAGATACCTTAGCCCAGACGTCGACCACAATCCCTTTGTCCAGGATACGATCAACAACTTCGGCCAGGCTCGAAGAGTCAGTGGATTTCTGGATCTTAGCCATGGAGATTACTCCTAAATGCAGTTAATGAACGTTGCAGTTGATGACCGGTGTCGCGACAGGGTCGACATAGATGGAGCAGGTCTCGTGCCAACATGAGCATCGTTGCTAACCGATTGTTTTGGCTTACGCCGTCATATGGCCGTAACCTAAATTCTGTGCTCTATGGAATTGGATTTCCGTCACTTTATGGAATCCAATTCCATAGGGTCGAAATAACCCACGCAGCCGCATGTCTGAGGCGCTTTTTGAATAGACGCCTCCCTTAATGAGTGAAAGCGAAGCGTTCAAGGAACTCGGCGGAAATGAAGAGCCAGCAGGAATTTACGCTGGGGTTCAAGGTGGGCGTGGTAAAGCTAGTTCTGGGAGACCATGCGGTCGCCACAGCAGCACGGGAGTTTGGTGATTGCGACGAGTCTGCTGCGTAACCGAGTGACGCAGCATCGGCTCGTGGAGAGTAGCGGGAGGCCGAGAACCGTCGCCTGGATTCCGAGTTTCGGAGCACTTCGACCGACATCGCGGGCGGTACTATGCCCTGAGTGTGACCCCGAAGTTGCGGGAGCCCGGCGGATGCGAGAGCGAGGCCTGTGGACCCAAGCGGCGCGGAAACTCAAAGCCACCGCCTAATCGAAACACACCCTGCCGCTGACAGCGAATCTTTTCGCCCTGGATTTCATGGCCTCGACCCCGAATCGGATGGAGGTCGGCGGACTCACGTATGTGAGGACGGAGGAAGGTTGTTTGTATATGGCGGTAGTTCTGGACCTAGACTCGCGCGCAATAGTGGGCCGGACCATTATCGAACCGGATGGCCCGTGACTTGGTCATCGCGCCCCCCATCAGGACCCTGAGGCAGCAACCGCAGGTCAGAACCACACCAAGAACATGACAAGCGGCGGTTCAGTGTTTACGAAACGGCTACGCCGTAAATGAAAAAGGCTTGCCGGAGCGTGCAAGCCTTTGAATTTTGGTAGCGGGGGCAGGATTTGAACCTACGACCTTCGGGTTATGAGCCCGACGAGCTACCGGACTGCTCCACCCCGCGATTGAGAAGAGGCATTATATCCGAATTTTCTAAACATGCAAGCCTTGCAACCTCGCGGTCACTCGATCGTCGATCCCAGCGCCGCTACACGGTCGCCAACTTCAGATAGATCCCCGGTTCGAGCCGCATCGGCCAGAGTATGACGGTCGAGCGCAGCCAGGAAGTCTTTCCGCGCCTCGTACAGGATGGCTTTGAGGAAACAGCCTTGATCTATCCGGCAGCGGTTTGCCGAGGGGTCGAAGCACTCGACCAGATTCATGTTCGGCTCGGTCAAACGGATCACCTGGGCGATGGTAATCGTGTCGGCGGGCTGAGCCAGCCGCAACCCACCGCCTTTGCCGCGGACGGTCACGATCAGACCGCTGTTCGCCAGCTTGTTCACCACCTTCACGAGGTGATTCCGCGAGATCCGATAGTAATCGGCAATTTCGGGAATCGTCGCCATTCCCGTCTCCGGCAGGCGCACCAGATAGATCAGCACCCGCAGGGAAAAATCCGAAAATTGCGTCAATTGCATGGCGAACACCGAGTTACGGCAAGTTCTATAGCTTAGCACGCCGATAGGGCTTGACATGGTTTTGTATCGGTTCGAAAATGTATTTGTGATACATCTTTATGCGCCGCTACGGATGTATCTCGCACACACTAAATCGCACAGGAGGAGATTATGACCGACAAAAAACTCGCCGACTGGTGGACCGAGTCTCACACCTCGCTCTACGAGAACCTCGGCGGCGAAGCGGCGGTTAACGCAGCCGTGGACATTTTTTACCGCAAAGTTCTGGCGGATGCGCGCATCAACCGCTTCTTCGAGGGCGTGGACATGGAAAAACAGGCCTCTAAGCAGAAGGCGTTCCTGACCATGGCCTTCGGCGGACCGCACCACTACACCGGCATGGACATGCGTCGCGGGCATGCTCACCTAGTCCAGCAGGGATTGAACGACTCCCACTTCGATGCCGTGATGGAGAATCTGGGCGCCACGATGAAAGAGCTGAACGTGTCGGACGAGCTGATCGCGCAGGCAGCGGCAATTGCCGAGAGCACGCGCAACGACGTGCTCGGCCGCTAACCCTACCAACTGACAGGGGCGCCGCATGCCGAACATCAAGTATGGACAAGAGACTTACCCGCTGGGCGAAGGTCGATCCGTACTGGATTGTCTCCTCGAACATGGCGCGCCTGTCCCCTTTTCTTGTCAAAGCGGAGTTTGCCAAACCTGCATGATGCGCGCCGTAGCCGGCACGCCGCCGGCAGACTCCCAACAGTGCTTGAAAGATACGCTGAAGGCTCAAAACTACTTCCTCGCCTGCATCTGTCACCCAACGGCGGACATCGAAGCCGCGCTGCCCCATGCGGCACAGAGTCCGATCTTGGCAACCGTAATGGCGCTAGAACCGCTCAACGGCGAAATCATGCATGTGGCTCTGGAATGCCATGCACCGTTGGACTATCGCCCCGGCCAGTTCATCAATCTATTCCGCGACGCCACGCTGGGGCGAAGCTATTCCCTGGCCAGCGTACCTCGGCATGACGCCTACCTGCATCTGCATGTCCGGCGGCTCCCGCAAGGAAAGCTCAGCGGCTGGATACACGAAGAGCTGCGCCCCGGCCAGACCGTGGAAATCCGCGGCCCAAGCGGCGATTGTTTCTATGTGCCCGGCCAACCGGAGCAGGAAATCGTGCTGATCGGCACCGGCTCCGGCCTGGCTCCGTTGTACGGCATCCTGCGCGACGCCTTGAGCCAGGGACACAGCGGACCAATCCGCTTGTTCCACGGCAGCAGAAGCCGCGCCGGACTTTATCTGACCGGCGAGCTGCGGGGACTGGCGCAAAAGCATTCGAACTTCGATTACCTGCCCTGCGTTTCCGGAGAAGAACCGAGGGTGGGCGTTGCCGCCGGGCGCGTCCATGAGGTCGCTTTCCGGGAGGTTCCGGATTTCAAGAACCGGCGGGTCTTTCTATGCGGCCACCCGGAAATGGTGAGCGCCGCCAAGAAGCGCGCCTTCCTGAACGGCGCTGCGATGCAGGATATTTACGCCGACCCCTTCAACGCTTCGCCCTAGGCTTGCGCAGCTCCCGTTCCAGCAGCGCTTCGTATATCGGCAGGTCGTGCAGCCGGTCTGCGGCCATCAGCGCCGCGAAGCAGGCGACCAGCAAGGGTAGGATTAGCAAATAATTGCCGGTCATCTCAATCATGAGCACGACGCCGGTGAGCGGAGCCCGTACCACCCCGGTGAAGAACGCCGCCATGCCGGCCACCGCAAAGACCTTGGGCTCTATGCTTTGCAGCGGAACCCACTGCTGAATCAGCGATCCGCTCCCGAACCCAAGCAAGGCACCCAGCACCAGAATCGGCGCGAAAATACCCCCGGCCGCACCGGTACCGTAACTGCCAACCGTCAACGCGAACCGCGCCAGGAAGTACAGTGGAATCATACGCAGGACAAGCTGGGTCTCGCCATCCAGGATGCCGGAAACCAGCCTTTGCCCGCCACCGAGCAGTTCCGGCGCCAGCCAGCCCAGCCATCCGACCAGCGCCCCCCAAGCCAACCATGAGGCTTTGCGGCACCACGGCGTTTGCGGCTGGAGCGCCTGCACCCTCAGCAGCACGCGGTTGAAGAAGACGCCGAGCACCCCGCACAGCAGTCCAAGGGCGGCGAACGCAGGCAGCAGTTCGATGGCGGGCGACGCCGAAATGGCCACGCGAAACGCCGGCAATTCGCCCAAAGCCAAGCGGCAGACCGTGTCTGCCGCGAGACAGGCGATCGCCGCCGCGAAGAACTCTAGAGAAGCGCACCGGCCGCGCAATTCCTCCACCACAAACATCAGTCCCGACAGCGGCGCGTTAAACGCCGCCGCCAGACCTGCGCCGCCGCCCGCTGCGATCAGGGCGCGGCGCTCCTCGGAACCAGCGGAAAATCCCGTCGCCAGGCCTTCGGCTACGGCTCCGCCCATCTGTACTGTAGGGCCTTCCCGCCCCAAGGCGAGACCTCCGCCGATGCCAATCAAGCCGCTCAAAAACTTGACGGCCAGCACCCTCATCCAGCGGAAACCCCGCATGTCCCGTAGTACGGCCTTCAAATGAGGAATGCCGCTGCCCGAAGCCTCCGGCGCGAACCGCTCGACCAGCCACGCCGCCAGGAATACGCACAAAGCCGACGCTGCCACGGGAATGGCCAGACCGGACTCCCCGAGGCCGTATGCGAAAACGAGTAACCGGGCGCGCAGAGCTTCGCCCGCGTCCAGGCCCAGATGAATTCCCACGGCCACGCCGCCCGTCAGCACACCGAGCAGCACCGCTCGGGGCAACAGGCGCCGCCGATCTCGGTTCAGCCGCGCGAATCGTTCCTGCTCAATCATCCGGGATGACATAGTGAAAATCGAATTGGACATTGTGCGTCCAGACATTGGCAGTACCTGGCGTACCGGCCATATACTGGCCAAGATACCCCAAGTCCACACCGAGACTCCGGCTCAGTCGGTATGTCAGCCCGGTCAGGAGGCGGTTCTGGCAGAAGCCGGCCGGACCGAACACGCTGTAATTGGGGCACACCATCAGCTCTTCTCCGACATAGACATCCACACCTTCCGCGATGAAGTACGCGGGATGGCTCCAGGTCAATGCCTCGCGGAAGCGAATCCCGACTTCACCCCCCTGCTGAAGCACCCGCTCCTCGAGCCGCGTTCTGCTGACCAGCTTTCCCCCAAGCGCTTCGTGGGTAAATACCGCCTCCAAATAGGGGCGATTTTCCTGATAAGCAGACTGACCCAACGGGTGGAGCCAGGTATGGGCGTAGCCGACTCCCAGAAGGAAGTGCGGCTCGACCTGATAACCCAATCCGACCCACAGCAAATCTTCGTACATGCGCCAGGCGTTCGGCGGATTGTCGTCGCGCAGCCGAATCTGATCTCTCACATACCATTTAAGTTTGCGCCAGTCCGGAGACACGCTGCCCAAGCTGCCGATCAAGCTGAGCGACGTCCAAGCGCCGGCCATGCCGTCGACTCCGGCGGCGTCGACCGATAGGCACGATGCCAGCAGCAGCGACGCTCCGATAGGAATATCGACTCTGGAACGCCTCAAACCCGCCTCTCAGTTCGAGCCCCTGACTCCAACGCGTTCATGTTCATCGGGTGTTTGAATTGTGGCGGTTAATGGGCTCTACTTCGGAAGCAAACCGCTTCTTTGGCCGCCCGCTCTGAATCTCAGTAAAAGGATACCCCACATGTCCGCTCCCCAATCCAAGTCATGGCCCATCGCCTGCCTCATCGGCGCTCTACTGAGCAGCTGCAGCTCCGGTGCGCAACAGTCCAAGCCCGGCTCGCCTACGGACGACCCGCTGAGCAAGATCGAGCACATCGTCGTCATCTATGCCGAGAACCGCAGCTTCGACAACCTGTACGGCCTGTTCCCGGGCGCCAACGGCATCGGTCAAGCCAGCGAGGAAGCCCAGCGGCAGGTCGATCACGGCGGTTCGGTCCTACCTTATCTGCCGCCGATATGGCTCAGCGGCAGCGCGAATCCCGACCCGGCCTTTCCGGCCCGGCTGCCGAACGGCCCGTTCCGGCTGGACGCCCAGCCCATCGGCATAGCACTGTCGCAGAAAACGCGGGACTTGGTGCATGCCTTTTACCAAAACCAGGAACAGATCAACGGCGGAAAGATGAACCGCTTCGCCGCCGTCTCCGATGCGGGAGGGCTCACCATGGGCTATTACGACGGATCGAAATTGCCGATGTGGGAAATCGCCAAGGAATTCACCTTGGCCGACAATTTCTTCATGGGCGCTTTCGGCGGCTCCTTCCTCAACCATTTCTGGCTGGTCTGCGCCTGCACCCCGGTATTTCCGGATCCGCCGGCGGAGCGGATCGCTCATCTGGACGCCTCCGGTCATTTGCGCCGCGCGCCCGATTCGCCAACCAGCGCGCTGCGGGGACCGGCCGCCTACACCGCCTCGCGCATCACGCCAGATGGCTACGCCGTGCTCAACGAACAGCCGCCCTACCAGCCCAGCGGCATCCCGCCCGCCGCCGGCGGCGACCGCCGCCTGGCCGATGTCTCAAAACATCCGCTGCCGCCGCAGTCTTTCAAGACTATCGGCGACACCCTGAACGCCAAAGGCGTGTCCTGGGCTTGGTATGCGGGCGCGTGGAACGCCGCCGTCGAAGAAGGCATGCGAGACACGCATCCGCACCAGGTGATCTACGGCAAGGGAGAGGGCTCACCCAACTTCCAGGCCCACCACCAGCCTTTCAACTATTTCGCCAGCTACGCGCCGGGCACGCTGGAGCGGGCCGAGCACCTGAAAGACGGCACCGATTTCCTGGCCGCGATCGAGGCCGGCACCCTGCCCCAGGTCAGCTTCTACAAGCCGCAGGGCAAACTGAACGAACATGCCGGCTATGCCGACGTCCTCTCAGGCGACGCCCATATCGCCGAGCTGGTCCGGAAGATACAGGCCAGCCCGCTCTGGCCTTTGACGGCGGTGATCGTGACCTACGACGAAAACGGCGGATTCTGGGACCACGCCGCTCCGCCCAAAGGCGACCGCTGGGGCCCCGGCGTCCGCATCCCGGCAATCGTCGTATCCCCCTTCGCCAAGCGCGGACATGTCGACCACACGATGTATGACACGACCTCGATTATCAAATTCATCACCCGCCGCTTCGGCCTCGAACCGCTGCCGGGCGTGCGCCCGAATGCTGGGGATTTGAGCCATGCCTTCGATTTCGGCTCCTGAAGCCATGTGAGCAGTCCTTTTCCAGCTACGGAAAGGCGATTTCGGCAAGGGGTTAGCGGAATGTAAATGTGGGTAAAAATGGCCAGCGCCGTCTATTCCTCTGGCGTGGCTTGGCTATCATCGGGCCACCATGACGAGGAATTCCGAACGATGAACGTGCTGCTGGTTGACGACGACGTGGAACTCGCCGGAATGCTGGCGGAGTATCTGCGGAGGGAAGGCTTCCAAGTGCTGGCGGTGCCCAATGGGGAAAGTGGCGTGGCCGAGGCTCTGTCTGGTCGCTACGATATCGTCGTGCTCGATGTGATGATGCCAGGCATGGGCGGCATTGAGGCGCTAACCCGCATACGCTTAGAAAGTCGACTGCCGGTGCTGATGCTGACGGCCAAGGGCGATGATCTCGACCGCATCTTCGGCCTCGAACTCGGCGCCGACGACTACGTGCCCAAACCCTGCACCCCGAGGGAGCTGACCGCCCGCATCCGTGCCATTCTGCGTCGTACCCAAGGTACCAACGAGGTTCCGGCCACGCTGGAAGTCGGTCCGTTGACCCTGCACCCGCACAAGCGCACCGCGCTCTGGGCAGGGAAACCTTTGGACCTGACCAGTACCGAATTCAACCTGCTGGAAGTCTTGGCCCGCCATGCCGGCCGGGTGGTCGACAAGGCAGAATTGTCCCAGAACGGTTTGGGGCGGCCATTGGCCCGCTTCGACCGCAGTATCGATGTGCATCTGAGCAGTATCCGCCAGAAGCTAGGCCCCATGCCGGACGGCGAGTCCTGGATTCAGACTGTGCGGGGCCGGGGCTATCTCTTTGTCCGGGAGTAAGCCGATGGGACGACTATTCTGGAAGTTTTTCTTCGCACTCTGGCTGGCTCAGCTCACTGCCGGCCTCGGCATGTGGGTCGAAGTCCGCTGGCAATCGCCGGACACCCAAGAGACGGCGGTCAGCGCGGACGCGACCCCATCCCACGCGACTCATAAAGAACCTCCGGGAGGCCCGCTCGTACCCATCGTAGCGGCCTTTCTCACCAGTGTGATGTTTAGCGCCGGGCTCGCCTGGTATCTGTCCAAGCCTATCCGTCATCTTCGATCGGCATTTGGTGCCTTGGCGGAAGGCCAATTGGCCGTGCGAGCGGGCCCAGCCATGGGACGGCGGCGGGACGAACTGGCGGATCTCGGCCGGGCTTTCGATGACATGGCCGATCGGATCGGTACCCTGATGGACGCGCAACGGCGACTTCTTCACGACGTTTCCCACGAATTGCGCTCGCCTCTGGCTCGTTTACACGCAGCCATCGGTCTAGCCCGGCAGCAACCCGAGGAGGCGAACGCCAGCTTCGACCGCATCGAGCGCGAGGCGGGACGTTTGGACGATCTGGTGGGTGAGGTGTTGACTCTGTCCCGGCTGGAGGCCGGAGTCCTCGGTGCAAGGCCTCGGGACTTCGATCTCGGCGAACTGCTCGACGCCATCCTGACGGATGCCCGCTTCGAGGCGGCTGCCAAGGACGTTTCTGTCCAATGCACAGGATTAGACGCGTCGGAGATCCCCGTCCGGGGCCATGCCGAATTGATCTACCGGGCTATCGAAAACATAGTTCGTAATGCCATAAAGCACACGCCGCCAGGCAGCACTGTAATGGTTGAACTCGCGCCCGCCGCGGACGAACGCCATTTAGGGTTAGCGGTCACGGACCAAGGACCCGGTGTGCCCGAAGCTCAGTTGGAGTCCATCTTCGAACCGTTTTTTCGGGGTGCCGACGACCCTTCGGGTTATGGATTGGGGTTAGCCATTGCGCACCGGGCCGTCGCGGCCCACGGCGGTTCGATCAACGCCTGTAACCGACCGTCCGGCGGTCTCCGAGTCAATCTGATCTTGCCGAAGAACCTTCCAAGAAACCTATCGCAACCCCCTGAAAAGAAGCCCTCGTAAGTTCAAAACCGAGCGACATCTTTACAAAGATTTACCGCTGCCTAACCCTGTTTCACACGGGGTTCTCCCACAATGGGACCATGAATCGACATGGCCCCGTACCCAAGACTACCTCCCCGATGCGTTTTGTACCGCTCGGATTGATCGTGACCCTGCTGGCCGGCTGTGCGGGGCTTTTTCCCGAGGTCGGGCCGGATTATCAAAAGCCGGCGCTCACCCCGCCATCCCACTGGTCGGACGATACGGCAGCAAGCCCAAACGCCTTAGTAGCCGGCGCCCGGATTTCCCATTGGTGGCGGCAATTGGGCGATTCGCAACTGGACAAGCTGATCGACGCAGCTTTGGTAGGCAACCTCGATCTCCACCTTGCGGAGGCTCGCCTTCGGCAGGCCCGCTTCAGCCGGGAACAGGCCGAAGCCAATCTATATCCCACATTGAAGGCTACCGGCGACATTACACAGCGTGAGATTGGCGGATGGGGTACCGGAAACCAGTCCTCCCGCACCGACATCGGGGCCGGCATCGGGTCCGGAGGCATCGGCTCATCGGTCCAAGGCACGGAATATAACACCGGGTTCGACGCGAGTTGGGAAGTCGATATTTTCGGCGGTATCCGGCGCGGCATTGAAGCCGCGACCGCCGATCAGGACGCGACTGAGGCGCGTCTGAACAACACTCGGGTCAGTTTGGCCGCCGAGGTAGCACGAAACTATGTCGAGGTCCGATCCTATCAGCGCCGGCTGACCATCGCCCGGGACAACCTGGCGACCCAAAGCGATACCCTGCAAATTACCGAATGGCGCTACCAGGCCGGCTTGACGACGGAAATCGATGTCGAGCAGGCCCGAACCAACCGTGAGCAGACCCGCGCCGGCATTCCCGACCTGGAGGTCGGCCAGCGAAAGGCGGAAAACAGGCTTGCAGTCTTGCTGGGCCGCAATCCGGGCGATCTGCACCACCAATTGGCCGAGCCCAGAGATTTGCCGCCCTTGCCCGCCACCCTCGCCACGGGCATTCCCTCCGACGTATTGCGTCAGCGCCCCGACGTGATCGCGGCCGAACGCACGCTGGCCGCCGAGACCGCTCGGGTTGGACAGAAGCTGGCAAAGCGTTTTCCCAGCCTGAATCTGAGCGCTTCCCTCAACTGGTATACCTTCGCATCGTCCGGGATTACCGCTGCGATTCAGACGGTGGGCGCCAGCTTGGCGACAACCATCTTCGACGCTGGCCGCCTGCGCACGGCAGTGGACATCCAGAGCGCGGTGCAGGAACAGGCGCTCATCTCCTACAGAAACAGCATGTTGACCGCCCTGGAAGAGGTTGAAAATGCACTGAAATCCTACGCCGCCGGCCATGAACGAGTCGATGCCCGGCGCATAGCGGCCGGAGCCGCGCAGAACGCCGCGCAGCTGTCGCGCCAGCGCTATGAAGCCGGAGTCGCCGACTTCGAGGACGTGTTAATCACCGAGCGCACCCGGCTGACCGCCGAGGACAATCTGGCGCTCGCAGAAGCGGAGCTGCGGACCAGCCTGATCTCGCTTTACAAAGCGCTGGGCGGTGGCTGGGAGGAAACCGCCGGCACCTCCGTCTCTTCCAATATAGCGCATACAACGCATCGGACACCTTCATGAAACACCAGCCCAAAAATTCGCCGGACGACCTGCAAGCCATCCTCGACACCGCCCCCAAACGCCGGAGTAGGCACTGGTGGCGGCTGGCTCCTGTTGCTTTGGCTTTGCTGCTGCTCGCCCGGCTGCTCATACCCGGCGGACCCGAAGCCGGCGGCCAGTATCTCACCGAAGAAGCGGTGATCGCCGACTTGGTGGTCACAGTCTCGGCCAGCGGTACCCTCGAGCCGACGACCTCGGTAGATGTCGGCAGCGAGATGTCCGGCACCATGGCGGAGGTACTGGTCCAGGAAAATGACCGGGTAACGAAAGGCCAATTGCTGGCCCGGCTTGATCTCGCAAAGCTGCGCGACTCCGTCATCCGCTCGAAGGCCTCACTGACGGCGGCGGAAGCCTCGGTGGCCCAGAACCGAGCCACGCTGGCTGAGGCTAAGGCGGCGCTGTCGCGGATGCGTCACGTGGCGGAGACCTCCCATGGCAAGGTGCCGGCGAAGACCGAACTGGAGACGGCCGAAGCCAACCTGCAACGGGCCATCGCCAACGAAGCTAATGCCAGGGCCACGGTGGTCCAGGCGCAAGCTACCCTGAAGACCGACGAAACCAATCTCGCCAAAGGAACTATTCGATCTCCCATCAATGGTGTGGTCTTGGCGAGGAAGATCGAGCCTGGGCAGACTTTAGTTTCCGCAATGACTATCCCAGTGCTGTTCACGCTGGCGGAAGACCTCACCCAAATGGAATTGCAGGTTAAGGTAGACGAGGCCGATGTCGGCAACGTGAGCGTCGGACAGCCCGCCACCTTCACCGTTTCGGCGTGGCCTGGACGCAACTTTCCGGCCAGCATACAGCGTGTCGGTCTCGGCTCGACGATCAACGATAACGTGGTGACCTACAAGACCGTGCTTAAGGTCCGTAACGACGATCTGGCCCTGCGACCGGGCATGACCGCAACGGCGTCCATCGTCACCGCCAAGCGCGAAAACGTGCTGCTGGTGCCGAATGCTGCGTTGCGCTTCACGCCGCCAGAGGCCAGCGAGCCGAAACGGACCGGCGGTTTCGTCAGCCGTCTTCTGCCGCGTCCCCCGGCCGAGCCGAAAAAGCGGAACGGCACGACCACGTCCGGTGCCCCGCAGATTTGGGTGCTCGACAACCAACGGCCCAAAGCCGTCCCGGTCAAAACCGGCGTCAGCGACGGCCGATGGACCGAAATCGTGGGCGGCGACATAAAACCGGGCATGGCCGTGATCACCGAGTATCAGGAGGCAAAGCCATGAGTTCGGCGGAGGCTTCGCTGCTGATCGAACTGCGCGGCATCACCAAGACTTATGGCGAGGGGCAAGCCGCCTTCCAAGCCCTGCGCAGCATCGACCTCCGCGTCGCCGCCGGCGAGTTCGTCGCCGTCATGGGGCCGAGCGGCTCCGGCAAGTCGACGGCGATGAACATTCTCGGCTGCCTGGATACGCCTAGCACAGGCGAGTACCTGTTTCGCGGCATTCACGTTGAGCGGCTCGACCGCAACCAGCGAGCGCTGCTGCGCCGACACTGCTTAGGCTTCGTCTTTCAGGGCTTCAACCTCCTATCCCGCACCTCGGCGCTGGAAAACGTCGAGTTGCCACTGCTTTATCGCGGCAAAGAGGCTGCTGCCCGGCACGCGGCGGCGCGGAAGGCGCTCGCCCGCGTAGGGCTGGCGGACTGGGAATCGCATACTCCGGCCGAGCTTTCCGGCGGGCAGCAACAACGCGTCGCTATTGCCCGCGCCATCGTGACCCACCCGGCGGTGCTACTAGCTGACGAACCAACCGGCAACTTGGATACCCAGCGCAGCCACGAAATCATGGAATTGCTGGTGGCGCTGAACCAGAAGCAGGGTATCACCATCCTCATGGTGACCCACGAACCGGACATGGCGGCTTATGCCCGACGCACCGTCCATTTCGTCGATGGTCTGGTGGCCAAAGACGAAATCAAAGGAGATGCCGCATGTTCCTGAATGTCCTGCTGCTCGCACTGCGCGCGATTCGCCGCAACCTGATGCGGTCCTTCCTCACGGTTCTCGGCATCGTCATCGGGGTTGCTGCGGTGGTGACCATGGTGACGCTGGGCCAGGGCGCAACGCAGATGGTTTCCGATCAGATTTCCAGCCTCGGCAGCAATCTATTGATGGTGCTTCCGGGCCAGAGGCTGGGACCGGGGAGCACGAGCGCGGGGGCTCCCAACTTCAAGAAGGCCGATGTCGAGGCGATCCGGACACAGATCGGCGGCTTACGGGAAGTTGTGGCAGTGGTCGGCAGTCCGGTGACGCTGATTGCCGGCAACAACAACTGGTCGACCACTGTCAACGGTACCGCCAACGGCTATCTCCTCGCGGGCAACTGGAAGCTGGCCGCCGGCCGGGCGTTTCTCGACGACGAGGAACGCGCCGGCAAGGCCGTTTGCATCATCGGCGCCACGGTCAGGAAGGAATTATTCGGCAGCCGCAATCCTTTGGGCGACGAAATCCGCGTCAAGACTTTCGCCTGCCAAGTGATTGGCCTCCTCGCCGCCAAAGGACAGGGCGCGATGGGCACGGACCAGGACGACACGGTGCTCATACCGATCAATACCGTGCAGCGCCGGCTGACGGGGAGCCTGGATATTTCCACCCTCATGATTTCGCTGAAAGACGGTGCCAATACCCAGGCGGTTATGTCGCAGATTCACTCGCTGCTGCGCGAACGCCGCAAGCTGGCAGAGAACGAGAACGACAACTTCAACATCATGGATACCAAGCAGATCGCGGAGACGCTCTCCGGCACCATCGGCACGATGACCGCTCTGCTCGGTGCGGTGGCCGCGGTAAGTCTCTTGGTGGGCGGCATCGGTATCATGAACATCATGCTGGTTTCGGTGACTGAGCGGACGCGGGAAATCGGTATCCGCCTCGCCATCGGCGCCCTGGAACACGAAGTGCTGCTGCAATTTCTGATCGAAGCGGTGGTGCTCTCATGCTTGGGCGGGTTGGTCGGCATCGTGCTGGCCTTCGCGACCTGTCTTGGCCTGTCATCGCTGATGCACATGCCTTTTCTGTTCAATCCGGGGATCAACCTTTTGGCGTTTGGGTTCTCGGCCGTCATCGGCGTCTTGTTCGGCTTCGTGCCGGCACGGCGGGCGG
>JAQTYA010000167.1 GCA_028688525.1 Methylococcus sp. | reverse complement strand
TCCATTCAGGCTTGGGTGGCAGGTCAAATCCAGACCCCGCATAATCAGCCCTGCGCGGGGCATGTGCTAAAGGAGAACATCACATGCCTTACAAACGAAAAGATAGTCCCATTTGGTGGGCGTCGTACACCGACGCAAGCGGCAAAAGAGTTAGATGCTCTACTGGGACGCCCGACCACCGGGAAGCTTGCGCGCTCGAGGCCAAGTGGAAAGTAGAATCCTTCCGGCAGAAGCAATGGCAAGACCAGCCGACTCGGACATTCGATGAACTCATGGTGGCTTATCTCAAGGCGACAAGGGACAAGCGCAGTCATGACAAAGACCGGATGCGTACCCGGCATTTGCGCCGGACGTTTCAGGGTAGAGAGCTAGGGTTGATTCAGCCGGGTGATATTCGTGCTTATATCGCGGCTCGGAAATCTGAAGGCGTCAGTCCGTCGACAATTAACCGAGAGTTAGCCCTTTTTTCGGTGGCCATTAATTATGCCAATCTGGAATGGGATTGGCAGATACCTAACCCGGTGAAAGGACGCAAGCTTAAGGAACCGGAAGGGCGGGTACGTTGGATCAGCCGGGCCGAAGCTGAAGCTGTAATTCGGGCGGCTGAGGCTGAACCGAAAGCGGCTCACTTGGGCGATTTCATCCGCTTGGCCCTGAACACGGGTTGCCGTTCCGGTGAACTATTGGGGCTGGAATGGAATCGCGTCGACCTCAAGGCAGGTTTGATTTTCCTTGAAGCCGAGCACACCAAGACGGCCAAACGTCGTTCCGTGCCGCTTAATCAAACTGCACGGCAGGCGTTTATCAATCGGCTCCGATTTCGTGTGCAACATTGCCCCGGAAGTCTTTGGGTATTTTGCGATGAAGCCGGAGAAAGGATCGGATCGGTTCGCCGAAGCTTTATGACGGCTTGTCGTCGGGCTGGCATTACGGATTTCCGTATCCACGATTTACGGCATACCTGTGCAGCTTGGTTGGTATCTGCTGGGGTGCCGTTGGCCGAGGTGAGGGATTTGCTGGGTCACTCAACGGTCAAGATGACCGAAAAGTACGCGCATCTTGCACCGGAAAACGTCCGTGCCGCTGTGGCTGTGCTTGATGGGTTCAAGTCACGATCTGGTCACGCTGAATCTAGCGAGGGATCGCGGAGTTGCGGCAAAGAGGCTTTAACCGCATGAATTAGAAAGGCTTTTTGGTGGCCAGGGACGGAATCGAACCGCCGACACGGGGATTTTCAATCCCCTGCTCTACCAACTGAGCTACCTGGCCTACGCGAGCTCATTATTAAACTCCCTTGAGAACTCGGAGTCAAGTCAGTTGGGGTATTTATCGGTCTGAAGATCGTAGCTGACTCGGTAGACGGCGCCGGCGTAGTCGTCCGATATGTAGATCGCGCCGTCCGGCCCTTCAGCTACATCCACCGGCCGGCCGATGACATCCTCTTCCAGATTGAATCCGTTGACGAAAGGCCTCTCGGTGATCCGTCCATGAAAATCGAAATGCAGGGAAACCACGGCATACCCCTGTTTCTTCGTTCGGTTCCAAGAGCCATGCAAAGCAGTAATCGCCGCGCCACGGTAGTCCTGAGGCAGTTTCACGCCCTTCAGGAAAATCAGACCTAACGGGGCGACATGCGCCTTGAATTCGTATGCGGGTGGGATGCTTCTCTGAACATCGGCTTCGTGTCCTTTGCCGTAATCCGGGTCGGCTATACGCTTGCCGTTGGCGTAAGGCCAGCCGTAGAAACCGTTTTTTTCGATGCGGTTGAGCTCACAGGGCGGGAAATCATCGCCAAGTAGATCGCGGCCGTTGTCGGTACCGTATAGTTCATGTGTACCAGGGCGCCAATCGAATCCAACCGTATTGCGCAGACCTGCGGCATAAACCTGCCTGCCAGTGCCGTCCGGTTCGAAACGCAACAAGGTCGCGCGAAGGGGGTGGTCTTCGATGCAAACGTTGCAACTAGACCCTACCGATACATACATCCCGCCATCGGGGCCGAATTTGAGCGTACGGCTCCAGTGGTTGCCACCGCCGGGAATGCCGCTGACGACGCTCTCCAGTGCGCCGGAGGTCTCGCGCTGAGCGGCGTCGTAGCGGACACGGACGACCCCATAGGTTTCTGCCACGTAGAGCCAGCCGTCCCGGAGATCGAGGCCATGGGGACGGTTCAGTCCGGCCAGCAACTGCCGCCTGCCATCGGCGCGGCCATCGCCATTGGCATCCTTTTCCAGCAGTACTACGGCTCCGGCCTGCGGCTGGCTGAGAAGCAAGTCGCCGGTTTTGGTGAAACGCAGCATCCTTGCGCCGGGTAAATCGGCGGCATAGATCGCAATGTTGAACCCCGGGGGCAAATGGAGCCGCTGGCGCAAGACTTCCTCGGCCGGTGGCTTTACGCCGCCGAAGACGGATTTGAGGGGAAAGTTGACCGTCAAATGGCCAAACTGCCGTACCAAAACGACGATCAATACCGCGGATAAGACGACATACCACCAAGCCTTGTTCATGACTTCGGCCCTCCGTCGATCGCTGAGTGGACTTAAGATAATCGAACTTCGCCGCCGAAGGGAAATGAGCCAACGGATATATTCAAATCATAATGACATTCGAATATAAGCACAGTCGAAAACACTCTTTGCGTCTAATGCTGTATCTGAATATAGTGATATCGCTTTGACAGGTGTTATTTCAATTTTGTTGACAAAAAAGAAATTATGGATGCTCAAACCTTCATGATGCCCTTGGGCGGCGGCACCTTGATCGGCTTAGCCGCCACCGGCCTCTTGTACTTCAACGGCCGGCTGGCGGGTATCAGCAATCTGCTGTCGGGGCTGATGGCAACCGCTTCCGGCGATAGGAGCTGGCGGCTGGCTTTCGTGTTGGGTCTGGTCGCCGCTGGCTTGCTGCTGCTGGCGATCTATCCGGGTGCGTTCGGAACCGCCCATCGCCCCTATTGGGTTCTGGGTTTGGGCGGATTTCTGGTCGGTCTGGGCGCGCAGATCAGCAACGGCTGCACCAGCGGGCACGGAGTCTGCGGACTGGGCCGGCGTTCCTTGCGCTCGCTCGTAGCGACGCTGACTTTCATGAGTACAGGCGCAGCGACGGTCTTCCTTTTCAATCGATTGAGCGGAGGCTGAACCGGATGCATCTCTTGAGTGCTTTCGTCTGCGGCGCAGTTTTCGCGCTGGGCCTGGGGCTGGCGGGGATGACTCAGCCGGAAAAGATCATCGGGTTTCTGGATCTCGCCGGCAGTTGGGATCCCAGCCTGATGCTGGTGATGGGAGGCGCAGTGGGGATGACATTTACCCTATTCCCCCATGTCTTCAAACGGGGAGCCCCGGTTTGGGGAAACGGCTTCGATCTTCCTACCCGGAAGTACGTCGATGTGCGACTGATAGGGGGCGCCGCGATTTTCGGCATCGGATGGGGCTTGTCCGGTTACTGCCCTGGGCCGGCGGTCGTCTCCTTAGTCACGGCAGACCAAGGGGTCTGGGTATTCGCCGCTTGCCTGCTCGGCGGGCTGGCGATGGGGCGCTGGCTCAATACCCGATAAGCGGGCCGCAAACGAAAAACCCTGCTTTCGCGGCAGGGTTTTTCGTATTTCGGAAGCTTCGGCGGTCAGGCGATTTCGCGCGCCCGTTCGAACGCGGCCCGAAAGTCGAAATATTCCGGGCGTTCCGATTCCAACAGCAAAGCGAGCAGGCGGTTCTGCAGCTGGTATTTGACGTTGCCGACGGCCAGAGCTCCGATGCCTACTGCGCCGGGACTGTTGGTCGCATGGATCAGGGCCTCGCCGTTGTGCTTCAGCTTGATTCCCTCGATGCCCAGCGGCGGCACCGCGTTTACGTCGCCCGCGACCTTGAGCTGGCGCGCATCGGCCAGCACCGAGGCGTTCAACACCTCGACGCCGGCCTTGGCAGTGCAGAACACGAGGTCGGCGTTCGATAGCAAGCGGGCTTTGTCGGCTTCGGAACCGGCAAACGTGCCGTGCAGACGGGCACCGCAGCGCTGGTTGTATTCATCGGCCTTAGCCTGCGCGGTCTCGACGTTGAACGGATCGACCAGGGTGACGTCCGCCCCGGCCAGAGAGGCGATCACGCCAGTGGCGATGCCGACCGGGCCGGTTCCACCGAACACGACCGCGCGCTGACCGGCAAGCTCCGCACCATGCTTCAGCTTCAGCTGCTTCTCGACCAGCGCTACTAACGCCGCGGCCGTGGTGAAACCGCCGCTGGGATCGGCCAGGACGGAAACCTCGAACGGGGGGACCATCGCGCCCTTGGCGGTTTCCAGCATATTGAGAGCGACGCCCAGATCGCGGCCGCCGATGAAGATACCGGTACGTTTAACGCCTGCCGGGCCGCGCGAGAAGATGGCGTCCTGGACTAGGCCGTGCACTTCCTCCGCCTTGACGTTGCTGTACGGCACGATGACCTCGAAGCCGGCATCGATCGCCATGTTGATGTCGAAAGGGCTGACGTGCGGCATGGGGTCGAACATGTGAAGGACGGCGCGTTTTTCCATTCGTCTTGGGTCTCGGAAAAGATCGAAAAATGATAGGTTGGCCGCGCCGGATGCTGTCGCTCTCCGAGCGCGGGTATGAATCTAGACTTAGCCGCCGCGCACGACTTCGCGCGCGATCTCGAAAGCTTCGTTGAACGCCAGGTACACCGGCTTGTCGGTATTGCGCATGCGCAGCAGCAGGCGGTGCTGGGCCTGGTATTTGACATTGCCGATAGCCAGCGCGCCGATGCCGGTGGCTCCGCTCGGCGAGCCCTCGATCGGAGTCCCCTTGTGATGGGGACCGAGCCCCGCGATACCGGACGGAGGCACGGCGTTGACGTCGGCGGCCACCTTGAGCTGAGGCGAGGCCGCCAACAGCTCGGCGCTCAGCACTTGAACGCCGGCGGCGGCGGTGGCGAACACGACGTCGGCGGTCTTCAGCAAGTCGCCCTTGTTGGCGTCGGCATCACCCTCGATTGAGGTCTGGCCTTCGCCGAATTCGGAATTGCACTGCTCCGCCACTTTTTGGGCCTTTTCCAGCTGGCGGCCGATGATCTTGACCTTGGCGCCGGCACGAGCAGCCAGCACC
This sequence comes from Methylococcus sp., assembly GCA_028688525.1. Classification (GTDB taxonomy): domain Bacteria; phylum Pseudomonadota; class Gammaproteobacteria; order Methylococcales; family Methylococcaceae; genus Methylococcus. The sequence continues at coordinate 634 of JAQTYA010000167.1, read as the reverse complement.
GCGGCAATCTGACCGACAGGGCCGGTGCCGCCGAGAGCCAGCACCGATTTGCCTTCCAGACCGGATTGGTGATGCTTCTGCAGCTCGCCCTCGGCCATGGCTACCATCGCGGCGGCAGTGGTGAAGGCCCCGCTAGGATCGGCGAAGGCGGAAATCTCGAACGGCGGTACCATTGATTTCTGGGCGGTGCGCAGCATGTTCATGGCGGTATAAACATCGCGCCCGCCGATGAAGACCGCCGTACGCTTCACGCCCGACAGGCTCCGTGAGAAGATTGCGTCCTGCACCATCGCGGTGATTTCACCCGGCTCCAGATTCGTATAAGGCACTAGCGACAACCAGCCGGCATCGAGCGCCATGTTCGCATCGAACGGGCTCAGATTCTTTTCCGGCGTAAACATGTGCAGGATATAAGGCTTTTCCACGGCGCAGTCCTCGATTCGGCCAGTTGACGAGCAAGCGCCGAAGTATACGAGCGAGGTTGGGGGATGGCAAACCGCCGCCTCCCGCCTCAATCCCCGTTCATCAGCGCGGCGTGCGCCGCCGCCAGCCGGGCTACGGGCACGCGCGGCGCGGAGCACGAGACATAGCTCAAGCCGATTTTGTCGCAGAAACGGATGGAGGCCGGATGTCC
>JAQTYA010000039.1 GCA_028688525.1 Methylococcus sp. | reverse complement strand
AAGACCGTCCTTCAATAATACCATTCTCGACTTTTCTAAAACTTCCGGTTGAGGTGGTGGCGATTCCAATAATCGCTCGCATAAGGCGTCAGTTTCGACAGTAAACGCGGATCGCAAATAGCCGTCCGCGTCCTCTTTGTTATTTGAAATGACGGGAATCCCATTGGACAGAAGAAATTGAATCCGAAAAGGGTTGACAAAATACTCGGCTACGCCGTAAGAAATCGACAGCGCGTACTTGGATTTACTGAGACAATAGGCTCTGATCAAATGCGGAGAGCTGCGGTCTAATATGGTAAATCTGTCCTTTAATCGTTCTTTGATGCGGGCGATCGTTGTGGCGCGTTCGCCTTTCGGCATGCCGTAGAATATTCCATCGTATTCCATCGAGCCATGGCGCAAAATATTGTTGTCGACGATTTCGTCGTAATGACCCCAGGGTGCGTAGAATATTTTCTCGCCGAAGCCCGTCAGGCTATAGGATCGGACATTATATTGATAAGGCGTGATGACCCCTATGGCGCCGGATATGATGTCAGAATAGTTCTGCATATTGACGCCATCCCGATGATTTATCGACGTGCCCGTGAATGCTTCGATTTCGTAAATGAAGTAATCTGCGCGCAGGGAAAGAAATGTTCTTGTGCTGCTGGCCTGAGTCAGCCAGTCCGCCCCGATTATAATATTTGTTTTGCCTTTCTCTATTTTGTTGTGCGTTATTGTGGTTTGGTGACCTATTCGATTAAGCGAATGGAATAATCCATATATGATGTCCGATTTATAATTGAACCACTCGTCGCTACCTATATGGGCTATATTGATATGCATGTTTACATTGTCCCGAGACAGTGTCGCCTATACGTGATTGCAGGAACTGATGTTTTCAGCAGCTACTGCGTTGTTGGCGTTCATATTTGCATTCAGTATTTCCGCATGTGCAATCCTGCTAAGCTGGCACGCCTCCTCGTTACCTGCGTCGAGAGAAATGATATCGTGACACAGCGATAAAGCCGATGACCATTGATTTAGTGAGGCATGGAATCTCGCCAGTCTCAAAAGTTGACGGGCTCGGTCATTATCGCTAAGTATGCACCATTCTCTGTTGAGATGGCTAAGTATTATGTTGTTGCTAGCTTCAAATTTGAAAGGTTCCGGTGTGTATCGCTCGACGATGCGCCATTTTGATTCAATCTGGCGCTCCTCATTGCGGAAATTTTGGTCGGGATGGAGACGGTAGTAGAATACATGGTCATTGCTGACAACGTGCTTGTATTCTGGATGATTGGCAAGATAATTGAATATTCGTATATTCAAGCTCCAGTCTTCGGCGAGCATGGCTTCATCGCAGCCGCCAACAGCCTCAAATAAACTTCGTCGTATTAAAGCAGTATGCATGAAAATGGTGCGCTGGTGCTTGATGATCTGGTCGTAGATATCGGCTGGAGATTTTTGTAGCAGTTCTATGGTCTCCGGCGTATGTGTTGCGCAGACGATCCGTCCGGATTCGTTGTCTAATCCGTAGCCATTTCCGTACAAAATTTGAACTGATAAGTCTCGAGTTAATATCGAAACTTGTCGTTCGAATCTGTTGCTGGCGAGCATATCGTCCGAAGAAAAAAGAACAAACAATTCACCGCTTGCCATGGACGCCGCCCGGTTGAACGTATACGCCGGCCCCCGATTGCTGTCATTTATTGATGCCACCATCGGAATTGGGGATTGAGAGGAAAGACTTTCCAGGATTTGGAAAGTGCCGTCTGAAGAAACGTCGTCAATGGCGACGATCTCCAGGTTTTCATACTCTTGCTCCCAAATGCTAGTTATTGTATCTTCAATGAACCGTTCGTGGTTGTAAGCTGGTATCAATATGCTTATTTTAGGGCGATGATTTGGGGCGTGTGCGGCAGGGCGAGACCGAAATATATTCTTGATCGTGTTTGTCAGTATCATTATGTCTGCATCGATATCGGCGCGTTATGTGTCGAATAGTTCTGGGGAGGTTACGCCGGAACGGCTCTTAATACATACTGTAGCGACATGGCATCTAGTGCGGCCTGTTCTGGATCGATTTCAATGCCAGTGTAATGGCACCGAGGATTTATTTTTTTATACTCTCGCCCCAAAGCGCCGCTACTGCAACCCACCTCAATTATCCGCTTCGCGCCTATAGGCAATACGGCCAGAAGATCTGAATTATGGCGTTCATGCGCCGGGGTTTGCTGCATGGTTTCGCTCATTTCAGGTCTATTTTTCACGGAGGGAGTAAATAATACGGAAATATTCTGGGCTGCAAGCTTTTAAACAGAGATTCATTAATCCGCAGCTTGCTGCCGCGCTAGCCGGATGGCATAGCGATGTACCAGGTAAATTGTAGTCATAGGCAGAATCAATCCAAGCAGAGCGACGGTGATGTAGAGTTCGCCGAGCTGGCTATAGTCGGCGGGTATCTTGATGGCGCCTGTCGCGCTGTCCTTGACTTCGCGGGTGACTGTGAAAATTTGGTTTAGGTATTTGGTGCCGAGTTGCGATAGCGACAGGGCCAGGTTGGTGAATGCGGCCATGACCGCGAAATAAGTGGCTTTGAGCGAGGCGGGCGCCGAGCGGGCGATCCAGGTCAGCATGGGGATCATGGCGATTTGGCCGAGCGGGGATTCCAATGCGGTGTCGATCAGGGCGATGGCGCGGGCGTCGATGAGGCCGTGGGTAAGTTCGGCGGTCCAGTGGTGGAAGCCGTAGAACATGGCGATGTTCGGCAGGTAAAGCACGGTGCCGGCGATGGTGAGCGCGCCGAAGACGTAGACCACCGAGCGTTCGGCCATGAAGCGGCGGAAGATGAACATGCCGAACAAGGCGAGGGCGCTGGCGAGCAGGGACAGCTTGGACAGGAACTGCTGGTCGAAGCCGAGTTCGTCGATCATCCACCAGCTCGATCCGGCGCCGCTGCTGGGGATGGCGCGGAATACGAAGATAACGGCGGCGGTGCCTAGGAGCTCTCGCCGAGCGTCGGGAGATAAGTCTTCGGTGAGTTGCCGCATCAGGAACAGCACGATGCCCATCGAACCGGCGAAGACGATCTCGGCGCTGAATTTAAAATCGGCCAGGCCCATGACGACCGAGAATGCGAGGAAGGCGAGGCTGCCGCCGAGTATCCACCAGTTCACTTCGGGCATTTCCGTGTGGACGCTCTGGACCCGCTCGATGGCGTCCATTTCGAAACCCTGCGCGGCTAGCCGGTGCGCTGCACGCCGCTTCAGCATTCCGGCCAGCCACACGCCGCCGATCGAAACGGCGGGGATGATCAGGGCCAGCCGGTAGATTTCAAGGTAGATTTCCTTCTTCTGTTCCAGGCTCATGCTCTCCACGCCGCTGAACATGAGCACGTTGACTGCGGCGACCAGCAGAGTGCCGCTGATGATAGCGACGCGGCCCAGGGTCTGCATGGTGGTATGCGCGAGCTTGAGTTGTTCGTCCGGGACGGGATTGCCTTCAGCGTCGATGCGCGGAACGGCCTCCACGGTCATGGCGTCGGCGACCGTGTCTTGGATGACGTAGCCCATGGGGGCGAGGAGGACGGACAGTACGTACCAAGCTTCCGCCGACATGATTTCGCGCATCGCTTCCGGCCTGGCCAGCAGTCCGATCATGATCAGGAGGCTCAAGGCGACTAGGCCTGCGCCGAGATAGATCAGGCGGCCTTTATGCTGCCACAGCAGGTCGACCAGATGACCCATAGGCATCTTCATGGCCCAGGGCAGCATGGCCCAGAAGCCGAGGGCAGCAAGGAATTCGGCGGACAGACCTAAGTATTCCTTGACGAAGAAGGTGCCGACGATGCCGGTGAGCCCGGAGATTCCGGCGGCCAGATACACCATGAGCGGCGGCAGATAGGACAGCCGCGTTTGCCGGCCGAGCTCGAGGATATTGGCATCCAGCCACTGCCGGACCAAGCCGGCGTGAGTGGCCATGGATTCGCGGTCGCGGGGGGATTGGTCTTCGGGGAACTGCATGGGTCGATGGGTCCGGTAGAGATCAGCGGGGTTGCCGTTCGGGGTAGGCCCAGACGAAGCCGGCGGCGTTGGGCATGCGGATTTTCGGCAGCGTCGAGGCGTTGATTGGATCGCGTTCGCCGATGATACCGTTGGCGTGGAGCAGGTAGGCCGTGACGGCGTAGGCCTCGCCGTTGCTCAGTGAGCGCGGGGCGTCCAGCGGCATGGAGCGGCGGATGAAGTCGAACACCGTGCTGGCGTAAGGCCAATAGGTGCCGATGGTCTTGTCCGGTTCGGCGCTGGTCAGCGCATTCTTGCCGCCGGCCAATTCCTCGGCGCTGCCGCCGGCGCCGTTCGGGCCGTGACAGGCGGCGCATTTGGCGTCGTAAACGGCCTTGCCTTCGGCCGCCGTGCCTTGACCGGGCGGGAGTCCGGTGCCGTCGGGGAAGACGGTGATGTCTTGGGCGGAGATCGCGGCCGGCTCCAGCGGCTGGCCCAGGCGCGGGCCTTCGGGAGCGGCCTGTGCCGGAGCGTTGGCTACGGTGAGAAGCAGGGCGAGGGTCAGGTCACGCATAGACATGGCTGACGCTCCCCTCGGCGGCGACGGCCCAGGCGACGATTGCGTTGTAATGGAAATAGCCTTGGCGGCCGCGCTCGGCGATCAGGGTTTGGCGTTCGGGCTGCGTGTAGCCGGTCTCGTCGGTGGCCCGGCTCTTGAGTACGGCAGGAGAGCCGTCCCAGCGCCAGGGCAGACGGAAGCGGGTGAAGCACTTGGGCAGCACCGGCGCATCCAAGGCCGCGTCGCGCCAGGTCTTGCCGCCGTCGGTCGAAACTTCCACCTGCCGGATCGCGCCGCGTCCGCTCCAGGCCAGGCCGGAGATCTGGTGCAGGCCGGGGCCGGGCAAAGTCTGGCCGCCGGAGGGGCGGGTAATCAGCGACTTGGCTTCCATGACGAAACTGAACTGCCGGGCCTGGCCGGAGGGCAACAGCTCGGTGTACTTGGCGGTCTCGTTGCGCGCCATTGCGGGCTGCTCGGCGAGCTGCAAGCGGTGCAGCCATTTGACGTTGGTGACGCCTTCCCAGCCGGGCAGGATAAGCCGCAGCGGGTAGCCGTTCTCCGGCCGCAGGCGTTCGCCGTTTTGGTAGAGGGCGAGCAGAGCGTCGCCCAGCGCCTTGTCCAGCGGGATGCTCACGTTCATCGCCGCGGCGTCCGCGCCTTCCGCGATCAGCCATTTGGCGTTCGGCTGCAGGCCGCATTCGTCCAGCACGGTGGCCAGCGGCACCCCGGTCCACTCGCTGCACGAGGCCAGACCGTGGATGTTGCCCGCGGGAGCCTGCATCGGTTCCTGGTGCCAGCAGGCATTGCTGTTGCCGCCGCATTCGATGAAGCACAAACGCGATGCCATCGGGTAGCGCAGCAGCTCGTCGATGCCGAAACTCAAGGCCTTGCCGACCAGCCCGTGCACCGTCAGCCGGTGGAAGGCGGGATCGATCTGCGGCACGCCGTTGTGATGGCGCTCGAAATGCAGGCCGCTGGGGGTCACGATGCCTTCCAGCCGTTCTAGCGGCGTCCAGGAAATCCCGTTCCCCGGCGCATCGGTATTGGCCGCGACCCAGCGGATGACGGCGCGTTCGTGCGGCGAGGGCTGGCCGTAGTTGGAAAGCGGCGCGCCGGGCCGGGTCATCCACGGCGGCGGCGGGTCGGCTTTGGCCGTGCCGGCCAAGGCGGCGCCGGTCAGCACCAAGCCTTTCTTCAGGAATTTACGGCGGCCGGATTCGGATTTTGGATCTTCCGATTCGATGGAATTCTGCATGTCGAGCTCTCGTTCCTTCGGGTTGAACGGCATGACGGCGTCTTACTTGCTGGGTTGGATGCCCTAGCGCTGTAGGCGGCTACAGTCTGATGACCGCGATGAGGATGCCTGTTGCCAGCATGATGAACGCACCGAGTTTGATGGTCAGGCGATACTCCAGCGTATCGATCCTGTGCTCAAGATTCTGAATATTTCCCTTGGTAGCGGGTTCGGCTTGCTCTGTTGGCATCCCTGCATCGGTCAGTTTTCGAATGAATTTATGTGTATCAAAAGTGATGGTAGCCATGTCCGTACCTCTTTGCCCGGTACAGTCTGACAAAATTCGAACGGTGGCGCTACGCTCCTGGACCCTCCAACCCTGCCGGGGTTTTTATTGCGCCGCGGCTAAGTTAACTTAGCCGCATAACAACGAAACGGAGGTCTTAAGTATGCGTGAAATCATGCGGGATTTTGCCGAGCTCATCATGCGGGGGACGGGGTCTGCCTTCCTCATCGCGAGTCTGCTGGGCATGCTGTCGCTTTACTTTCTCCCCGCCGCATTATTCAGCGCTGCGGCCGTCTGCCTAGTGGGCTTGCGCGATGGCGCGGCCAAGGGGGCCGCCGTGGTTTTGGCGGCAGCGGTGCCGGTCGCCGTGTGCGCCGTTTTGATACCGCCGCGGCCGGGGTTGGAGTTTCCGCTGCTGGGACTGCTGTGGCCGCTGGCGCTAGCTTCCGCGGAGCTGCTGCGTCGGGGCGGAGGGCAGGGCCAAGTACTGCTGGTCATCGGCGCGGTTTGCATGTCGGGCGCCATCGCAATCGAGCTGATTTCAGGCGATGCTGCGGTGTTCTGGAAAGCCTGGCTGCAGCATGCGGTGCGGGGCGTCAAGGGGGCGACGGTCGAAGGTTTCGAGGAGAACGGCACGCTGGTGCTGATGAATGGTTTGATCGCCTTCCTGGTCGGCGCCAGCGCCTTTCTGACGCTGCTGCTGGCGCGCTGGTGGCAGTCGCTGGTCTACAACCCGGACCAGTTCGGGCCGGAATTCCAGCAATTGCGTCTGCCGCGCCTGGCTTTGGCGGTGGCCATCGCCCTGGTTGCCGCAGCGCATTACTGGCATCCGGCGCTGCAGATGCACTTCCTGCTGGTGGCGATCATGATGTATGCGTTCCAGGGGCTGGCCGTGGTTCACGGCGTGGTGGAACAGCGCGGGATCGGCTGGGCCGGCTGGCTCCCCCCGTATATCGCCTTGGTTTTTGTGCCGCAGATCGGAGCGGTGGGGTTGGCGGCGCTCGGTGCCGTGGATGTGCTGGCGAATTTCCGGCGTTTTCCCGCTGTCGCGAGGCCTGCGTCGTGATTCCCTATCGCGACACCGTTCCCTGCCGCCACACGCCCTGGGTGACCTGGAGTTTAATGGCGGTGTGCCTGGCGGTTCATCTCTATACGCAGTGGCTGCCGCCGCGTGCCTTGCAGGCGCTGCTCGCCCTGCACGGCCTGGTGCCGGCCCGCTACGGTTTTCCCGAATGGGCCCAGGCCGTGGGATTTCCGTCCGATGTGTACAGCCCATTCCTCACCAGCATGTTCCTACACGGGAGCTGGTTCCATCTGGTCGGCAATATGTGGCTGCTTTGGATCTTCGGAGACAACATCGAAGACCGGATGGGAAAAATAAGATTTCTATTCTTTTATCTGTTCTGCGGCGTCGTCGCCGCGGGGCTGCAGGTCTATTTCAGCCCGCAGTCGACGGTGCCTACGGTCGGTGCTTCCGGCGCCATCGCCGGGATCATGGGGGCATATTTCTTCCTCTACCCTTACGCCAGGCTGGTGATCTGGGTGTTCTTCCTGCCGCTGTTCGTCACCGTGCCGGCGATCGCCTTTCTCGGAGGATGGGTGATCTTCCAGCTGTACAAGGCAACCAGCGGCTTCGGCGCCCATGCGCCTTATGCCGACGTGGCCTGGTGGGGGCATCTCGGAGGTTTCATCACCGGAGTTTTGCTGCACCGGCTGTTTCTGCTGGCGGAGCGCGAGCCGCCTGAAGAAACCGGCCTGCACCGGACACCTGAATGAGCGACCCGCCAATGGAACGGCGCGGAGCGGGCCGCACGGAGTTTCTGCGCGAGCTGCGCAGCTTTCTACCCGAGGCCGCGATCCTGAGCGAACCGGAAGACCTCAAGCCCTTCGAATGCGACGCGCTCTCCGCCTATACCGTTCTGCCCTGGCTCGCGGTGCTGCCGGATACCATCGAACAGGTCCGGATGGTGCTGCGCTTAAGCCATGAACACGAGGTGCCTGTCGTGGCCCGGGGCGCCGGCACCGGATTGTCCGGCGGCGCCTCGCCGGTGGCCAACGGCGTGCTGCTGAGCCTGGCCAAATTCAACCGTATTCTCGAAATCGATCCCGCCAACCGCATAGCCCGCGTGCAGCCCGGTGTCCGTAACCTCGCTATTTCCGAGGCGGCGGCACCGTTCGGCTTGTATTACGCTCCCGATCCCTCGTCCCAAGTCGCCTGCACCATCGGCGGCAACGTAGCGGAGAATTCCGGCGGAGTGCATTGCCTGAAGTACGGTTTGACGGTGCACAACGTGCTGCAAGTCACCCTGCTGACCATCGAAGGGGAGCTGCTGACGCTGGGCTCGCTGGGGCTGGACGGACCGGGCTACGATCTGCTCGCCGTGGCCAACGGATCGGAAGGCCTGCTCGGGGTAATCGTCGAGGTGGCGGTCAAACTGCTGCCGCTGCCGGAGACGGCCCGGACTCTGCTGGCGGCGTTCGACAGCGTCGAGGCGGCGGGGGAGGCCGTGGCCGGCTTGATCGGCGCGGGCCTACTGCCGGCCGGGCTGGAGATGATGGACAACCTTACGCTCCGTGCGACGGAGGCTTTCGTCCACGCTGGCTATCCGGTGGAGGCGGCAGCCGTCGTGCTATGCGAGTCGGACGGCATGGCCGAGCAGGTCGAGGCGGAGATCGCCAAGGCGCGGGCTGTACTGGCGACACACGGAGCTGCGGAAGTGCGCGAATCCCGCGATGAAGCCGAGCGCCGGAAATTCTGGGCCGGACGCAAGGCGGCCTTCCCGGCGGTCGGGCGGATCGCAGCGGATTACTACTGCATCGACGGCACGATTCCCAGGAGGCGGCTGGCGGAGGTGCTGGGGCGGATCGGCGAATTGTCGGACCGGTACGGCCTGGCCGTGGGCAACGTCTTCCATGCCGGTGATGGAAACCTGCATCCCCTGATTCTCTACGATGCTTCCCATCCCGGCGAACTGGAGCGCGCCGAGGCGCTGGGCGAGGAAATTCTCACCCTCTGCGTCGAGGTCGGCGGCACGGTGACCGGCGAGCACGGGGTGGGCATCGAGAAGCTCAATCCGATGTGCATCCAGTTCGGCGTGCCGGAGCTGCGGCAGTTCTACGCGCTGAAGGCGGCTTTCGACGCCAAGGGTCTGCTCAATCCCGGCAAGGCCGTCCCGACGCTGGCGCGCTGCGCTGAATTCGGCCAGGTGCACGTGCACGGCGGGCGGCTCCGCCATCCCGAATTGGAGCGGTTCTGATATCCGCTATGCGTAGCCAGGACGACTCGGAATATCTGGCGGGGCAGGTGTCGGAAGCCTGCGCCCGCGGCGAGCCATTGCGGATTCAAGGCGGTGGCAGCAAACGTTTCTACGCGGGATCGGGCGAGGGCAGGGCATTGTCGACCCTGGCTCACACCGGCATCGTCCATTACGAGCCCACCGAACTGGTGCTCACCGCCCGCAGCGGCACGCCGCTCGCCGAGATCGAAGCCGTGTTGGCGGAGTCCGGCCAGATGCTGGGCTTCGAGCCGCCGCATTTCGGCCCCGGCGCAACCTGGGGCGGGACCGTGGCCTGCGGATTGTCAGGACCGCGCCGGCCCTGGGCCGGCAGCGTGCGGGATGCGGTGCTGGGCTGCCGCATCGTCAACGGGCGGGGGGAGATGCTGGCGTTCGGTGGCCAGGTCATGAAGAACGTTGCGGGGTTCGACGTTTCCAGGCTGATGTCCGGCGCGCTCGGCACGCTGGGATTGCTGCTGGAAATCTCGGTGAAGGTGCTGCCCAAACCCGAGTGCGAGACGACACTGTGTTTCGAATGCTCGTTCGCGGAAGGCCGCGAAAGGATGATCCGCTGGGGCCGCAGCGGTCTGCCTGTAACTGGTATGGCCTGGGACGGGCGGCTATACCTGCGCCTGGCCGGACCGGAGCAGGCGGTTTCCGCCGCCGCCAGGCGTATCGGCGGCGACGTTCAGGAAGTAGCCGGTGCCTTCTGGAGCGGATTGCGCGAGCAGACCCACGGCTTTTTCTCTACCGCCGATGACGATTTGTGGCGGCTGTCGGTGCCTCCGGCGGCTCGACTCGGTGAACTGCCCGGCGCATGGCTCATCGACTGGGGAGGCGCCCAGCGCTGGCTGCGCGGGGCTGAGGCCGATCCGTCTGCGGTATTCGCAACCGCCCGCTCTGCGGGTGGCCATGCCCGCTTGTTTAGAACCGAGAATTCCGCCGCGGTGCGCCTCGATCCGTTGCCACCCCCGCTCGCAGCGCTGCACCGGCGGCTAAAAGCGGCGTTCGATCCGGCGGAAATTCTGAATCGGGGCCTGTGGCAGGAGGCGTTCTAAATGCTGACCCGCATGTCCGAAAGTTTCCTCGGCACGCCGGAAGGGCAGGAGGCCGAGGCGATCCTCCGCGCTTGCGTCCATTGCGGTTTCTGCACCGCTGCCTGTCCGACCTATCGCTTGCTCGGCGACGAACGCGACGGCCCGCGGGGCCGTATTTACCTCATCAAGTCGATGCTGGAAGGCGGGACGGCGACGGAGCGCACGCGAAGCCATCTCGACCGCTGCCTGAGCTGCCAGGCCTGCGAGACGGCTTGCCCCTCCGGTGTACGCTACGGCAGGCTCGCCGACATCGCCCGCGGCGTCATAGAGGAACGGGCGCCTAGGCGGATTTTCGATAGGGCCAAACGCAAGCTGTTGCGGATGATCCTGCCTTATTCCGCGAGGCTGGCGCCCTGGGTTGGCCTGGCCCGCCGGCTGCGTCCGCTGTTGCCGCCGGCCTTGCGGCGCAGGCTGCCCATCGCCGCGGAGGCGCCGCTCTGGCCGCCGGTCCGGCATGCGCGCATCGTGTTGTCCTTGGGCGGCTGTGTCCAGCCCATATGGGCGCCGTCCATCGACGCCGCCGCAGCGCGGGTGCTGGACCGCTTAGGGATCTCGATGGTCCGAGTGCAGGAAAGCGGCTGCTGCGGCGCTTTGAGCTACCATCTCGGCGAGCACGGGGAAGGACTGGAATTCATGCGGCGCAATATCGATGCCTGGTGGCCCGCCATCGAAGCCGGCGCCGAGGCCATCGTCATCACGGCAAGCGGCTGCGGCGTGACGGTGAAAGAGTACGGTGAGCTGTTGCGCCACGATCCGGCCTACGCCGAAAAAGCCGCCCGGGTTTCCGCTCTGGCACGCGACCTGAGCGAAATCGTCGCCGCCGAGGACTGGCGTTCGCTGGCGCCCGTTCCAGTCCGGCGGATCGCCTTCCATTCTCCCTGCACCTTGCAGCACGGCCAGCGCTTGAACGGGATCGTCGAAACGATACTGCAAGGCCTGGGGTTCGAACTGACGCCGGTGGCGGATGCCGCCATCTGCTGCGGCTCCGCCGGCACCTATTCCCTACTGCAGCCCGCGCTGTCGTCCGGGCTGCGGGACGACAAGCTAAGAAGTTTGGAAGCCGGCGAGCCCGACGTCATCGCCACGGCCAACATCGGCTGTCTGGCTCATCTAGCGTCCGGCACCGAGTTGCCGGTGCGGCATTGGGTAGAATTGCTGGATAGGTATTGACCGGCTTATTGGCTCAAAGGTAGCGCGGCCGTTTCGCTGGCGCTGACAGCCGCCCGGATTCGGGCGTCGAGCTGATAGAAGCGCACCACTTTCTTCGGCGGCAATACCCTGCCGAAGTGCGGCAGATAGGATTTCGTCAGGCGCAGCCTTTCCTCCTCCAGGGCCAGCATCCGCTCCAGCAGACCCCGCGCCGCATCGTCCGGCATAGCTTCGTAATTCTCGCCGAACTCGGCGGCCAGATCGGCTTCTTTCCGGTACCACGCCTCCAGGTCTTGGCCGAAGCGGTCGTATACCGGCCAGAATCCACGGGCCTCGGCCGGCGTGAGCTGCAAGCCTTCCTCGATCAGCCGCTTTCTTTGCACGCCCAGACTTTCGGCGGCGGTCGCCGTCTGGCCAGCACTGGGTTCCGCCGGCCATGCCGGCATCGCCAGCAGTAGCCCAGCGCAGATGCAGAATTTACGCATTTCGTTGATCTCGTTCAGTGTCCGGCCTCAGAAAGCCGCGGCGAATCCCATGAAGCTGATGATCGACGAGGTGAACCGGGTGGTTCCCCCGCTCGTTTGCCCCCAAATCGAGAGACGGTTGTCCAGCGTCCAGATGAAGCCTGCGCCGATTGCGTTCTGCTTGTTCTCGGCCAGCGTCCCCTGTGCCGCCGTGGTCGAGCCGCGCGGCAGCGACATGTTGTTATGGTAACCGTGAACGAAGACGGCGAAATCCTTATCGAATAGGTCGCGCTGCAAGGCCCATTGGATGCTGAGTTCCCACACGTTGTCCTGGTTGACGTTCTGCGTCCGGGTGGCGCCGAAGTTGTACTCAAGATCGATTTCGAACGGCAGGGACTGGTCGAAATTGAAGGTGAAAGACGGCTGGGTGCCTTGGTTGAAAACGGACGAACTGCTCAGCCACGGCGTCTGGAGATAGGCTTCGAAGCCCGCTGCTGGGAGAAAATAATCCTGTTTTTCCAGCCAGAGCTGGATCTTGGTGTCGAAGGCGAGCGGCGAGAAGCCCCATTCCGGTTTCGCGCCGCCCTGCCAGCTCAGGCCGTTGCCGAACAACCTGAGCTCCACGTCGTCGGTCAAGCCGTAGCGCAGCAGGAATTCGGTGTTGTACTGGGCCGGCTGGCCTTCCGCGCTGCCGTAATAGGCGAACGGCGCGATTTCCACATAGGCCCGCCCTTCCGGCAGCGTGAATGCGCTGTTCGGGAAGTTGGCGAGGTCCGCACCGGGATTGGCGATATCCGGCTGCGAGCGCCAGCTTTCCAGATTTTCGGGCGAACGCGCGCGGGAACGGTCGTAGCGGCCCTTGAAAAACGCATCCTGCAGGACGGCGCCGCGCTCTTTGCCGTAGGCGAGCAGGGCTTCGTCGTAGCTATGATCCGCCTGCGGCGCCTTTGTAGCGGGTTTCAGCACGGCATCGGCGCGGGCCGCGCCGTAAGCTGCGATCTCGTCGTCCAAATGCCGATCCGATGCGGAAGCCGGTTCGGGCTGGGCGGACTGCGCGGATTCGCGGTCGGCGACGGCAGTTTTCGGGTCCGATTGCGGCGGGTGGCTTTTGTCTGCGGTCTGAACCGGATGGGTTACCGTGCAGCCTTGCAGCGCGCACAGCGCGGCCAGGGCCAGGGTGTTTCGGTAGGGCCTCATGGGTTCCTTGGCAGACGGCTCGGCATGGATTTATTGGCGTAGTTTGGCTATTTTCACGGACGCAGGGCGTATTGACTACAGCGCTCGATGGTTGCGGATTGGGGAGGCGGTTTGAATCGTTGGAAAATTGCAGGCGGGGTCTGGTTTGCGGTAAGCGGCTTGCTATCGTCTCAGACGACGCAGGGTTCCGGGCCGGTTTTCACGGAGTCATTCGAGCAAGCTGGCGCGATTCCTTCCGGTTGGAGGCTGATCGCCTGGCTGCCTCAGGTTTCCGCAGCTGCGGTAGAAAGCGCAGGCGGCGCGCAGGGTCAGCACTTCCTGGTCATACGCAGCGTATCGGATAATCACGCGCGGCTCGCCTACACCGTGCCGGTCGAGCCGCATGCCTATTACCGCTGGCATGCTGCCGCCAAGGCCTTGCCCGGCGCGCCGGGCAAGGCGGCGGCGGTGATCGGGCTCGACGGCGCCATGGACACCAGCGAGTCGGTGGCGGATGCCGACGGCTGGCATCCGCTGGATTTCTATTTTGCCACCGGCGATACGGCCAGCGTAACGCTCACCGTAGGGCTGGGCCATTTTGGGCAAACCAATCGCGGCGCGGCGTATTTCGACGATCTCTCTCTGGAAAAAATAGACCGCCCGCCTGCAGGCGCAAGAATCGCGAGCGCGCCGTACCTTCCCAGTCCCACGCCCCTCGCCGCAAGCGCGAGCGCTCACGTATTCGGCGCGGGGCCGTCGCACTGGCTTTACGTCCTAGCCGGATTCGCGACGGCGGCGGCAGGCTATCTCGCCGTCTCATTCAGGCTAACCCGGCCCCGCTAAGGGCAATGCCGTTCGGCCAAGCCGTTGGCTGAGAGGAATAATCACGCTGGCTGAGCGGCCGGCCCTGAGCGAAGTCGAAGGGAGTCGAAGCCAGCCCGCATCAACAAAGGAGCAATACCTTGAGTTCTACCCAAACGGCCCACGTCGATGTCGTCGACGGACTCCGAGGTCTGGCTATTTTACTGGTTATGCTGTTTCACTTTTGGCAGCTTTCCTGGTGGCGACTGCCGCTGCCAGGAGGCGGGCACTCGCTGGAGTTCGTCGCCGTCGCCGGAGCCTTGGGCGTAGAGCTGTTCTTCTTTCTGAGCGCGTTCTGCCTGTTTTACCCGCATGCCAAGGCCGCAGCCGAGTCTAAGCCGCTGCCGGCATTGAGCCACTACGCCTACCGCCGAGCCATTAAAATCCTGCCTTCCTACTGGCTGGCCATCGCCTTGATCCTGCTCGTCTGCCCGGAGCTTTATCCCACCAGCGCGACGCGCGGCCAAGTCATGGATGTGCTGATGCACCTCGCCTTCGTCCACAATTTGTTCCCCGATACCAAAAACTCCATAGACGGCGTGTTCTGGTCGCTGGGCGTGGAGATCCAGTTCTACCTGCTGTTTCCCCTGATCGCCCAGGGCTTCCGGATGAGGCCTTGGCTGTCGTTCGCCGGCTTGGTGGGCGCGGGAATGCTTTTCCGCGGCTGGGCTGGTACGCTCGATTTCGGCAGGTTTGAATCCCTGAACTCGCAATTGCCGGCCTTCCTCGACTTGTTCGCCGGCGGCATGCTGACGGCCTACCTCGCGGTTCGGCTGCGGGCTCGGCCGCCCGCGCCGTGGTCCCATCGGGCGGCCTTCACCCTCATCGGAGCGGCCGCATTGGCGATGCTGTTCCTGATGTTCGATTGGCTCAACATCGTACGAGGCGAGCCCCACGGCTACCCGATCTGGCAGTCGCGCAACCGGCCCTGGATGGCGCTCATCTTTGTGAGCCTGACCTTGGGCTCGGCCTACGGTTTCGGCGGTTGGCGCCGGCTGGTCGCAAACCGCGCGCTGCTGTTCCTGTCCGTCGTGTCCTACAACCTGTACATCTGGCACCAACTGCTAGCGCGCCTCATCAAGGAACGCGGCTGGTGGCGCGCGGATACGCCCGTTCCGATGGACGATCCACAGTGGCAATGGAGCTATTTCGCCGTCAGCGTAGCCACCTCGATTGCATTCGCGAGCCTGGTGACTTACGCCATGGAGCGCCCCTTGCTGCGCCACGGTGTAAAGGGCTGTTGGGTGTGTTTAAAGCGGGGGTTTCCCCCTACCAGCTTGAGCGCGTCGAAATGAAAAATTTCCTGGTATCCATCTGCTGTATCCTGGGATTGGCGGCCTGTGCTCAGACTACCCCGCCGGCGGCGATCGTCAGCGTACCCGCGGCAGCAAGCGTAGACATCGGCTTTTCCCCGGACGGCTCCGCCGAAGCGCTGGTGACAAAGGCTATCGGTTCGGCCCGCCAATCGATCCGTCTGGCGGCGTATTCGTTCACCGCTTCGTTCGTGGTAGACGCCCTCATTGCCGCCAAGCAGCGCGGTGTCTACGTGGCCGTGCTAGTCGACCATAAAGATAACGTGGTCAAGGACCGGAGCGGCAATGCCCGGCCTGCACTGGACGCTCTCGCAAGCGCGGGCGTTAGGGTGCGCAGCGTGTCCGCATTCCGTAAACAGCACAACAAATACATGGTGATAGACGGCAGGCATGTAGAGACCGGCAGCTTCAATTACGCCGAGTCGGCCCGCGAAAATGCGGAGAACGTATTGGTATTGTGGAATGCGCCCGAGCTTGCCCGCGCCTACGCCGCCAATTGGCAGGCGATATTCGATAGCGGTGTGGATTACGGGGAGTGATATCTAGCGCATTGGCAACGACTGGCTTCGACTCCGCTCAGCCAACGCGGCTACGTTCAGCCGATCAATAACGTGCGCCGTCAGGCAGCTTCCGGAATTCCTGCCAAACTTTCTGCCCTTCTTCCCGGAGTATTTGCTGCGGCGCCAGCAGGCGTTGGGGGTAGGGTTTCCCCATATCCTTGCTTTCCGCCAAATCGTCGAACAGGTCGTCGTAGTCGGCCCACGACGCGGCGTAGAACACTTTGCCGATACGCGCCCAATAAGCGGTGGCGTAGCACATTGGACACAACTCGCAGCTCGAGTAGAGCACCGCACCGGACAGATCGTGGCTGCCGATCTTGCGGCAGGCCTGGCGGATCGCGTTCACTTCGGCATGAGCCGAAGGGTCTTTGTCCTTGAGCACACTGTTGCCGGTAGCGGCGAGAACTTGCCCGTCTTTGACGATGACTGCGCCGAAAGGACCGCCGGTCTTGTCGACCACACCGGCCTGCCGCATCAAGCGTATGGCCTGGCGCATGTACTCCCGATCCTTGTCGGTGACGGCCTGCGTGGGCTTGCCGCTCTCTGACGGTTCGGCCAGCGCATCGCCGCCCGCCAAATAAATTCCGGCGGTCGCCGCCGTACTCGCCAGAAGGAAGTCGCGCCGGGATACCACTCGAATGTCGCTGGGATTGGATTGGGATGATGCCGAAGCGATCGATTGCTCCTCATTCGTCATGTCGCATACTCCTTGAAATTAAGGTTGTTGTAGGGGAGGCGGGTTGGATCCGAAGAGGCTGACGAGAGGTCGAGTCCGGTTATGGCGTCAATACGAGGGGATCATCTCGTCTTCGACGCGGACGACACCGGGAACGCTTTCCGCCAAGGCGATGAGGGCCTTATGCTCCTCTTCCGAGTAAGTCAGGCCCCATAAGTGAACTACGCCTTCGTTCACGATCACGTTGCGAGTTCCGAAATCCGTCCAAGGCTGCTGACCGAGCCGTTTGAGCAACTCCGCGCGGATGTTGCGATCCGAATCCACTTCCGCGTGAGCGCGCGGCGGTATCGACGCAAGCAGCTGGATCATATTGGATCGGCTGACGATGCCGACGAGCCGGCCGTCTCGGAGGATAGGCAAGCGTTTGATGCGGTGCTTCTCGAGCAGCGTCGCGACCTCTCCGAGCGGTGTGTCTTCGGCCGCAGAGACCACATGGGTCGACATGATCTCGCCGACTCGGCTTCCATGCGATTTGGCGAACTCCTCGGCTAGGGTCGAGGCGGGCGTTACCGCCTCCAGCCACCAGTGGCGATGCTTCTCGGTGGCGATCTCTTCGCGCCGAATCAAGTCCGCTTCGCTGATGATTCCGATGACTTTTCCATCGTCGTCGACCACGGGCAAGGCACTGATGTCATGCTCGGCAAGCAGCTTGATCGCATTGCCTACGTCGTCGTCGGCTTTTACGGTGATCACGTTTCGAACCATTGCGTCTTTGGCTTTCATGCGGGTTCCTTTTCTGCGCCTATGTTGTGTTACAACTCTATGAAATATAGGTGATTTCTGGGGTGGCAAGTCGCCGCAGCATGCAGGCCTTGCGGCAGCTTGTCAATTTCGGGGAATCGGGCCGATTTCTGAGGCTGAGCAAAAGGGCAACACCGTTAATTTAAGCTGTCCGGCAGAAACCCATGAGCTGTGCGGCCCGATCGTCGTTATCACCCTCGCGACGCCCCTCGCACCGATCTTGATGTCTACCGCCGGTACCTTCCGCTATAAACTTGACTGCCATACGTAGTTTTTGCGCGGTATGTCGCGGCAAAATGCTCTGAATGCCGCGAGGCGTCCAGTGTCAACCGCGGTACAAAGCCGATATTTTGCGGATATGATCGGGCGTCAAAGTTCGGGTTGGATTTCCTATGACCCGGAGGGCGCGCATTGTTCCGAATATCGCTTAGGAGCGGGCACGCCCGGCGAAACGCGCTCCTTTATCCAGCCAAGGCTTTGCTCCCGGGATCGATACCTGCAATAGCCTTCGTCGGCGCGGCTCTATGTGCGATTTGTCCGAGTTCCGCGGCTGCCGCTGACACGCTTAGGGGCCAACTCGAAGCTTTGGCGACAGCGGAAGGGTTTCCTATCCAGGGATTGCAACATATCGGAGGGGAAGGCCCCCGCGACGCGGAGGGAGATATCGTGGCGCGCTTACGGGGCTTGTTAGCGGAATACAACTACGTCATCGTCGCAAGCCGCCCCGGCAGCGTCGAGAAAGTCATGATCAGCGCGCCTTCGGAATCCGGCTCGATAGCGCTCGATCCGCCGCCCGGCGAGCCCAAGCCCCAAGCGGTGCGGCGCAAGCCTCCGAGAGCCGACCGTTCGCCCCGGCAGACCAGTTCTCCGGCAGAGCCTCGCCGGGAGGACGGTCCGGGATCCGGACCTCCGCCCCAGCTCCCGCCTTGAGCCAGAGCGGGTTTGCACGTTAGGGTGCCTGTACACGTTCCGTCAAAGCCGTCGCATCTTGCGAGCAGCAGCGGCATAGGGCCGGATTCACGCCATCAACTGCTCCGCCGTGCCGGGCCAAGGACATGAGCAAAGCGCGAGCACGAGGAGGCAGACGGGCCATGGATACGCAGTTCCTATACCAAAACCCGCTCGATTCCTCCCTTGGCCGCCCGCTCCACATAATCCTTCATCCAGTTCTCGCCTAGTACATGCCGTGCAAGCTCTACCACGATGTATTCGGCATCGAGCTTGTCGACATCCTCCCGGTAGCGCTGTAGCCCCTGGAGGCAGGAAGGGCAGGAGGTCAGTACTTTGACCGGGCCGTCGAAGCCGTCAGCCCTTGCCCTGGCCGTATCGCTGCGCAGTTCGGCCTCTTTGCGGAAGCGGACCTGGGTGGAGATGTCCGGGCGGGCGATGGCGAGGGTGCCGGATTCGCCGCAGCAGCGCTCGGATTTAGCGATCCGGCTGCCGTCGGCGGTGGCGATCAGGGCGTTGACGGTCCGGAGCGGGTCCTGCTGTTTCATCGGGCTGTGGCAGGGATCGTGGTACAGGTAGCGGGCGCCGTTCACGCCTTCGAGTTTCACGCCTTTTTCCAGAAGGTATTCGTGGATGTCGATCACCCGGCTGCCGGGGAAAATCCGGTCGAATTCGTAGGAAGCGAGCTGGTCCAGGCAGGTGCCGCAGCTCACGACCACGGTCTTGATGTCTAGGTAGTTGAGGGTGTTAGCGACACGGTGGAACAGTACCCGGTTGTCGGTGGTGATCTTCTCGGCCTTGTCGAACTGGCCGGCGGCGCGCTGGGGGAAGCCGCAGCACAGATAGCCGGGCGGGAGCACGGTCTGTACGCCGATTTCATATAGCATCGCCTGGGTGGCGAGCCCCACTTGCGAGAACAGCCGCTCCGAGCCGCAGCCGGGGAAATAGAACACGGCTTCGGAATCCACGGCGGTCTTGCGCGGGTCGCGGATCACCGGTACGACCTGGTTGTCCTCGATATCGAGCAAGGCGCGCGCGGTCTTGCTGGGCAGCTGGCCCGGCATCTTCTTGTTGATGAAATGGATTACCTGTTCGGCGAGTTTCGGTTTGCCCAGCGAAGCGGGTGGGCGGCGGGTCTGGGCGTGGCCCCAGGGTCTGAGCAGCAGATGACCCAAGCGCTGGCCGCGGTAGCCCCATTCGATCATGCTGGTGCGCATGGCCTTGATGGCGTTGGGGCGGGTGACGTTGAGGAAGGCCAGCGCTGCGCTCTTGGCCGGATTGAAGCTCTGCTTGCCCATCTTGCGCAGCAGGTTGCGCATGTTCATCGACACCAAGCCGAAATCGATGTCGACCGGACAGGGGTTGTAGCACTTGTGGCAGACGGTGCAGTGGTCGGCGACGTCCTCGAACTCCTTCCAGTGGGTGATGGAGATGCCGCGGCGGGTCTGTTCCTCGTACAGAAAGGCTTCGATTAGGAGCGAGGTGGCGAGGATCTTGTTGCGCGGCGAGTACGGCAGGTTGGCCTGAGGTACGTGGGTGGAGCAGACCGGCTTGCATTTGCCGCAGCGCAGGCAGTCCTTCACCGAATCGGCGATGGCGCCGATATCGCTCTGCTGCATGATGAGCGACTCGAAACCCATCAGGCTGAACGACGGCGTGTAGGCGGCGCGGAGGTCCGCGCCAGGCATCAGCTTGCCCTGGTTGAAGCGGCCTTCGGGATCGACCTGGGCCTTGTAGGCATGGAACGGCGCCACTTCATCGGGCGTCAGGAATTCGTACTTGGTGATGCCGATGCCGTGCTCGCCGGAGATCACCCCCCCGAGCGAGCGCGCCAGCGCCATGATGCGGGCGACGGCGGCGTTGGCCTCCTGCAGCATCTCGTAATGGTCCGAGTTGACCGGCAGGTTGGTGTGTACGTTGCCGTCCCCCGCGTGCATGTGCAGGGCGACGAAGACCCGGCCGCGCAGGACCGCCTTATGCACCGTCTCGATCCGCTCGACGACCAGGCGGAAGTTGTCGCCCTCGAAGATACTCTTGAGGCGCGGCAACAGTTCGTTCTTCCACGAGACGCGCACCGAATGGTCCTGAACCCGGTGAAACAGCGCCGGCTCCTCGGCGCGGTTGGTCAGCGCGCCGGCTTCGATGCCCAGATCGGCAAACCGCGCCTCGGCCTGCTCCAGCGGCTGGTCCAGGTGGTCCAGTATCCATTGCCAGCGTTCCCGCACCGAGGCGACGGCGTCCAGCGCCAGCGCCCGCCGCTCGCCGATCAGTTCGGTCTTGTCGACGCCCTCCTCGTAGGCGCGCAGCGGCAGCTCGCCGCCGAGGAATTCCGCAAGGGCGTCGCACAGCTTGAGCTTGTTGCGCAGCGACAGCTCGATGTTGATGCGTTCGATGCCGTCGCAGTAGTCGCCCATGCGCGGCAACGGGATCACCACGTCCTCGTTGATCTTGAAGGCGTTGGTGTGCTTGGAGATCGCCGCGGTGCGCGCGCGGTCCAGCCAGAACTTGCGGCGGGCCTCCGGGCTGACGGCGATGAAGCCTTCCGCCCCCCGCGCATTGCACAACCGCACGACCTGGGAGGCGGCTTGGGCCACCGCGTCGTCGTCGTCGCCGACGATGTCCCCGAACAGCACCATCTTAGGGCGGCCGTGGCGGCGGGCTTTGGTGGCATAACCCACGGCCTTGACGTAGCGTTCGTCCAGGTGCTCCAGCCCCGCCAGCATGACCCGGGTTCCGCCGGTCTTGGGCAGGGCGCCGAGATAGTCCTGAATTTCGACGATGGCCGGCACGGCTTCCCGCACTTGGCCGAAGAACTCGAGGCAGAAGGTGCGGGTATGCTGCGGCATCTCGTGCAGAATCCAGCGCGCCGAGGTGATGATGCCGTCGCAGCCTTCTTTCTGGATGCCGGGCAGGCCGCCGAGGAATTTGTCGGTCACGTCCTTGCCCAGACCGGTCTTACGGAAGCGGTGGCCGGGGAGGGCGAGAATTTCCTCGCTCAGGAGTTTGTGGCTGTCGGCGTCGTAGCGCTTGAGGATGAACTTCACTGAGTCCTGATCGTGGATCTTGCCGAGGTTATGGTTCAGCCGCTCGACTTCCAGCCAATTGCCGTCCGGCGTAACCATGCGCCAGGAGGCCAGGTTATCCAGCGCCGTGCCCCATAGCACCGCCTTCTTGCCGCCGGCGTTCATGGCGACGTTGCCGCCGATGCAGGAGGCGTCGGCGGAAGTCGGATCGCAGGCGAACACCAGGCCGGCCTGTTCCGCCACGTCCATCACCCGCCGCGTGACCACACCGGCGCCGGTGAAAATCGTGGCGCAGGGCCGATCCACGCCGGCCAGCTGGGCGTCTCGCTCGACTGCCCCCAATTCCAGCAGCTTCTCGGTGTTGATGACGGCGGACAGCGGCGTCAGCGGCACTGCACCGCCGGTGTAGCCGGTGCCGCCGCCGCGGGGAATGAGGGTCAGACCCAGCTCGATACAATCGCGCACCAGATGGCCGACTTCCTCCTCGCTGCAGGGGTAGAGCACCACGAACGGGTATTCCACGCGCCAGTCGGTGGCGTCGGTGACGTGGGTCACACGGGCGTAGCCGTCGAAGCAGATGTTATCCCGCCGGGTATGCCGGGAAAGGAGGGTCAGCGCCCGCCGGCGCAGCTCGCGGGTGTGCTCGAACTGCGCCTCGAAGGCGTCGACCGCCTGTTGTGCGGCCCGGATCAGCAGGGCGACCTTGGCCGCGCGCTCAGGACTGCCGGTCTCGATCTCGGTGCGGCGCTGACCCATCTGCTGCAAGCGGTGGCGCAGCGCTTCCAGCAAGGCCCGGCGCCGGCCCTTGTTGTCGAGCAGGTCGTCTTCGAGGTAAGGATTGCGCTGCACCGCCCAGATGTCGCCGAGCACTTCGTACAGCATGCGCGCCGAGCGGCCGGTGACGCGCTCGGCGCGCAAGTCCTCCAGCACCTGCCACATGTCCTCGCCGAGCAGACGAATTACGATCTCGCGGTCGGAAAACGAAGTGTAGTTGTATGGAATTTCGCGCAGGCGGACTTGGCCTGGTTCGGTGGTGGGAGTGAAGGCTTCCGGAGCCGCAGCCATGCCGTGGGTTCTCTCGAGGCGGTAAAGCTCAGATTCTATCGCGCCGGCCAAGCGGGAAATACCGCTCTGCCGCGCAACAGTGTGCGAACCCTTTCAATTTAGCGGGAGCCGCCGTTCCGGGCAGGACACCGAAACCTATGTCCGGGTGGGGGCTGCCGCATCCATTTCGCACATTTTCGGCGCGGTAGTACCATGATGCACCATGAGGCCGCAGGAGTCTCGGCGCATCGCAAGCAAATCGAAAGAGGAGAATCGAGTATGAAAGTACGGACTATGGAGTCGAAAAAAAGCGCATCTTGGCTGAAGTTCGCCGCGGCCGCTGCAGTCTTTGCGTTCGGCTGGGGCGGCGCTCAAGCGGAGCCCGAGCCGGGGCTGCCCCACACCTTTTCGCCGAACACCGCGTCGATCTCCCCGGCGGTGAAACAGCAGATTCTCGAGCACATGAAGCAGACCAACCTGGAGCGCCTGAAAGGTTGGCCGGGCATCATCTTTTACTGCCCGGTGGAAGAGGCCGATAACCCCTCGGTCAAGGCCATCTGCACTGCCGTCAACGCCGACATCGGCGCCCTGATGGCCGAGCGCAAGATTCCGTTCCAGATCGCCAAGAACGCGTTCGACACCCATTTCCTGCCTCATATGTCCGGCCGTTTACTGCTGGTCGTCGAACTGGCGGCGACCTCGGCCGGCGCCCAGCCCGCGGCCATTTCGGCAGAAGTCCAGGGCTTGGCCCACTATGCCCATGCCGTGAACTGGTCGTCCGAGCTGTATCCGGAAGCCGGCTCGAAGGAGAAGAGCCCGCTGGAGGTGCCCCAGCACGTCGACGCCCTGCTATGGGAGAGCAATTTCATTCTCGCCACCTCCGGGGATCAGGCCACCCTGGTGGATCAGTCGAAAGCGGCGATCGAAGATCGGGTCAAGGGCTTCCTCGCCGAGTTCGATCGTATCAACCACAAGCGCTGAAGCGGCATTCCACCGGCGGGAGTTAAATTCAAATGTCTGAACAATACGATATCGCCATCGTAGGCGGCGGGATGGTGGGGGCCACGCTGGCCTGCGCCCTGGAAGGCACCGGCTTGCGCATCGCCCTGATCGAGAATGCGCTGCCTCCCGCGTTCGCGTCTGAGCGGCCGCACGATCTGCGGGTATCCGCGGTGAGCATCGCCTCGGTCAGCATCCTCAACTCGGTCGGCGCCTGGGCCGGGGTCGTCGCCCGCCGCTGCTGCCCGTTCCGGCGCATGCGGGTGTGGGAAGACCGCGGCGACCTGCTGTTCTCCAGCGAAGACATCCATGAAGAAGTGCTGGGCTACATCGTCGAAAATCGCGTACTCCAGCTCGCCCTGATCGACCGCCTACCGGGTTTGTCCGATGTGGATTTCCTCTGCCCGGCCAAGACCCGCAAGATCGACTACGGCTCGCAGGGCTCGCGCATCGAACTGGAAGACGGCCGTATGGTGGAAGCGCGGCTGCTGGTCGCTGCCGACGGCGGCCAGTCACAGGCGAGGCAGGCCGCTGGCATGGGCGTCAGCAGCTGGGACTACGAGCACCATGCCCTAGTGCTCACCGTCGAAACCGCTTATCCGCAGCAAGACATCACTTGGCAGCGCTTTACACCGCACGGCCCACAGGCCTTCCTGCCGCTCGACGGACGCAACGCCTCCCTCGTCTGGTACGAAGCGCCGGAGCGGGTGAAATGGCTGCTCTCTCTTCCCGACGAAGCTCTGTTAAGCGAGCTGGGCCGCGAATTCCCCGGCGATCTCGGAGAAATCAAAGCTATCGCCAGCCGCGGCTTCTTCCCGCTCCGCCGCCAACACGCTCTGCGCTATTACAAGGAGGGTGCCGTCCTGGTAGGCGACGCAGCCCACACCATCCACCCCCTGGCGGGCCAAGGCGTCAACATCGGCCTGCTTGACGCCGCAGCCCTCGCCGAAGTGCTCGCCAACGCCCAGCGTGCCGGCCGCGACGTCGGCTCCAGCGCCGTGCTGCGCGAATACGAAAGCATGCGCCGCAACAGCAACCTGCTGATGATGACCGCCATGGACTTCTTCTACCGCGCCTTCGGCAACGCCAACGTGCCGCTGCGCTTCGTTCGCAATCTCGGCCTAGGACTCGCCGAACGCGTCACGCCCGCCAAGAAGCTGGTGATGCGCTATGCGATGGGTTTGGATGGCAGCTTGCCAAAGCTGGCGCGGGGGGAAGGGCTGGGAGGCTGAATAAAGCAGAGCCGGTTTATTACCGAGACGGGATTATGGATGGGATCGAGGGCGGAGCGAAGTGTAGTTCGTCTGCGCTTTGGGGCGTCCCTAAATGGCGGGAAGCTTGTGTGACGAGCGTTGGCAAGAATCAATTAATTATTGGGCACCTCGATGGAGCGGAAATTTACGCCTCTTGGGGTGTACATTTGTAGTTGGGCGACTCAATGACGTCTTCTCATATTTCCTATCGTGCAGCACTGAAGAGCGATGCCCGCGAAATGGTTAACGTCCACTTTGCAGCGATTCATGCCATTAACTCAGACTATTATTCCAGTGATGTGAAGTTTGCCTGGTCGCCACCTCCAGACGCGGCGAGGCAAGAATGGCTGTCCGACCTTATCTCGCAAGACTCGATGATATGCGTCGTCGCTGTCTTTGATCACAACACGATCATAGGTTTTTGCGTCGCACTTCCGTCGGAGGCGCAACTTAAGGCACTCTATGTTCATCCCGAACATTCTGGCTCCGGGATCGGCCACGCCCTGCTCCAGTGCATTGAATCGCGCTGCCGCGCAATCGGCCTTGAGGCGTTGGAGCTGAAGGCTTCGCGCAACGCTGAGAGCTTCTACCGGCATTCCGGGTATGACGTAGTCGGCTCAACAACGCAACAACTTACAGATACTGTGTCTATGGAGGCAATTCGTATGCGCAAGCGCTTCTCGCAAGTCATCCAACCCTGCGCTCAACCGGACCTTGCGCATAAAGCCGCGCAAGGCCGGTGAACCGCCCCGGCTTTTCCGGAGGCTAATTGTTGTGGGTCACGCGGCCATGGCGGACTCGGTAACGCTACGATAATAGGCGGCTTCGGCCTCGACAGGCGGAATATAACCAATTGGCTCCAACA
>JAQTYA010000166.1 GCA_028688525.1 Methylococcus sp. | reverse complement strand
AGCACCAGGATGGCCACAGCCACTTGATCATGGGGGCGATCCCCAACTGCATCACCTACGACCCGACCTTCGCATACGAGTTGGCGATCATCGTGCACGACGGCCTGCATCGGATGTACCAGGAAGGCGAGAACGTCTTCTACTACATCACGGTGATGAACGAGAATTACAGCCATCCCGCCCTGCCGGAGGGCTCGGAGGACGGCATCGTCAAGGGCCTGTACAAGTTCCGCGATGCCGGCAAGAACGAGGCCGTACAGCTGATCGGCAGCGGCACGATCCTGCGCGAAGTGCTGAAAGCCGCCGACTTGCTGGAGGCGGATTACGGCATCAAGGCCGGCATTTGGAGCGCCACCAGCTTCAACCAGTTGCGCCGCGACGGTTCGGAGGTTTCGCGCTGGAATCTGCTGCACCCGGACCAGCCGCAGAAAACCAGCTACGTCGAGCAGTGCTTGGCTCCGACCCGGGGCCCGGTCGTCGCCGCAACGGACTACGTCAAAGCCTATCCGGACCTGATCCGGGAGTTCGTGCCTCGGAGCTACACCGTGCTAGGGACCGACGGTTTCGGCCGCAGCGACCGCCGTTCGGCGCTGCGCCAATTTTTCGAGGTGGATAGCTACCACATCGCGTTCGCGGCACTGAAGTCCCTGGCCGACGAAGGCGGAGTCGAAAAATCCAAGCTGGCGGACGCGATGGCCCGCTGGAACATCGACCCGGACAAGGCCAATCCGGTCGGCTGCTGAGGAGGATAAAAAGAAATGGCACAAGAACAAACTGTCGTCGTCCCCGATATCGGCGACTTCAAGGACGTCGAAATCATCGAGGTGCTGGTTAAGCCGGGCGACAAGATCGCGGTGAACGACTCGCTGATCACCCTGGAGAGCGATAAGGCGGCGATGGAAATCCCCTCGCCCTATGCCGGCATCGTGGCTGAACTGCATGTAGGCGTGGGCACCAAGGTCAGCATGGGGACGCCGATCTTGCTGTTGCGGGCGGATGAGGGCGCGGACGCGCCCGCGCCCGTAGCGGTAGCCGAGCCCGCAGAACCGGCGCCAGCCGCCGTGCCGATCGAGCCTGTTCCGGCTCCTCGGGTCGAAGCGCCAGCCGCAGCCGCGCCCGCGCCGTCATCCGCTCCTCCTGCGCCGACTCCGGTTGCCGAGGAAGGTTCTGGGCCGGCCCATGCTAGCCCCGCCGTCCGCCGCTTCGCTCGCGAACTCGGCGTCGAGGTGGCGAAAGTCCGCGGCACCGGCCCCAAGGGCCGCATCCTGAAGGCCGATATTCAAGCCTTCGTGAAGAGCCGCATAGCGCAAGCCGAACGGGCGGGCACAGGCGGTTTCGCCTTGCCGGAGATGCCGGAAGTCGATTTTGAGCAGTTCGGGGAGATCGAACGCCAGCCGCTGTCGCGGATTCAGAAGCTCTCCGCGGCCAATCTCCACCGGACCTGGCTCACGATCCCGCACGTCACCCAGCACGACGAGGCCGACATCACCGAGTTGGAAGCCTTCCGCAATGCACTCAAGGCCGAGTCCGCCAAGCGCGGCGTCAAGCTGACTCCGCTGCCGTTCATCATCAAGGCCGTGGTCGCCGCCCTGAAAGCCTTCCCGCGCTTCAACGCATCGCTCGCGCCCAACGGCGAGGAACTGATCCTGAAGAGCTACTGCCACATCGGGTTCGCGGTGGACACGCCAGACGGTCTGGTGGTGCCGGTGATCCGCGATGCCGATGCTAAGGGGGTCTGGGACATCGCCGCCGAACTCGCCGCCATCGGCGACAAAGCGCGCAGCAAGAAGCTGCGCACCGCCGATCTGCAGGGCGGCACATTCACCGTATCGAGCTTAGGCGGGATCGGCGGCACGGCCTTTACGCCGATCATCAATGCCCCCGAGGTCGCCATCCTGGGCGTCTCCAAAGCTCAGCTGCGGCCGGTGTTCCAAGACGGGCAGTTCGTCCCGCGGTTGATGTTGCCCTTGTCTCTGTCCTACGACCACCGCGTGGTCGACGGCGCCGACGGTGTCCGCTTCGCCACCTATGTCAGCAGCCTGCTCGCCGACATGCGGCGCGTCCTGCTCTAACAGAAGAAGGATATTTCCGATGGCTGAACCCAAGACGATTCACGCCGAGGTTCTGGTACTGGGCGGCGGGCCGGGCGGTTACACCGCGGCTTTCCGCGCGGCGGATCTGGGCAAGCAGGTGGTCCTGATCGAGCGCTACCCGACCCTGGGCGGCGTCTGCCTCAACGTGGGCTGCATCCCTTCCAAGGCTCTGCTGCATACTGCGCAGATCATCCACGAGGCCAAGGAAGCCAGCGAATTCGGCGTCCGCTTCGGCGCCCCGGAAATCGATCTGGACCAGATCCGCGGCTTCAAGGACAAGGTGGTTAAGACCCTGACCGGCGGGCTCGATGCGCTGGCGAAGCAGCGCAAGGTGACGGTGGTGCAGGGCACCGGCCGTTTCGCCGGCGACCGAACCTTGAGCGTAGAGACGGCCGAAGGCCCGGTTACCGTGAGTTTCGACCACGCCATCATCGCCGCGGGTTCGCGGGCGGTGAAGATTCCGGGTTTCCCCAACGACGATCCGCGCCTGATGGATTCCACCGACGCTCTGGCGCTGCAGGAAGTGCCCAAGCGTCTCCTGATCGTCGGCGGCGGCATCATCGGCCTGGAAATGGCCACGGTGTATCACGCCTTGGGTGCCAGCATCACCGTGGTGGAACTGATGGACCAGCTGATCCCGGGCTGCGATGCCGATCTGGTGCGCCCGCTGTACCAGCACATCAAGAAGCAGTACGAGAACATCTATCTCAAGACCCGTGTCACCCGGATCGAACCGGAGGCTGCCGGTCTCAAGGTGTTCTTCGAAGGGGAGGGCGCGCCCGAGTCCGAGCTGTTCGACCGGGTGCTGGTCGCGGTGGGCCGCACCCCGAACGGCGCTCTGATCGGTGCGGAAAATGCCGGGGTTCAGGTCGATGCCAAGGGCTTCATCCCCGTCGACGAGCGCCAGCGAACCAATGTCCCGCATATTTACGCCATCGGCGATATCGTCGGCAACCCCATGCTAGCTCACAAGGCCACCCACGAAGCCAAGGTCGCCGCCGAAGTCATCGCCGGTCATCCTTCGGCGTTCCAGGCTCTGACCATTCCGTCGGTGGCCTATACCGATCCGGAAGTCGCCTGGATGGGCGTCACCGAAACCCAGGCCAAAGCCCAGGGCATCGAATACGAAAAAGCCGTGTTCCCTTGGGCTGCCAGCGGGCGCGCGCTGGGCATCGGCCGCAAGGAAGGCGCCACCAAGCTGCTGTGCGACAAGGCTACCAAGCGGGTGATCGGCGCGGGCTTCGTCGGTCCCCATGCCGGCGAGCTGATCGCCGAAGCCGTACTGGCTCTGGAAATGGGCGCCGACGCCGAAGACATCGGCCTGACCGTCCACGCCCACCCGACCTTATCGGAAACCTTCGCTTTCGCTGCGGAAATGATCGAAGGCACGATTACCGATCTTTATATCCGCAAGCGCTGAGCGAACCGATCGGAGGCTGGCAGCGGGCGAAGATAAGGCGAACTCCATATTTTCTCCACATTTCCATCAAAGTTGGGGGCCAAGCTAAGGGCGGGTATCCGATCAGGGTGCCCGCTTCCCGCAACCTTGCACTCGATTCGATCGAAGGAGAAAAGCCATGTTGACTCGCAACTTGATCGCCGCCGGTTTGGTGCTGGCATTGTCGGCCCCTGCGGCTTTTGCCCGGCCCGATAAGGGACCGCATTTTCCGCCGGAATACGATCTCAACGGCGACGGAAGCATTACGTCTGGCGAAGTGACGACCGCGCGTACCGCCGAGTTTACCGCCATGGATACCGATGCAAGCAGATACGCAAGCATCGCCGAAATCCAGGTTTGGCTGACGGCCAAGCAAACGGAGCGCTTCACGGCACTGGACACGGACCAGAGCGGCGCCCTGAGCCAGACGGAGTTCGTCGGCAGTGCTACGGACAAGCAGGCGCGGAAAGCCGCCAAGGTCTTCAAGATAGGCGACACGGATCAGAACGGCGAGCTTTCGCAGGCCGAGTTCGCTGAGCTCCGTCCCGTTAGCCAGGAACTGATCAGACTGCTCACCGCGCTGGATACCAATGACGACGATCGGATCTCCTTGGCCGAATACCTCGCGGAGCCCGCGAAGCCGGCTCGCTGAAGCGGTCTCTCCGTCCCATAGTGGCAGCCGGCTCTTGAGGCCGCTACGGTCGTCGTGAAGGGCAGGCCTAGAATCGTCTCATCTCGCCGATGCCGCAGTTGCGGCATCGACCATCGGTGGGCGCGATGAAACTCAATATCTTCGGGAAACTGTTTCTAGGCTCTTTTCTGAGCACACTGATCCTCGTAGTCGCCGTGATGGCTTCAGTACGATGGAGCTTTCTGCGCGGATTCGAGGAGTATTTGTTCAAGGTCCAGGAAAACCGCCTGGACCGTTTCGCTAGCCTTCTGGCGCAACAATACCAGCAGCATGGGAGTGGGAGCTGGAGTTTTCTTAGCGACGACGAATCCTCTTGGATCGAGCTATTGCAGCAGGGCTCAGGAGTCGATTCTGAGGGTGAGGAGAGTCCGCTTCCCCCGCCGGGGCTCGAGTTCGGTGCGGGGCCAGGCCTTTTTATTCCGCCGCCGCCGCAAGGGCATCCTCATCCGCCTCCCAGGGTCGGACTGCTCCGCGACGGGCATGTCTGGGTGCTCGATACCGATCGTGTGCAAGTGGCCGGCCCGCCTTTTCCGCTGAGAGATGTCGCAGAGGCAAGCCTTCGCCCCATCGTTCTGAACCATGCCACTGTGGGATGGCTCGGATTCAGGCCTCATCCCCATGCCCGCTCGCTTCGAGACGGTCGCATCAAGGACGCTTTCATCGAGCAGCAGTCCCGAACAGGTTACGTCATCATGGCCTTCGCATTGGCTATTTCGCTGCTGGGATCTTGGGGCTTGGCTCGGCAGTTCCTGTCTCCGATCCGGCGTTTGGCTGCCGGCGCGAACGCGCTGAGAGCCGGACGCTACGATACGGAGGTGGCGGTAACGGGTGACGACGAACTCGGCGGCCTCGCCACTGACTTCAATCTTCTGGCGCGGACGCTGTTGCGCAACGAACAAAGCCGTCGGCAATGGGTCGCCGATACTTCGCACGAGCTGCGGACCCCGTTGGCAGTTCTGAGATCGGAGGTCGAAGCTTTGCAGGACGGCATCCGCGAACCTACGCCCGAACGGTTGCATTCCCTGCATGGGGAAATCATGGCCTTGAGCAAGATGGTGGACGACCTTTTCGAGTTGTCTCTCTATGACCTCGGTAGCCTGAAATACCGGATGGAGCCGTTAAATCCGGCCGATATAGTTGAAGATGTTGCCTCGGGCTTCCAAGGCCGTTTCGAAGAGCGAGGGATCGATTTGAGGCGAATCAACTCCGACCTGCCCAAGATCGTCGTGATGGGCGATTCCCACAGACTCCGCCAGTTGTTCGGGAATCTACTCGAAAATAGCCTGCGTTATACCTATGCTGGCGGCATCTGCGAAATCGCCGTGAGCAAGACCGATACCCTGGCGGTGTTGGAGTTTCGGGACTCGGCCCCTGGTGTACCCGGCACGTCTTGCGAGCGCTTGTTCGAACGCTTTTTCCGGGCCGATTCGTCGCGGAGCCGGAGCTCAGGCGGGGCCGGTTTAGGTCTCGCGATCTGCCGAAACATAGTGGAAGCCCACGGCGGCGGGATCCGGGCGCAAGCTTCGCATCTTGGCGGGCTCTGCGTG
>JAQTYA010000165.1 GCA_028688525.1 Methylococcus sp. | reverse complement strand
CGCAAAAATCACATTAAAAGCCCCAACTCATTACACAAAACCCTCAAAACCTGTTTTGCCGCCGGATGGGGTTTTGAGGTTTTGTGTAGAGATTTCCGGGGTAATGTTGATTTTGTGTATTAATATGTGACATTACTTTGTTGAATCTTAGTACAAGCGCCCGGTCGAGCTGCTCCTTGCGGGCAAAACGTGCCCGTAAAGCCTGATGAGCATCCCGCGCCCGGAAGGTCCGCCGCTGCCCGGCCCGCAGCCAGCGCAGCAACGCATGGGCGTCTTCCTCCTGCTTCGCCATGCCCATCAGCCCAAACGCGGCCAGCGCATGGGGGATTAGCAACCGACCCAGCGTGACGGCCCGCTCGACGGGATCTAGCCCGATAATTTCCACGGCAGCCCCTGCCGTGGCTAGGTGCAGCAACCCCGCGATGCGCGCCACCGCGCCGGGCAACTTCGACGTCCATTCGGTAATGTGCTCCAGCGGATTCCCCGCGCCGTGCTGACGCTCGATCTCCTCGGCAAAGGACAGCCAGCATTCCTTCGCGTCGGCGCCGAAGGTCAGCGTTCGCGGTGCGGAAACGGGGTCTGTCCGGCCCTCCAGGAGTCGAAACAGCCCAGCCTCCCAATCCTGTCGAGTATCTTCAGGAATGGAAACGTGCTGCCGTACATCGCGTTGGCCGACATTGGATTGGGGAATCACATAGAGGAGGCGTGCCGTAAGACCGGAATCCCGAAACCGCCGAGTCTTCCCGACCTCGGCCAGGATGGCGTTTTGCAGCATCAAGCCCATGGTCACGGCCGGCTGGTCGACGTGGGCAAATCTCCCACCCCGGTCCACCCGCATGGAACAACTCCCCGAGTGCCCCTGTAGATAAACGTCCAGCGACCCCATCCAGCCGGAATAGGCCCCGGCCATGACTTGAAAGATGCCGCCCTCGTCGCTGAGGACCGCCATAGCCTCGCCGTGCTCTACAAGCAATTGTTGGAGCCGCTCCGCGGTGCAGTCGCCCGTGAATAGCCGGGGCGCCAGCAGTTCCGCCGGCGTGGACTCGATCTCGGCTTGGATTTCTCCCGTCAACGCCTGCCGCGCCTCCGCGGAGTCGGCTCGCATCGCCTTTTTCTTGAGTGCTTCGATCCGCTTCTCCGCGATGGCACGCGCCGCCTGCCGCCGCGCGATTTCCGGCCGGAGCCGGTCACGTTGCTGTTTTTCCCAGCGGCCCAGAGGTTGGGTGAGCGCCCCCAGCACTGCCGACTTGCGGCTACCCGGCGGCATCGCCGTTAAGGTCCAGATGCTCAAGGGCTCCACGTAGCCGGTGCCGTGGGGCGATACTTCATAGCGCCGCTGGCAGCAGGTCGCTAGTACCGCCAGCGCCAACGCGACCGCCGCCGAGCTTGGCGTTTGGCAACTGGCGCTGACAGCCGCGGCCATGTCTCCGACCCAGCCAGGCAAGAGCGTAGCCTGGACATTAGGCACATCAGTGCCGGCGGGAACCATTGGCTCCGGCCAGGTCGCCGGCCCCGCTTCCACGCGGGCGTTGGAGGGCCCGGCGGCCCTGCCTTCGCGTTCGCCCCGGCCAGAAGGTGCCCGCTGCCGCGCGGCCATTTCCGGCGGCTCGCCCGCCTCCGCTGGGTGTGGCGCCCGGCTTCGCGCCGCCCGTTCGCGGGCCGGATTGGTCCATCCATGACGCTGCGCTTCGGCGAAGATCGTGCGGTAGTCCGCGCTGGCGCCGTCGAAGGTGGACCACTTTGCCATCGCCACGGCTGCATCGAACTTCTCCGACGTTGCCGACCACGCCATCCACAGCCCGCGCCCCATATCGCCCAAGCCAGAGAGCGCCAGGCCGGCCTTTACCCACCAGTCGTATCCATCGGAAGGAGTGGAATAGAGCGCTTCCCTCAGGTCCTGGAGCTGCGCCGCATCGAGCGTCTGCACCGGGTCGGTGTGCTGCGGCGTTCGCTCCGCCCGCCGGGGCGCCGAAGAAGACAACGCGTCCCAGATCGGGAGCAAAGCCGCAGGTATTTCAGGCGGCGCCCACCACTTGCCGGAGCCCCCCCACTGGTAGGGCTGGCCGGTGTCCGGGTGCAGCGAGGGCGGCAGCACATCTTGCACGGTCAGCCCGTCCGCCGAGCCGCAGCGCATCTCGAAAATCACTTGGCCATCGTCGCCGGTAACCTTGACGCTTGGCCTTGGCGTTGCATTCCGGTACACCAACTTTGCCTTATTAGGCTTGCCGGAAATAATTTGCACCGCGTCCTGAGCGCCCAGCAGGGCCATGAGGTCGATTCCTCGCTCCGGAAACCATTCCACCGCCGCTTGATAATCGTCGATGTCCAGGGCGCAGGTGCCGGAAAAAGCGTGCAGCAAACCGGCCGATTCCAGCTCCGCCGCCTGATCCGGGTCGCTGATCGCGTTTTCCCTCCGGTTCCACCCCTTATCAGTCGGTGCCTTTGTTCCGGATCGGGTCGCGCACAGCTTCCAGCCACCGTACCTGACATACCCCTCAAATCCGCGGTATCTCCGATGCCGCCATTGGGGGCTTTGCCAGCGCCGGGATACCGCCGTTTGGCCGCTCATTGCTCGCCCTCTCCGTGTGCAGGAAACGGCCATTTCACTAAACGCCTGGAGTGTCCTCGACAAAAGGCGTCAGCATAGCCATCGTGGCGACGCCTAATCTCCTCAACCATTTTTCGGTTCAACAGGGCGCCGGTATTGACCTCCTCTAAAAAACCCAACCGGAACAATTCGAGAGGGCTGGTGACGGTGTTTGTCATCGCGCAGCCCCCGCCCCAGCGCGGCGGCTTTTTTCGATCTGGGCGACGAGCCAAGCATTGACTTCGGACTCGATCCAGCCGACGGCCTTTGCATTGGCGTCAAGCTGGATCGGCCGAGGAAATGAAGGGTCGTAGTCGTTCGGCCGCTTGGGATTACGGCGGAGCTTTGCGTAAATGGTTGTTCTCGAAAGCCCTGTTTTGGCCTCAACTTGTGTGCGTCGAAGGATCGTCGGTGCATTTCGCACTTGCGCGGACATGTGGGGTACTCATCTGAACAAGCCGGAATATGCCGGCCTGCTGCGGATGAAATCAGAACACGGGGGCGAAAAAGAAACCCCGCCCTAGCGGCGAAAAAAGTTTTCGGCCTAGGTGCATCCCTTCATAAGAATGGAACGTACGTTTTGCCGTGTGGCGTCGATACCGATGAAACCGGCTAATCCGGAAATAACACTGAACCGCTGCCTGAAGATCGTGGATTCGGGAACATATTCCGCGATAGCGCGCACGGCCAACGCTCGGAAGCCCCCCTCCCCATCGAAAGCTCGCCCCCGCTCACCCGCTTCCCCGACTCGCCAGCCGGGCGGTTGCTGGCGCGCCGCTGGAAACACGACTTCGACGGGCGCCTCTTTAACCACCGCCGCCCAGCGTCGGAGATTTTCAACACCGGGCCAAAAAGTGTCATCCACACCCCCTTGCCCGCACCGCTCGCGTAGGGCTTTGTAACCTGCCACTGTGGGGAACATCCGTGCATCGGCCTGCCCGGATTCAAACAGGTTCGCTGCATCTCTGAGCAGGTTTACCAATTCGGACTGTTTCTGCTTCCAACTATCTTTCGTCTGTCGCCAATGACGGTCCCATTCGGCACCTGCGCTCGAATCGCCAGCGTCAAGGGACATGGCGCGGGATCTCAATTCATGTAAACGCAAGATGAGACTCCGGCAAGAACCAACGACATCGTCTTCGGTAAAAGAGTACCCGAGGGACCTTGAGTACTCGTAAACCGGAGGGTGATAGCCCGCCAGATAGGCGGCGGTCACCTTCCTAAAATCTGGGCATTCCTCGATGCCCGGCAGCCAAGCAAGTATGTCCCCTACACGCTCGAACAGGGTATCAAAGTCATGATCGTCTTTGCTTTTCATCTTCTCGTAGGGCGTTACGCTGCCTGATACGCTTTTCCAAACCGGCCGATGATGACCTTTCGCCCCTCCTCGATCTGGCTGTCCACAAAATCCGCCCACCATTGCAGCATTTCCCGCCGCTGGTCCACATACTGTGCGCGGTTGTAGACGCCACGGATTCCCTTGGTTTCGTGAGCCAGAGCCTTCTCAATCCAGTCGGAGTTGAACCCGGCTTCATGGAGGTGGGTGGATGCCGTCCGCCGGAAGTCGTGGATTACGAAGTCGCGCACGTCGACTTCTAGGGCTCGCACCACCATGTTCAAGGTGCTGTCGGCTACCGGCTTGCGGAGACTGCTACGGCTCGGGAACACATATTCCGAACCGCTCGATAGCCCTTTCAATTCCTCGAACATCGCCAGGGCTTGCCGGGACAAGGGGACCAGGTGCGGGCGCTCCTTCTTCATGCGCTCGCCGGGAATCGACCACTCGGCTAGTTCAAAGTCGATTTCATCCCACCGGGCTTCTATCAGTTCGACTTTGCGCGTCATGCACAGAATCAGCAGGTGCAGGGCCAACTTGTGCGACCGCTTCATGCTGGCCTGGTAGATCGCCCGCAGCAGCCGCCCAACTTCGTCGGGACTCAAGGCTACGTCGCGGCTTCGGGCGGTGGCGATGAATTTCGCCTCGATGGCCGCCGCCGGGTTAAAGGTGACTTTCTCCCGTGCGATGGCATAGGCGAACAATCGCTTGAGCACGTTACGAACTTGCAAGGCTACTTGATCGGCCCCTCGGGCCTTAATTCGGTCGGTGATCTCCAGAATGTCGGTGGGGGTCACCTCGGCAATATGTTTTGCGCCGATCATGGGATACACGTCCTTTTCCAGAACACGCTTGATGTTGCGGGGTTTGCTGTTGGCGGGCTCTACGATCTCCGCATACCAGCGCTGGGCGAAGGCTTCCACCGTCTCCAAGGCCCGCTTGGCTTCTTCCTTCGCCCTGGCTTTCTCGGCGGCGGTTAGACACCAGTTTCGGACGAAGGCCTGGGCCAGTTCCTTGACCACGGATGGTGCATCGTCCGGGATCGGGTCTCCGCGCTTCAACGCCATCGGCGACACACCACGCCCGGCTAGTACCTTGCAGTCGTCACGCCATTGCCGAGCCTCGGCGAGTGAGTAGGTGGGGTAATCGCCGAGCGTTATCTTTTCCTGTTTGCTGCCCCGGCCACCTGTCCGGTAGCGCAGCCTCCATATCGTTGACCCGCTGGGCGTTACTTCCACGAACAGCCCACCCTCGTCAGCCTCCTGGTAAGACTTATCGCCCGGTTTGAGTTTCCGCAGCTTGGTATCTGTCAGCGCCATCGTTCCACCCTCTGTCGTTGCGTGTGCCCATGAGGGCTTAAATTACCCCGTGTGCCCTGAAGTTTTGGCGGTCAGGCACTTTTAGGCAACCATGGGCACACATCGCCTCAAGGCCACGCTGTACAAGGCTTTCAGCTTGTTGTCATCGCTTGGTGTGCCCATGGGAATCAGATCTCTTAATTTCTCAAAAAATGCTCTAGGGCACACCGACTCTTTTCTATGGGCACACGGCTTTTCAACATGGGCACACATATGGGCACACATTTAAGCGGATTTGGGCGGAACTGGGAAGACAGCTACGGAACAAAAAACCCGGCAAAGTGCCGGGCTGTCTGGGATTGGGCGGAACTGTGCGGAACGTCTCGGAGCTAACGCTATTTTCCTATGCAGAAACTCGAAAATATCCGAGTCAGCAGTTCCTCCTGGGCGACTTCGCCGGTGATTTCGCCCAAAGTGTTTTGGGCGGTGTGGAGCTCTTCGGCGAGGAGTTCCGCGGTTTTGGCGTCCAGGTGATGTTTGGCGCTGATCAACGCCGTGTGGGTTCTGCGGA
>JAQTYA010000164.1 GCA_028688525.1 Methylococcus sp. | reverse complement strand
TGATGGCCTGCTGCCGCATCACCTGCAGGGCATGATGATCCAGGGTTCGCCCGTCCGAGTTCCGTTTGCATTTCATGGCTCCATTATATCAAATATGTGACATTACTTTGTTTAGGCTTAGTAACTATTCGTACGTCGCGGGAATCTGGAGAATGGCGGCTCCTGCTCAGTTAAGTGACTGTGGCTCCGATTGGGCCTGAATGACTTTTTCGGGTCCGTTGCAGCCATCGAGGGATAATGCGCAAATATTCCGCTCCAGCCAAACACCAGACCTTCCCGAAAAGCCGTCGAATAGACAGGTTTTCAGCCAAAACATACCATCGTTGGCGAGTTGCCATATTTCTGCACCAATGCGTTTTCCAGACGCTTCGTGAGACGATGCAAAGTATCCTGAAAAATCTAGGCTATGAGGCGACGCATGGCAAGAATCAGAAAAATCGAGATTGCGAACTTCCGCGGCATCCAGCAGTTGGCCTGGTGCCCGGCGCCAGGCATCAACTGCCTGATCGGCCCTGGCGACAGCGGCAAGTCCACGGTGTTGGACTCGATCGATCTCTGCCTAGGAGCCAGGAGGAACGTCCAGTTCTCGGATGCCGACTTCTTCGGCCTGGACATCACAACCCCGATCAGCATTACGCTGACGCTGGGTGATCTTGACGATTCCTTGAGGACACTTGAGAGCTTTGGTGCGTTCCTACGGGGATACCACGCCACTACCGGCGCCGTCGAGGATGAACCCTCTGCCCTCGCCGAGGTCGTGCTCTGCTTGAATCTGACAGTCGCCAGCGACCTTGAGCCCTCGTGGACACTCGTCTCAGATCGAGCCGCACAGCAAGGTATCGTCAAGACGCTGGCATGGAAAGATCGCGTCGCGCTTGCGCCCACGCGCATCGGCGCCCTCGCAGACTTCAACCTGGGGTGGCAACGGGGTTCCGTCCTGAACCGCATTTCGGAGGAAAGAGCCGACGCTTCGGCCGCGCTAATCAAGGCCGCTAGGGATGCACGCAGTTCCTTCGGAGACCAAGCCGAGCAGCAGTTGGGAGAAGCGCTGGGAATCGTAACGACGACCGCCCAGGAGCTTGGCGTCCACATCGGCGCCAAAGCAAGGGCGTTGCTCGATTCGCATTCGGTGTCGTTCGGTGGCGGCACCATCTCGCTTCACAGCGAAGGCGGTATTCCGCTCCGCAGCCTGGGCGTTGGCTCCACGCGCGTGCTCGTCGCTGGCCTGCAGCGCAAGGCGGCCAGCCAGGCGTCGATCGTGCTTTCGGACGAACTGGAGTACGGCCTTGAACCGCACCGCATCGCCCGCTTCCTTGGCTCCCTCGGAGCCAAGGAAGCCGCTCCGATGCAGGTGTTTCTCACCACCCATTCGCCAGTGGCGCTGAGAGAGCTGTCGGGTGGCCAACTCTTCGTACTGCGCAGATGCGCAAACGGCCACGAGGCCCGGCTGGTCGGCGCCGACGACGGCATCCAAAGCACGATTCGAGTCTATCCCGAGGCCTTCCTGGCCGGGTCGGTGATCGTGTGCGAGGGGGCCAGCGAGATCGGCCTGCTGCGGGGCCTGGACCTGTACAGGCTCGACCAGGGAAGCATTTCCCTGGCGGCATTGGCGGTCGCACTGGTCGACTGCGGTGGTGGGGATGCAGATCGTCCGTATGCCCGTGCGGGGGCCTTCCAGGCCTTGGGCTATCGGGTGATGGTGGTGCGCGACGACGACAAGAAGCCTACCCCTGCCATCGAGCAGGCATTCGTCCATAACGGCGGCACCGTCGTCGCCTACCGCGCAGGCCGTGCGCTGGAGGACGAGCTGTTCGGCAGCCTCACGCCGGCAGCGTGCCAGAAACTGATCAACTTTGGGTACGACCTACATGGCGACCTGATCCACGAGCACCTTCGCACCGTCTCGAACAACACGCTCACCGTCCAGGCTGTCTGGGACGAGATCCAGACCACCGGGGCGTTGTCGGTCGCGCACAGGGCCACTCTCGGTCAGGCGGCACGCACCCGCA
This sequence comes from Methylococcus sp., assembly GCA_028688525.1. Classification (GTDB taxonomy): domain Bacteria; phylum Pseudomonadota; class Gammaproteobacteria; order Methylococcales; family Methylococcaceae; genus Methylococcus. Next base: position 3,825 of record JAQTYA010000164.1, on the reverse strand, counting down.
AGGCCGGCTGGTTCAAATCCATCTCCTGGATGGAGGACGTGGCGAGAACCATCGTCGCACCGGACCTGCATCAGTGTAATCAGGGCTTCCGCGCACTGGTGGACCAGGTATTCGAGTGGGCCGCTCATGGGCCCCGCTGAAATCGACCTTCGTGCGATCACACGCGGCACAGTTACCGCACCGGCCGGCTGCGGCAAGACGCAGTTGATCGCCCAGGCGCTGGCCGGCCATCGGAGCAGCAAGCCTATTCTCGTGCTGACGCACACGAACGCCGGGGTTGCGGCCCTGCGCGGCCGGCTGGACCGGGCCGGGGTGCCGACCACCGCTTATCGGTTGAGCACCATCGATGGTTGGGCTATCCGGTTGATCTCGACTTTTCCCGGCCGCAGCGCCCACGATCCGGAGATTCTGCGGTTGGCCGTGCCAGCGCGCGACTATCCGGCGATCCGGGATGCCGCCTGGAGGCTGCTGCAGGCCGGGCACGTCAGCGAGGTACTGAAATCCTCATATGCACATCTGATCGTCGATGAGTACCAGGACAGTTCGGTGCCTCAGCACCACATCGTCTACTTCCTCTCACTGATCCTGCCGACCTGCGTGCTGGGCGACCCGATGCAGGCGATCTTCGGGTTCCGCGGCAATGCGCTGGCAGACTGGAATCAGCAGGTGTGCACACATTTCCCCGTCGTCGTGGAACTGACAACGCCCTGGCGCTGGCGCAATGCCGGCGCGGAAGTACTCGGGCAGTGGCTACTGGAAGCCCGGCGGCAGCTGGCCGCGGGGCAGTCGGTCGACTTGCGCAGTGGACCACCGGGGCACGTGACCTGGATGCAGGCCGTCCCGCCCAACGATCACGCCCAGCGGCTGGCTGCGGCAAAAACGGTGCCGCCCACCGCTGACGGGCGCGTGCTTATCATTGCCGACAGCCGGAACCGGGCAGCTCAACAGAACTTCGCGAGCCAGACACCAGGGGCTTCGACGGTGGAGGCCGTCGATCTGCAAGACCTCATGGCCTTTTGCACCAGCTTTGACGTTCATTCACCGGATGCACTCGGACAGATACTAGCACTAGCACAGAGCGTGATGACCAATGTCGGCATAGCAGAACTGAACCGGCGGTTGGAGTCGTTGTCACGGGGAACGGCACGAAATCCACCGACTGAAGCTGAGAGCCGTGCCATGGAATTCCTGCGTGCGCCATCGCTCGCAACAGCGATCGCGTTGCTTTCGGATTTACGCGCGCTACCAAACGTGCGCGTGCATCGCCCCACGATATTCTATGGCGTACTCAAGGCGCTCAGACATTCCTCGACGGGGACCATCCCGCTCGTAGAGGCAGCCCGACGGGTGCGTGAGGAAAGCAGGCTGCTGGGGCGTCCTCTACCCAAGCGCGCCGTCGGCAGCACACTTCTCCTTAAGGGGCTGGAAGCGGAGGTGTCGGTGCTGCTGGACACAGAGGGTATGAGCGCTCAGAACCTATACGTAGCCATGACCAGGGGTTCGATGAAGCTGGTGGTATGTAGCGCTAGCCCTATCGTGGGGTAGAACGGATATGCGTAATGGCAAGAGGCTTGCCCGAACACAAAGGGGCAGGAGTTATCGCCGTGGTGGATGGCGAGCTGACGGTCAAGCGCTTGTGGTACCAGACGCCGGAGCGGGCCGAATGAGTGTGTCAGGTCTCATCAAAGAGCAACCCTGCGTCGGCGGTCATACCCTGCCTGATTGGGCCTCAAGAGGCGTTGAATGGACTCTTCTCCAAAATGAGCGCGTGAAGTATGGCGGCGTGGCCGCGCTTCCGACACCGACCACCTTGCCGGCGGGGACGACACAGCTCGCCCCGCCACTGCGGGCGGAATGATAGCAAAGCCCGCGCTCGAACACCCTGCCCGCCCCTGCCGCGAAACGTGTCTATCATTTGGTATACCTGTGAGAGACGTGATAGACCACCCTGAAACCGGCATTCCACCGTCTACCATAAGTTTGTTTTTTATTTTTGGTAGACTGATGATCTTTGCTCTAGAAACTTATGATAGACTGCCTGTCGTGTTCAATTCGTCTCACTCGGGGAGTGCTCACCATGAAACACCAGACCATCGGTTACATTCGGGTCAGTTCTATCGGCCAGAACACTGACCGGCAGTTGGCAGGAATAGCGTTGGATCGGGTCTTCGAGGAAAAGGCGAGCGGGAAGACGGTCACTGCTCGTCCTGTCCTGGCAGAATGTCTATCCTACGTTCGGACCGGGGATACGCTGATATGCCACTCCATGGATCGGTTGGCGCGCAACACGGAGGAACTACTGGGCCTGGTCAGGGAATTAACCGGCAAAGGAGTGACGGTCCAGTTCCTGAAAGAAAATCTGACCTTTTCGGGCTCTGACGCCGATCCGTTCAAGAACCTGATGCTCAGCATGCTGGCGGCGTTCGGGCAATTCGAGCGTGAGCTGATCAACGAAAGACGGCGAGAAGGCGTGGCCGCTGCCCGTGCCAAGGGTAAGAAGTTCGGTGCTCCACCCAAGCTGACCCTAGAGCTATGCCAGCAAATTGATGAACTATTAGCGGCCGGCTCGAATAAGCGAGCTACAGCCAAGACGGTCGGAATTGGGGAAGCCACTTTATATCGTTACCTCAGCGAGAAGGAAACGAAGGCTTGACCTAAGCCTTATAGAAGACATTGATCCGATACTGAACGTTGTTGGTATATAAGTTGGTATCAATCAACTGGCGCACAATAACCATGATATAAAACATGATGTTAATAGCTCGTTCGATTGTCTCTCTCCCCCAGAATGTCCCCAAGCCCGCAGAATTGCGGGCTTTTTTGTGTAAGCTACATCCCAGACAGTCCCACTGAATTTCTCTTAAGCCCGTGCATTTTGGGGGCATATCTGGTGGCATGACCCAGTCCGGCCGAGGCAGACTGAACCGCCCCGGGTTTGGTGGAGGCTCCAACCTTTGAGAACATGGAGCCATGAAGCAGTCTACGAGTTTTTCCCCGAAGTTCGCGAGCGCGCTGTTCGATTGGTGTTTGAGTGCCGCGATGAACATCCGTCGCAATGGGCCGCCATTGAATCGATCGCCGGCAAGATGGGCTGTACGTCCCCGACTCTACTCAGTGGGGTACGACGGCATGAACGCGATACAGGCCAGCGTGATGGCCAGACCTCGGCGGAAACGCAGCGCATCAAGGAGCTGGAACGCGAGGTCAAGGAACTGCGCAAAGCCAATGAAATCCTCAAACTCGCCAGTGCGTTTTTCGCCCAGGCGGAGCTCGACCGCCGATTCAAATCCTAAGAGCCTTTGTGGTTCAGTATCGTGACCGGCACGGGGTCGAGCCGATCTGCAGGGTGCTGCAAATCCGAATTGATTCACGGGCGTGCGCCCTGGAAAACTCGGGAGGCTGTCGAACTGGCCACACTCGAATGGGTGTCCTGGTTTAACCACTCCAGGCTACTCGAATCCATCGGGTATATCCCACCCGCAGAAGCTGAAGCAAACTACTATCGGCAAATCGCCAATCAGGTTGCCATAACCGCCTGATTTAAACCAACCAGCCTCCACGGAAACCGGGGCGGTTCAGACGTGATGGGCGGAAATGTTATTAGTTCTCCAGAGAGAATAAATTGCGGGGGTGTATGTACTTATCAAGTTTACATGGGTGATGTGATATCGTTGGTGGCCGTTCCTGAGCCTGGCTACAGATACTAAGCCTAAACAAAGTAATGTCACATATTTGATATAATGGAGCCATGAAATGCAAACGGAACTCGGACGGGCGAACCCTGGATCATCATGCCCTGCAGGTGATGCGGCAGCAGGCCATCAA
>JAQTYA010000038.1 GCA_028688525.1 Methylococcus sp. | reverse complement strand
GTCAGCCTCCATGCCGCCGTACTTGGCGCGCCATTTGTAGAAAGTGGGTTCGCTGAAACCGCCTTGGCGGCAGACCTCCTTGACCGGCAGGCCCGACTCGGCCTGCTTCAAGAAACCAATGATCTGCCGCTCCGTAAATCGACTCTTCCTCATCTCCGTCATTCTCCAGCTTGACGGACCTCTCTTCCATTCAGTTGGTAGGGCTGGGTGGGGGCAGGTCAGCACAACTCTCGCGCCTCTTAGGCGCGCTGCCGATCTCTCCGGCAGCTACAAGCTACCAGCCTCCAAAACCGGCACTACCCAGTAATGCATCCCGCTGCCCGCAAACACCGCGCGCAAACCCGCCAGTGTCTCCCCCAGCGCGCTCCGCGCTAACTGGACCTCGAAGCACACCCGACGGGTCCGCCCCGCCACCTGCTCCTGCAAACTCATCCCCTCCAATCGGCTCGAATGCCCCGAAGCCCCATGGCTGCTAAAACCCCCTACACGCTCCGCTCCCGGCAACGCGTATATCTGTTTATAGCGCTAGGGGCTATGCGCGCTTACCGCGAGCCAATTGAGTGTTCCTAGACATATCAAGGCGATGGTCAGCCATATTTGAAACCGTAGATCTATGGTATTGATTCTATCTATTACAGCTGGTCGTTCTAGTTCGGATGCGCCGTCTAATTTATTGGATCCCCAAACAAATAAACAGAACAATATCAGTGTGGTGATATAGCATAGGTTATAAATCGTGTCGAGGAAGGTGATATAGGGTAGGTCTGGGAGTTCAGCTTTGTAGCTTTGCTGTAGAAAAATTAGAGTTAACAGGACCATAGGGGGAAGACCTAGACGGACGTCCCAGAGCGATGAAGATAGCATGGGGGCAAACATGACGAGCGCCATAACGGTCACCAGCGGCAGGAAAAGCTCTAGAATCGATGACGTAATGGATTTCTTGTAGATAACCTCAAAACGGATTTGGCTATACTTCTTAATGGTTTCGCCATCGCTATCCGTTAGGCCGAAACCGGTACCATAACTATGCGTAAAGGCTCTGATCTCGCTCCCGTGAGTGATGTAACCCATGATGTCGATATACTCCCCGGTGCCGGACTCGGCGGAGTCAGGAATCAGTTTGATGTGTTTTGCGTTGAGCGCTTCGTCTTCTGAATTAAGTTCGAAGGCCTGTATCAGGCGTACAGTTTGAAATGGGAATTGTCTGAAATTTAGTTCGCTAGCGTAAAAATGCCCAGAATATCTAAAGTTCTGGTAGTAATCGCCATTCGGTAGCCGTATCGGTTCGCTGTAAGCAGGAGTCAGGTTGAAATCCCAGCCGTTGACGGAATTGACGAAATCCAGTATCTGTGCTGAGGAAGCCCCCTTAGCTTCAAAGATATTCTGGGCGATTTGGGGCCAAGCAATCCATACCCACCCTTCGGCATCGAAAGTTTTCTGATTGGGCGAAAAGTTATAAATATTTTCGACGTAAACGCCTAAATGCACTGGAATAGCGAGGTTATCGGCTGGGTTGCTGACATCGACCGGCATCAATTGATCTCTGCGGATGAAATCAGTCCGGTCTAGGAACCCAGTTCGGATTGTGAGCACAGCTAGGATAAGAATCGTGACGAACAGAGCAACGGCGACTAAGTTTCCTTGGAGGCCTATCTTTCGGCGTAAATTATTCATAATCGGGTGGCTGATACGTTAGCGCAGTGTAGCGACGACTTGGGCCGGCATTTGATCCTTCAGCAGAATGCCCGAGCCGTTGAGCCGGATTGATTCACGGGTCAGGTACAGTAGCTTCCTCGCCGCCTGTTCGTAGCCTAGGCCGGCGGGAGGGCGGATGTTCGAGATGCAGTTGCGCTCGGCGTTGGATCGGCCGGGGCGAGGCGCGTAGGTGATATACAGACCTAGACTGTCATCGGCACTGAGGCCGGGACGTTCGCCAACGACGACTACCGCTAGCCGTGCGTCTAAACCCTTGCCAATCGAGTCGGAAAGGGCGACGCGGCCGTTGGCGACGAGGCAAACCGGACCCAGGCGCAGACTGTGCCCGTGATAAGCATCCGCGATGGCTAGGAGCAGCGGAAGCGCGTGCTTGTCTACCGCCGTTGACGACAGTCCGTTGGTGACTATTAATGCCACATCGATGTCTTCATGTGGCAGAGTCTCGAGTTTAAGCTCCGATTCTTGGTCGAGCACTTGGCCTAAATCGGGGCGTTTGAGATATTCCACGCGGTTTGTTAGTGGCGTAGACAGAACTAACGCTTGCAGACCAAGTTTATAGACTTCTTCGGCAAAAGCTGCGACGTTCCAGGGCTTGTGCACCGCGTCTCGGGCGGAAGCGTGGGCAAGCTGAAAATCCAGCAGGGCGGTGGTGGGCAAGGCGTGTCCTGCCCGGCCTAGCGCGATGCGGGCCTGGGTGAGTGTGCGCAGGTCGCTCCAGCGGTCGTTCATGTGGTACCGCCAGAGAGGTTGCCGAAAGCGCTCAACAAGGGCGTGTTGGAGCGCTGATCGGACAGGGTATTCCGGCCATCGAAGATGCCCATCCGCACCAACCAGGCTTCGAATTCAGGTGCGGGCCGCAGCCCCAAGACTTGCCTCAGGTACAACGCATCGTGGAACGAGGTACTTTGGTAGGCGAGCATGATGTCATCGGAGCCTGGAATTCCCATGACGTAGGTACAGCCGGCAACGCCGAGTAGGGTGAGCAGGTTGTCCATGTCGTTCTGGTCCGCTTCGGCATGATTGGTATAGCAGACATCGCAGCCCATCGGCAGGCCGAGCAGCTTGCCGCAGAAATGGTCTTCCAGGCCGGCCCGTATGATTTGCTTGCCGTCGTAGAGGTATTCCGGACCGATGAAGCCGACCACGGTATTGACCAGCAGCGGCGAGAACTCTCGGGCCACGGCGTAGGCGCGGGCTTCGCAGATTTGAGCGTCTATGCCGTGGTGAGCGCCGGCGGACAGAGCGCTGCCCTGGCCGGTTTCGAAGTACATGAGGTTGTCGCCCAGAGTACCGCGGTTCAGTTCCAGCGCCATTTGCCTCGCTTCGCGGAGAGTGGAGAGATCCACGCCGAAACTGCGATTCGCAGCTTCGGTGCCGGCGATAGATTGGAACACGAGATCTACCGGCGATCCTCGCTGCATCAGTTCCATCGTGGTAGTCACATGGGATAGGACGCAGGACTGAGTCGGAATCTCGTAGCGCGCCCGCATTTCGTCGAGCAGGTTCAGCAGGGTATGGACGTTTTCCAGATTGTCGGTGGCCGGATTGATTCCGATCACGGCGTCGCCGCTGCCGTAGAGCAGTCCGTCCAGGGTGCTGGCGGCGATGCCTTTGGGGTCGTCGGTCGGATGATTGGGTTGCAGGCGAGTGGAAAGCCGGCCCGGGAGGCCGATCGAATTCCGGAAACGAGTGACGACATTGCAGCGCCGGGCGACCGCGATTAGATCCTGGTTGCGCATGATCTTGCTGGTCGCCGCAACCATTTCCGGGGTCAGGCCCCAGCTCAATGCCCCTAGATCCCCTGAGTTCGAGAGCAGCCACTCTCGGAATTCGCCTACGCTGAGCGATGCGACCGGCGCGAAAGCCACCGGATCATGCTGTTCCAGGATGAGCCGCGAGACTTCGTCTTGTTCCGGCGGGATCAGCGGCTCTTCCAAAAATTTCCGCAGTGGTACCTCGGCCAATACGCGTTGCGCCACGGCCCGCTCTTTTTCGCTGGCTGCGGCCAGTCCCGCCAGTTCGTCAGCCGAACGCAGGGGCGACGCCGCAGCCAACAGAGCTCGCAGGTCGCGGAAACGATAGGTTCTGTTTGCAACCGTCGCCGAATAGCTCATCGGAATTCCAGCAGCCCGCGGTCCCACGGCTCCGGCGCCTGATATCCCAGCAGATTCAGCGTCGTGGCAGCTACGGCGCTCAAGCCGGCATCGCCGGGATTAACGATGGCCGCTCTACAGCGGCTGTCGTAATAGATGAAGGGTACCGGGTTGAGCGTATGCGAGGTCTTGGCCTTGGGCGCGCAGCTTACGTTTCGCTGGGGTTCCCCGGTCTTTTTGTCGAGCTCGAACATCTCGTCGGCGTTGCCGTGGTCGGCGGTGATCAGGGCTACGCCTTCTAAGGCGTCGATCACCGGCAACAGCCGCCCCAGCGCCAAATCCACTGCCTCGACGGCGATGATCGTGGCCTGGTAGTTGCCGGTATGGCCGACCATGTCGCCGTTGGCATAGTTGACGCGGGCGGCGCGGTGCCTGCCCGTTTTCAACTGGCGGATCAGCTCGTCGGTAATCTCTGCCGACTTCATCCAGGGACGCTGCTCGAAAGGGAGGTTGTCGGAGGGGATTTCGACATAGGTTTCCAGCGCCTCGCTGAACTTGCCGCTGCGGTTGCCGTTCCAGAAATAGGTAACGTGCCCGTACTTCTGGGTTTCTGAGATGGCGAGTTGGGTGATGCCTTCCGCAGCCAGGTATTCGCCCATGGTGTGGCGGATGGCGGGAGGCTGGACCAAGTAGCGTTTGGGGATAGCCAGGTCGCCGTCGTACTGGAGCATGCCGGCATATTCGACCTTGGGATGGCGCACGCGGTCGAAGGGTGCGAATGTCTCCTCCTCGAAGGCGCGGCTGATTTCGATCGCGCGGTCTCCCCGGAAGTTGAAGAAGATCACGCTGTCGCCGTCGACGATCCGGCCGGTCGGCTCGCCGTCTCTCGCGATGACGAAGGGCGGCAGATCCTGGTCGATGACGCCTGGCTGTTCCGCACGTAAAGTTTCGATCGCTTGGGCGGCCGAGTCGAAATGCCGCGCTTGGCCCAGGACATGGGTCTGCCAGCCGCGTTCGACCATGCTCCAGTCGGCCTCGTAGCGGTCCATGGTGATGTTCATGCGTCCGCCGCCGCTGGCGATCTGAACATCGAAGTTCTCGTCGCGGAGCTGCTGGAGGAAGACCTCGAACGGCTCGACATAGTCCAGTGCCGAAGTCTCCGGCACGTCCCGGCCGTCCAGCAGGATGTGCACCCGCACCCGGCGCTGCTGTTCGGTTTTCGCTTGGGCGATCATCGCCTTGAGGTGGCCGATGTGCGAATGGACATTACCGTCGGAGAACAGCCCGATAAAATGCAGGGTCGATCGGTGTTCGCGGCTGTTGGCGACGATTTCTCCCCAGGCCGAGCCCTTGAACAGCGCGCCGGAAGCGATCGCTTCGGCGACCAGGGAGGCGCCTTGGTTGTAGACTTGGCCGGAGCCCAGCGCGTTATGGCCCACTTCGGAATTGCCCATGTCTTCGTCGCTGGGCATGCCTACAGCCTTGCCGTGAGCCTTTAGAAACGTATGCGGACTAGCTGCCATCAATCGGTCCAGCGTGGGGGTATAGGCTTGGAGGATCGCGTTGCCGGCGGTTCCGGGGCTGTAGCCGAAGCCGTCCATGACGACGGTCACGACAGGGCCTTTGATGCCTGGAAAGGAAGGATGTTTTTTCAACATGCGAGTGCCGTGCGGTAGGTGTGCGGGTTACAGGGTCAGCCTGAAGCTGGACAGCAGCATCCCCGGCACCTTCGAGCCGCCGAGCGAGCGCTGCTCATAGGTATCGGTGGAGCGTAACACCAGGGCTTCTTCGCCGAGCGCTTCGAGTTCCGTCCCCAGGATGCGGTAGAGGCTGTCGTCGAAGCGCAGGTCGCGGATTGGCGCGACGATTTCGCCGCGCTCGACCAGAAAACAGGCGTAGCGGGTCATGCCCGTCAGGCGGGCGCTTTGCAGGTCGCTCCAGTTCAGGTAGTGCAGATTGCCGATATACAGGCCCGAATCCAGCCGTTTCAGCACGTCCCTTTCGGGCAGGTCTCCGGGCAGGATTTCCGGTGAACGTAATAGTTCTTCCGACCACAGGCTGGATTCGGCGCCGTTGGAAGTGACGCCGTATTCGCGTGCCGAGCGAGCGCCGACCAGCAGAGAGTCCAACTTGCCTCGATCGGCAATGGGAAGAGTCATGGGCGCGACTTCGCCCAGGCTGTTGAAACGGGGACTGAGCCCGAGCGCGAAGTTCTCCCTCAAACTGAGCTTCTCGGACAGCGAAACTTCGCCTTCGATCCAGCGCCGCAAGGCCGATCCACCCTTTTTCCAAGCACCGTAGCTGACTGCGCCCAAGGACAGCATATCCACGATGTGGGCCACGGCGGCCGGAGCCAGGTAGACGCGGTATTCGCCCGGCTGCAAGGTTCGGGAGGGGGCGCGCAGCAGTCCGAGTTGCCGTCGGTCCTTTTCGAGCGCTGCTGCAAGCTTGGTTTCTTCCCACTCCGCACCGCTCAATAGGCCTTTGACGGCTTTGTTTTCGCCTTCCGAATTCACGGTGAACAGCGAATAGTCGAGAAAGTAGCCGGCCGCCGAAAACCAGTGGCTTTGGCCTTCCGAGTTGCGCACCGCGCGAATCTGCGGCCCCACGGCAAACAGTCCGGCGAAGTCGGCATCTGCGGCCGCAGCGGCGATCCGATCGATGACAGCGTCCGTATCAGGCGGCTCTCCTTCGCGCCATTCCTCGGTCTGGCCGTGGTTCTCCAGCGGCGCGGCGAAAAGATCGGGCGGCAAGGCGGCAGCCTCCGAGCGCGCCCGCTCCAGCAGCGTTTGCAGGGCGCATAAATCCAGATCTTCTCGGCCGGACAAGTCCGACGCCAACTTGACTTGGCGCCCCCGCACTCGGAAATCCAGCTCCAGGCCTAACTGGCGGACGCCGGTCGCCTGCCTGATCTTGCCGGCGTTGAAGCGGAGATAAGTCTGGTCTTCGCCCGACAGGCCGAGACTCGCCGTCTCTCCGGGCCGGAGCGCTGCGAACGCGCTGTCGCTCAGCCGTTCCAGCAAGCGGTGGGTATTCCGGGCGAAACTCACCGGCCGCCTCCGAATACTTCGACGTTGGCGAACAGGCAATGCGGCGAAGCATGGCCGACGCGGATCATCTGGTTGGGTTCGCCCTTGCCGCAGTAAGGCGTGCCGAAAACCCCGAAGGTGCCGCGATCGCCGACCTTCTTGAGCGAGTGCCAGAAGGGCACGCTGACCCCCCGGTAATTGGGGTTGCGCACCACGCGGGTCAGCCGCCCGTCCTCGATCAGCCGGGCGTATTCGCAGCCAAACTGGAATTTCCTCCGGTAGTCGTCAATGGACCAGGAGCGGTTGGCGCTCATGTAGATGCCGCGCTCGACCAAGCCGATCATCTCGTCCAGTGTGCTTTCGCCGGGCTCGAGGTTGAGGTTAGCCATGCGGTCGATCGGAGCGCGGTTCCAGCCGGCTGCGCGGAAATTCGCGACGCCGTCGAGGCCGAGCCGGGCCTGGCTTTCCAGGCTGCCCAAGCCGCGCAGCAGCAGTCCGTCTCGGATCAGGAATTCGCGGCTGGCCCGGTGGCCGCAGTCGTCGAAGCCGTAGGACGCAAATTCGCCTGGCAATTCGGGATCGAAGCTGACGTTCATGAGCGGGGAGCCGTATTGCAGCCGCCCGAAATCCTCCGGCTTGACGAAGCTCCAGCCGGCGTAATTGCGCTCGTCGCCGAGGATGCGGTCCAGTTCCAGCGGGTGGCCGACCGATTCGTGGATCTGCAGCAGCATCTGGTCCGGCGCGAGCAGCAGGTCGCGGGTATCGTTCGGGCAGTCTTCGGCGCCGAGCAACTCGAGGGCTTCGCATCCTGCCCGCTCGCATTCGTCGAAGAGGCGTTCGAAGTCCACTACTTCCAGCCCGCCCTGCAGGCAGCGGGCGACCGGCCCGTTCAGCGAGCGCCGCTGGATTTCCGCGCCGTCCTGCGCCGTCGCCATGAAATTCTGGCTGACTAGGTGGAAGCGTTGTTCGATATCGGTGCCGCTTGAGCTGAGGTAATGGGTCCGGTGTTCGGTCAGTACGATTTCCGCAGAGGTTTCGACGATTTTGTCGGATACCCGGAGCCGGCTGCTGGCGGTGACGAGCTTGCCGGTGAGTTCGGCCAGGGTAGCGGTATCGAAGCGTGTGGCGACGGGGCCACTGAACCTACCTTTTCCCGTAGGGCGCAAGCCCGGGGAAAACGTAGTGGCGGCGTGGCGGGCGCTCTCGCGGGCCAGCCGGGTGGCGCGCAGGGCCGCCTCGTGCAAGCCTGCTTCCGATAGGTCTCCGGTCGCGGCATAGGCTAGCCGGCCGTTCACCACGGCCTCGATCATCGCGCCCCGGCTGAAACGGACATGGTTGCGGTCAGGGCGGCCGTTGCGGACGCCGCGGTGCTGCGAGGTTTCCTCAACCAGACGCAAGCCGATCCAGTCCGCCAAAGGGGCGACGCGGGAGAGTGCCGTTACCGGATCGAAGCCCGGAAGGGCTGCTTCGGGGGAGTTCATGGAAGGCCGGATAGAATAGAATCAGCACGAAGCGGGTTTGGAACCGATTCTATCAGGTCCTGGGCTGGCCTGGCTGGGCGGCGATTGCAGGATTCGCATGGCCGGGATACGCTGAAAGCCTCGGCACCTCCGTGCCTGCGATGACGCCACTTTACACTACGACCATGCCATCGTTTGCCGATCTCAAGCTGTATACCTCCGGGATACTGTCCGGGCTGAGCGAAGAAGCCGCGAAGTCCGCGCGGCTGCGCAAGAACCTCAATATCCACCCGGTATTGAGCGATCCCATCCAGCGTCTATTCAATGCCATGGAGCCGGGTACCTATGCGCGTCCGCATCGCCATGTCCGGGAGAGCGGCTGGGAGCTGATGGTCGCGGTGCGCGGAGCCTTCTCGGTGCTGCGTTTGGACGAGCAGGGCCGGGTTCTGAGCCGTGCCGACTTGCGGGCGGGCGAGGGCGATTGCGCCGTCGAAATTCCCGCCGGCGCTTGGCATACCGTCGTCAGCCTGGCGCCCGGCACCGTTATGTTCGAGGTCAAGCCGGGGCCGTACTCTCCGATTTCCGACAAAGATTTCGCGGCCTGGGCGCCGGAGGAGGGGAGTGCTGCAGCCGCTACCTTGGTGCGCGCTTTCGAATCGGCGCGTCCGGGTAACTTATTGATGAACCATCGAGGCTAGAGGCCGCCATGACGAACGGTCACGTCAAAACCCACCCTGCCGCTCACCGGCACGGCCTGCACGTTACCCATCGGGTACCGGGGCGCATCCGGCTGAAATCCGAGCGGGTGAAGGGCTGTCCGCAGGATGCGGAGAAGCTCGCCGCACGCCTCGCTAAGGTGGACGGCATTCATCATGCCGCGGTCAATCCTGCCACAGGAAGTATTACCCTGCATTACCATTGGAAGGCGCTGAAATCACTGACATTTTTCGCCGAGCTGGCGGCAGCTCTGGGCCTGATCGCGATCGACATCCAAGCCGGCGACGTGGAGGGACTATTTGCCCTGGTAGGTCTTTCGCCTACGGATGCCGTGCGGTCGTTTTGGGGCGAGAAAGAGGCGCCGGTGGAGCAGGCCGATAGGGCGGTGCAGGAAAGCTTTGTCAGCGACATAATGCGGCTGCTAGGGGCGGGGATTGCCCTCGGGGTATTGGCCTGGAAGCTGGGCCGTTAAAGCCGTGAGCTGGGTCTATTTGATCGTGGCCGGCTGTCTTGAAATCGGCTGGCCGCTCGGTTTCAAGCTCTCGCAGAGCCAAGGCGCAAGAGTCGCGGGTCTCGCGATCGCGATACTGTGCATGGGTTTGAGCGGGTTATTCCTGTGGCTGGCGCAGCGGAGCATTCCCATGGGTACGGCCTATGCGGTGTGGACCGGCATAGGCGCGGCCGGAACGTTTTGCATCGGGGTGTGGGTATTCGGTGATCCGGCAAGCCTGGGCCGCTATCTGGGAGTGGCGCTGATCGTGGCGGGCGTAGTGACGCTCAAACTGGCACATTGACCCGGCGCCCGGCAAACTTTTTAATGCTAAAGGGGTAAGCGATGTCGAAGCGAATCTGGATACTGGGCTGGGTACTGCTCGGCGCAGCGTGGTCTTCGTCAGCTTTCTGCGAGGTGGTGCCGGCGGCGGGCGGACGGGTGGAGCATGTGGTTATCGTATGGCTCAAGGACCATGGCAACCCTGCTGCGCGTCAGCAGTACATCGAAAACAGCAGGCGCCTGGGGAAACTGCCTATGGTCTTCCGTTATCAGGTCGGTACCGTTCTGCCGGGGGACAGGGCAGTGGTGGACGGTTCCTATGACGTGGCCGTGGTGGCGACCTTCGAAAGCGAGCAGGCGCTGCGCGATTACCTGGCGCATCCGGAGCACCGGAAAGTCATCGACGAATCCCTTAAACCACTGGTGGAAAGGGCAGTAGTCTACGATTTCCGCGAAGCGAACTGAGCTGAGTCCGGCGTTACTCCCCAGCCGCTCCTCCGGCGCTTATTCTTGTACATGGCCGCATCGGCGCGGTCCAACAACGCATTGAGATCGGCGTCCGTTCCCATCCAGGTCGCGCCGCCGATACTCGCCTGCACGCGGATGTCCGTATCGGGATAATCGTCGAGCTTGAGTTTGATCCTCTCGATCAAGGCGGCGTTGCCGGCCGAATCTACGTTCGGCGCCAGTACCGCGAATTCGTCGCCGCCCAGCCGGCCGATCAGGTCGTCGTCGCGCAGGCTTGCGCGGCACGCCGCAGATACTCGGATGATGGCGTGGTCGCCGGCATGATGGCCGAAGGTATCGTTGATAGTCTTCAGGCCGTCTACATCAATGACCAAAGCGCTCAAGGGCCGGCTCATACGCCGCGCTTCCTGCAATAGCGACTCCCCACGCTCGAGGAAGTAAGCGCGGTTGGCCAGGCCGGTGAGGCCGTCTTCGGTGGCGCGCCGATGCAATTCCGAGGTGCGTTCCGCCACGCGTCTTTCCAGATGCTCATTGATGTCCCGCAACCGGGCTTCCGCGGCACGGCGCTCGCTGACCAGAGCGCCTACCGTGAGGACTGATATGCCCAGCGCTACGACCAAGAGTCCTGCCCCTAGCAAGGGGTACGCGGCGTAGGCCAGATGGAATGCGCCGCGCTGGGCGATGGTGCCGACAATGGCGATGAGCCCCACCGTGGACAACAGTGCTGCGGCGTCCCTCACCGGAAAGCGGACCGTGAACCACATCAGCGGCGCGAACAGCAAATACGGCAATCCGGACAGCGAGTGCGCCGGATCCTGGAAGCCCATGAATACGCCCAGGGCGAAGCCCAGCGTGGCGATGACCAGGGCGAAGCCTTCGCGCCGCTTGGCCGGGGAAAAACGCTCCGATTGGTCGCTCCACCACAAGATCATCGCTGGGCCGAACAGAAAGGTGCCGCCCGCGTCGGACAAGGCCCAGCGCCACCACGATTCGGCGGCATCCGCAGGGACCATCGAGCCGGCGAGTAGGGATAAGGCTACGCCGCCGGTGGCGGAGAGGAAGCCATGCAAGAGGACACCGAACGCAACGAAGTGGAATACATGCCGAATCTGGAAGAAAGGCAGCGCAGTATGCGTCGTTCGGCGGATCAGCCAGGCGCCCAGGGCGGGGGCTATCACGTTCGAAACGGAAACGCCGGCGGCTAGCGGGACGGAGGCGTGAAACAGCAGCAGGTTGGAGCAGAAGGAGCCCGCGAAGATGCCGCCCCACAAACGGCGCCCACCCAGAACTGCGGCGGCCAGGGACAGACTCGCGGAGGGCCACAGCGGCGACGGAAATATGCCGTAGGCGGAAAGGAATGCGGCGGTTCCCCAACTCAGCAGGCCGTAGAGGGTGGCAATGCCGATGTTGTCGAGAACGGTTCGCATGGACCAGGCATTTTCGCAGAACCGGCAAGTCCAGGGAACCTGCCCGGGTACGGGCGGCCTTAGCGGCTGCCCGCTGTAGCGTTTGCGACAAGCGATAAGAGGCCGATGTCGCAAATGCTACAGAGCATAGCCAAATAACATCATGAATTAAAAGGAAATGCGATTTGGCACGAGCGCTGCTTCGCTGGCGGCAGACATCGGATAGAGGAATTTCCGCGCATGGCCAAAGCCACTGTTACGTTCGAGGATATCGGCGTCACTGTAACCGTTCCGGCCGGAACCCGGCTGATCGAGATTTCGGAGAAAGTGGGTTCAGGGATCATTTACGGCTGTCGGGAAGGCGACTGCGGCACCTGCATCATGCTGGTCACGGCGGGCTGGGACAATCTCAGCGAACCCTCTGTCCTAGAAGACAAGATTCTGCGGGAAAACATGGCAGGAAAGGGCAACCGCCTGGCTTGTCAAGCGCAGGTACTTGGCGGAGAGGTTTCGGTTAGGCCAGGTTGAGGGCGTTCGGCCATCCCATCGGGAATACGGACTTTTCGGTTTGGGGGGAACGCTTGCCACGCCGTAGGTAGCGATTTTTTCTTATAGCTGGGGTTCGGAACGATGAAATACGAGATGAACTGGTTGGAAATCACTCTGGTCATGTTGGTCGTCATGACCGCTTACCTGATTCTGCGCGTCTGCTTCGGCGCGGTGTTCAAGCGGGTGCGCGCAGAAAGATAGAGCGGGTTCCGCAGCGAACAAAGGCCGTTCAAGGGAACGGCCTTTGCGGATACGCCAACCGCCCTCGGTTGGTTTACATCTGGGATTGCAGGTAGTTCTGCAGGCTGACCTTGCCGATCAGTTCGAGCTGCGTTTCCAGCCAGTCGACGTGTTCCTCCTCGCTTTCTAGGATCGATTCGAAGAGTTCACGGCTGACATAGTCGCCGCTTTTTTCGCAATGGGCGATGGCGTCCTTCAATACCGGCAGGGCTTGCAACTCGAGCTGCAGGTCGCAGCGCAGCATTTCCTCGGGATTTTCGCCGATCTTGAGTTTGCCGAGATCCTGCAGGTTCGGCAGCCCTTCCAAGAACAGGATCCGCTCGATGAGCCGGTCGGCATGCTTCATCTCATCGATGGATTCCTTGTATTCGTGCTCGTTGAGCTTGCCGAACCCCCAGTTCTTGAACATGCGGGCATGCAGGAAGTACTGGTTGATGGCGGTCAGCTCGTTGGTTAGAACCTTGTTGAGATAGTCGATGACTTGGGGTTCGCCTTTCATATTGGGGATACTCCGGGTGGGGACCGGCTTAGTGTACTCGCCGCTACCGGCAACGGGTAGTAGGGGGAAACCGCGGCTGTAGCGCGTTCGAGCACCGTGTTGGAGCATTGCGGGCACGCATATTGCCTCAGGGCTACTAGGAGGTATTGCCGTGCCGCGAGAACTATCTAATTTTGGGGAAGCACTGAACCCGGATCTCCCCTTGTCCCTGATACGTGCAACCGTAGACCAGGCGCCAGTGGCGATTTCGATCACCGATTTGAAAGCCAATATTTTGTACGTCAATTCGGCGTTCAGCGAAATTACCGGCTATGCACCACAAGAGTGCATCGGTCGCAACGAATCAATGCTTTCGGATCGGCGGACACCACCGGAAGTTTACCGGGAGCTATGGGGATGCATTAGCCGGCAGGAGGTCTGGAAGGGGCGGCTGTTGAACCGGCACCGGGAGGGGCGGCGCTATCTGGCTGCCCTCACCGTCGCTCCAGTGCTGAATGACGCGGGCGAAACTACCCATTTCATTGGTATGCACCGCGACGTAACCGAGGAGTACTTGCTGCAGCAGCAAGTGCGCCAGCAGACGTTGTTTCTCGAAACCGTGGTGGCGTCGATCCCGGTTTCCGCCGTCTTGATCGACGAAAACGGCCGCATCGTTTTAGCCAATCTGATGTACAAGGCGCTGGCGGGCGATCTGAAAGTAGAGGAGCCCGCGCTGCTGTTTCTGCGCTTGCTGACGCAGGAGTCTGGCGAGGAATGGACGGATTTCTGGCACCGGGAAAAGGCGTTCAGGAACCTGGAGCTACGTTTCGATCCGGGAGGCGGCCGGCCTTCGCGCTGGTTTTCCTGCGCAGGGCAGTGGTTCCGTCACGACGAGGGCACGGTCGACGGCTTTTTTAGCGGTTCCGAGAAAGGCTATCTGCTGCTGACGGTAGATGACGTCACGTTGCAGAAGAAGCAGCAGGAGCAATACCGCCTGCGCGGTCTTCAGGCCTTGATGGCCGAAGAAGAGAAACTCGAAAGTTTGAAGGAAACGCTGTTCGCTGCGATACATCAGGTCCAGGCACCGTTGAATCTGCTCGGCGCCGCCAAGAACATGCTGGACCGCCGCGGCGACGATCCCGGCAACGTCGCCCTGCGCGAACTGCTGCAGCAAGTCATCACGGCGGGCGAGGCTTCGGTCCGGACGCTGGAAAAATGCATACCGCATACGGATACGAACGGCTTCAAGCCGGTCAATCTAAACCAAGTGCTGCACGACGTCATCACGCTGTTGACCGAGCGCTTGCTGGCCAGCGGGATTGTAGTCGAATGGGTGCCGACGCCAGTATTGCCGAGCCTGCGTGGCTCGGAGAACCGCTTGCGTTCGCTGTTCAAGCAGATCATCGAGAATGCCATCGACGCTATGGCGCATTCCAGGCAGCGTGAGCTGCGCATTCATACTTGGACGCGAGACCAGCTCATCCACATCACCATCGAGGACACCGGGCCGGGTATCCCGATCGAGCTGCGGACCCAGATTTTCGAGCCGTTTTTCACGACCAAGACGAATTCAGGGCGCCAGCATGTGGGAGTGGGATTGACAGTCGCCCACGAGATCGTCAACCAGCACAATGGCTTAATCCGCATCGATCCGGAATACAACGAAGGTTGCCGTATCCATATGCAGTTTGAAATCAGAAAAGTACAGCCGGAGAGGCGGGCAAAGGTTGCACATGGTTGATCGCTACGAATTGATCGAGCGGGAACTCGAAGCCCTCTACCAAGTGGGACAGGTATTGAACAGCGCCGCCGAGCTCAAGGCGAAGCTGGAAGGCGTCCTCAACGTCCTGCACGAGCAGGCCGATTTGCGCTCGGGAATGATCGCTTTGCGGGAGCCGGAAACGGATGCGCTGGTACTGGCGGTGCTCCGCAGAGGCGATACCGGACGGACGTCCGAGCCTGTGCGCTACGAGCCCGGCGAAGGGCTGATCGGCACCATTTTGGAAGCGAACTGCACCGTTGTGGTGGAGCGCATCGCCGACGAGCCGCGTTTTCTCGGCCGGCTCGGCCTCTACGATCCGGAGCTGCCTTTCATCGGCTCGCCTATCCACGTCGGCCAGGATGAACTGCTCGGCGTGCTGGCGGCTCAGCCCAGCGAGCGCGGGTTATTGGGGGAGCGCGCCCGGTTTCTGGAAATGGTGAGCAACCTGCTCGCGCAAAGCGTCGGGTTGCTGCGTGGCATGGAACAGAAGCAGCGCGACCTCACGACCCAGTGCGAGCAACTGCAGCAGACGCTGCGCTCGAATTACGGGTTCGAGAACATCATCGGCCGGACGCCGCCGATGATGAGGGTGTTCGAGACCGTACGCCAAGTCGCCAAATGGAACACGACGGTGCTGATCCGCGGCGAATCGGGCACGGGTAAGGAGATGATCGCCAGCGCCATCCATTTCAATTCGCCGCGCGCGAGCGGACCCTTCGTGAAGCTGAATTGCGCGGCGTTGCCGGAGAATCTGCTGGAGTCGGAATTGTTCGGCCATGAAAAAGGCGCCTTCAGCGGGGCGGTCAATCAGCGCAAGGGCCGGTTCGAGTTGGCCAACCACGGGACGCTGTTTCTGGACGAAATCGGGGAGATTTCTCCGGCCTTCCAGGCCAAGCTGCTGCGGGTGCTGCAAGAGGGCGAATTCGAACGTGTCGGCGGCATCCATACGCTCAAAGTCGATGTACGGATAATCGCTGCGACCAACCGCGATCTGGAGTCCTCGGTCGAAGACGGCACTTTCCGGGAGGATCTGTATTACCGCCTCAACGTAATGCCCATCCAGATGCCCCCCCTGCGTGACCGCAAGGAGGACATTCCGGAGCTGTCGCGTTTCCTGTTGGATCGGATATCGAAGAATCAGGGCGGCCGGCCCCTGGAAACCAAGGAAAGCGCCGTACGTTCGTTGATGCGGCATGATTGGCCCGGCAACGTGCGCGAATTGGAGAATTTGCTGGAGCGCGCAGCGATCATGAGCCGGGAGGGCGTCATCGACAGCGAAGTGATCGAGCTGACCGGACTCAAGGAAAAACTGTCGACGGCGGCGGAGGTCGCTTCGTTCAAGGCCGATCTGGACGATGAAAACCTGGACGAGCGGGAGCGGATCATCGCCGCGCTGGAGCAAAGCGGATGGGTGCAGGCCAAGGCTGCGCGGCTGCTCGACATGACCCCGCGGCAGATCGCCTACCGAGTCAAAATCCTGAATATCCACATGAAGCATTTGTGAGAAATGCCGGCCGGATGCTGGCTACCTGATCCGATCGTATTGACACGCCATGAAGGCATCAGGCAGGCTCTTGCGATGCGCACCGGGGGCCCGGTACGTACCTCTTTACTCAAGAACTGTGTGAGGTTGTTATGAATGGTGGAAAGCGCCGGAAGCAGCGGGTTTACGGGATATCAGGGAAGGTGTCGAAGACGGGGATAGCGTTTGCCCTCCTGGCGGCAGCGATCAATCCGGCTTTGGCGGCGAAGCAGGTGAATTGCGCTTACAGCAACCTACAGTCTGAGTTGGATGCCATTAAATCGGGCGGAACGCTTGAAATATCAGGTACCTGTGTAGGCAATTTCGTGGTCTGGAAGAGTGTTGAGCTGCGCGGCAAGGGCATGGCGCCTACGCTGTTCGGTGCCAATGCCGGTACGGTACTGACGGTGACTGGAGCAGCCACGAACGTCATGCTCAAGAACCTCACGGTGACGGGAGGCAACAACGTCGCAAGCGGCGGGGGCATCCTGAATTATGGCTTGCTTACCCTGACCAATTCTCTGGTGACAGGCAACCATGCCGTCAACTATGGGGGGGGGATTTTCAATTACGGCTCGGTGACTTTGAAACAGTCGCTAGTCACGGGGAATTACGTCGGATTGGACGGCGGCGGGATTTATAACGACAGCTCGGCTTCGGGCTGGGGAGATCTTTCCCTCTACGATTCCTCGGTGAGCGGCAACAAGTCGGGCGCCAGCGGCGGCGGCATTTACAGCTTTGGCTCGACCTATCTGAAAAATGCCGTCCTCAACGGCAACCACGCCGGTACCGACGGCGGCGGCCTCAAATCCGCTCCCGGATCGACAACTACGATTACCGGCTCGGCGATCACCGGAAATGTCGCGGCAAGCAACGGCGGGGTATCCGGCACCATCACCTTCAAGGGCAAGCAGTCGACCATCAGCGGTAACCTGCCCGACGGTACCTAGATCGGCGGCAACGCCCGCTGGGAGCGCGCCCGGCCGTCGGGCGGGCGCGCCCGGGGCTTGCTATTTCTGGTTCATGCAGTGATTGGCCGCCTGATTGCTCATGATGACCAGATCGAACGGAAATTCCCCTTTCTTGTTGAAATGCACGGCATCCGCCTTGCTGATCCTCTGCGATATTTCCTTCGCCATGCATTCGCATACCCGGCCTAGCTCCTGGTCGTTATTGATCAGGTTGTCCGGATCTTTCTGCTGAGATTTGATGCATTTCTCGACGTAAAGCTTTTCGAATATCTGATGTTCCGACTGGCTGACCGGCTCATGGGCCGGGGTCGCACTGGGGGCGGTTGCGGGTGCAGAAGCCTTGGGGGCTTCTGGGGTTTCGCTGCCGCAGCCGGCAAGCAAGGCAGCGGCTATTGCGAATCCGGCCAATACGATGCGAGACCGGATGAAAGCGTTCGGGTATTCCATAGGGGTCCTCAGGCTTAAGCTTCGAGCAATGGGTAGAGCGGCACTTTACCTAGCAAGGGTCCGGAAGAGCAAGTTCCGGCTCACGGCGCCGGTCCGGTACGTTGACTTTCGGCGATCCTCTTCTAAATTCAAAATTTCGTAAAAACCTCGTTGGAGAAAATCCATGAAAAAACTGTTTGCGGTTCTCCTATTAACCTTATTCAGCGTACTGGCCTGGGCGGAGCCCCTGGACATCAATACGGCCACTGCTGATGAAATCGCCGCGGCGATGGCGGGCGTAGGAAAAGCCAAGGCTGAAGCGATCGTTAAGGACCGGGAAGTCAATGGCAAATTCAAATCGGTGGACGATTTGAAGCGCGTCAAAGGCATCAAGGAAGGCATCTTGTCCAAGAATCGCGATAAGATCACCGTCAAAGGCGAAGCGGCTGCTCCGGCTGCGCCCGCTGCAGCGGCTCCGGCTGTTCCGGCCTCCGCGGCTCCGGCTCATCACTGACCCTCTCTAAGGCATCGGCGGGGGTGGCGCTAGCGACGCCCTCGCGCGTTGTTTTTTCAGACAGCGGGGGGATGGAACCCTTCCAGAATCCTGATGTAGTTGGCCCGTTCGTAAGCGCCTGGATTCGCGATCCTGCTATGGCTCATGCTGCCCTTCAGCATAGCGACGGAAGAGAATCCGTGCGATTCCATCCAGAGTTCCAGTCCTTTTACCATCGCCGCCGCATAGGCTGGGCCGTGCCTCAACAGGGCTGACGTCGTCATCACGGCGTCAGCACCAGCCAGCAGATATTTGACGACCTCATTCGCGCCGGCGACGCCGGTCGAGCCGCTCAGCGAGGCCGCCGTTCTGCCGTGCAGCAAGGCGATCCATAGCAGCGGCAGGCGTATTTCGCCGGGGTCGCTCAGTTCCAGCGACGAGCTGACTTCCAGTTGCTCGATATCGATATCGGGCTGATAGAACCGGTTGAACAGCACCAGGGCGTCGGCGCCCGCCAGTTCCAAGCGTTTTGCCATGTGGCCCATAGCGCTGAAGAACGGGTTGAGTTTCAGGGCGACGGGGATTTTTACGGTGGATTTGACGGCCTTCAGGATGTCGATGTAGCGCTGTTCGATTTCGGCTCCTGGCACTTCGAGATTGGCCTCGATGCCGTAGACATTCAGTTCCAAGCCTTGCGCTCCGGCCTGCTCCATTTGTCTCGCATAATCGATCCAGCCCTCGTCGCTGATGCAGTTCAGGCTGGCGATGATCGGAATGTCGGTTGCCTCGGTCGCTTGGCGGATCAGCTCGAGATAGCGGTCCGGACCGACGGGGTAGTCGCCTACCGCGGGGAAATAGCTCAGCGATTCGGCGAAGCTTTCACTGCCCGAGGCCATTAGGTGCGCGCAGGTGTCATTCTCTTGGCGGATCTGTTCTTCGAATAGGGAGAACAGGACGACGGCAGCGATGCCCCCGTCTTCGAGCCGCTTGATGCCCTGCAAGCTTTCGGACAGCGGAGAGGCCGAAGCGACGATGGGATGCTTCAGGGCTAGTCCCATGTAAGTCGTGCTGAGATCCATGGTTTCATCTCCCAATTCACTGGGTTTTAACGCTGGCGTCGGGGTGGAAATGGGCGCCGCTCCGGCTCGCCATTTCCTCGTAGGTTTCCCATTTCTGGTCGACCGCCTGCTGGGCCAGCGCCATCAAATGCTCGCTTTCCGCCGGATGGGCGCGGGCCAGCATCTTGTAGCGCAGCTCGTTCATAGCATAGTCCTTGAGTCGGAGGCGCGGACGGGGCGAGTCCAGCACGAAGGGATTGCGGTCGGTCTGGCGCAGCGTCGGGTTGTAGCGGATCAGCGGCCAGTGGCCGCTGGCCACGGCCAGGTCCTGCTGCTTCAAGCCTTGCCGCATGTCGATGCCGTGAGCGATGCAGTGGCTGTAGGCCAAGACCAGGGACGGGCCGGGATAAGCCTCGGCTTCGCGCAGCGCCAGCAACGCCTGCTGGGGATTGGCCCCCATGGCGATCCGGGCTACATACACGTTGCCGTAGGCGATGGCCTGCAGTGCCACGTCTTTCTTGGCGACGGGTTTACCGGCGGCGGCGAATTTGGCGACGGCGCCGAGCGGGGTCGATTTCGACATCTGGCCCCCGGTATTGGAATAGACCTCGGTGTCCAGCACCAGGACGTTGACGTCCCGGCCGCTGGCGAGGACGTGGTCGAGCCCGGCCGAGCCGATGTCATAGGCCCAGCCGTCGCCGCCGACGATCCAGATGCTGCGCCGCACCAGATGGCCGGCCACCGACAGCAAGTCCTTGGCGGTATCGCAGTCGATGCCTTGCAGCAGGGTCGTGAGTTCGGCGACGCGCAGGCGCTGGCGGCGGATCTCGGATTCGGCGAGTTGCGGCGCATTCAGTATCTCGGCGACCAGCCCGGCCGGAAGCTGTGGCCCGAGTTCTTCCAGTCGCTGGCGGGCGAGGTCCCGATGCTTGTCGGCGCTGAGCCGGAACCCTAAGCCGAATTCGGCATTGTCCTCGAACAGCGAGTTCGACCAGGCCGGGCCGCGGCCTTCCGCGTTCTTGGTCCAGGGCGTGGTGGGCAAGTTGCCGCCGTAGATTGAGGAGCAGCCGGTGGCGTTGGCGACGAGCAGGCGGTCGCCGAACAACTGGGACAAGAGGCGCACGTAGGGCGTTTCGCCGCAGCCGGCGCAGGCGCCGGAGAATTCGAACAGCGGCTCCAGGAACTGGGCGCCTCGCACCGAAGAGAAGTCCACCCGCGAGCGGTCGTTGACGGGCAGTTGCTCGAAGAAACGGATGCTAGTGCGTTCCTGCTCCAGGACTGGCGCTTTCGGCCGCATGTTGATCGCCTTGACGCCGGTTTCGCGCGGGCTGCGCGCCGGGCAGACTTCGACGCACAGGCTGCAGCCTGTGCAGTCCTCGACGTAGAACTGCAGGGTATAGCGGGTTTCGGGGAAGCCTCGGGCGTTTATGGGAGCGGATTTGAATCCCGCCGGTGCGCCTTCGAGCCGGGAGTCGGGGTAGAACTTGGAGCGGATGACGCTGTGCGGGCAGACGAAGCTGCAGTTGCCGCATTGGATGCAGATATCCGGTTCCCACACCGGGACCGTGTCGGCGATGTTGCGTTTTTCCCAGCGGGTCGTGCCGGAAGGGTAGGTGCCGTCGACCGGCAGCGCGGACACCGGCAGGGCATCGCCGGCCCCTGCCATCATGGCCGCCGTCACCCGCTGGACGAAGTCCGGTGCCTCGGCGGGCACCGGCGGAGGTATTTCCAGGGAGCTGCTCGACCGAGCCGGCACCTCCACACGGTACAGCCGCTCCAGCGTATGGTCCACGGCGGCGAAGTTCTTCTTGACTACGTCCTCGCCTTTTTTGCCGTAAGTTTTGCGGATCGAGGCCTTGATTTGCTCGATGGCCTCCTCGCGTGGCAGCACGCCGGAGATAGCGAAGAAGCAAGTCTGCATGACGGTGTTGGTGCGGTTGCCCATGCCCGATTCGGCGGCCACTTTCGAGGCGTCGATGACGTAGAAGGCTATGCCTTTGTCGATGATGCTTTCCTGGACAGTGCGGGGCAGGCGGTCCCACACTTCGCCCGGCCCGTATGGGCTGTTGAGCAGAAATACCGCTCCCTGGCGGGCGTGCTCCAGCACGTCGACCTTTTCTATGAAGTTGAACTGGTGGCAGCCTATGAAGCCCGCGGACCGGATCAGGTAGGGCGACTCGATCGGGCGGGGGCCGAAGCGCACATGGGAGACGGTGCGGGAGCCCGATTTCTTCGAGTCGTAGACAAAATAGCCTTGGGCGTGCAGCGGGGTGGATTCGCCGATGATCTTGATGCTGTTCTTGTTGGCGCCCACGGTGCCGTCGGCGCCCAGGCCGAAGAGCAGGGCGCGTACCACATCACTCGGCTCGATCTCGAACCGCTCGTCGTAATCCAGGCTGGTGTGGGAGACGTCGTCGCGGATGCCGACGGTGAAATGGTTCTTCGGTTGTGGCTGGGCGAGCTCGTCCAGCACCGCTTTGGCCATGGCCGGGGTGAATTCCTTGGAGGACAGGCCATAGCGACCGCCAATGACTCGAACGGGGGAGCCGTGCTCCGCCAGTGCGGTGACGACGTCGGTGTAGAGCGGTTCGCCTGTGGAGCCCGGCAGCTTGAGCCGGTCCAGCACCGCGATGGCCCGGACGCTCGCCGGCAATGCGGCTAAAAAGTGTGGCGCGGAGAAGGGCAGAGCAAGACGTACCTGTACCACGCCGACCTTCTCGCCCTGCCGGCACAGGAACGCTACGGTTTCGCGCAGGGTGAGCGCGCCCGATCCCAGAATCACCGCGATCCGCTCGGCCTGTGGGTCGCCGAAGTAATCGAACAAGCGGTACTGCCGGCCGGTGAGCGTCGCGAACTGGTCGAACTCCGCCTGCACGATTCCGGGCAAGCGGGCATAGAACGGGTTGACGGTTTCCCGGCACTGGAAATAGACGTCCGGGTTCTGGGCGGTGCCGCGGATGAAAGGATTGTCGGGGTTCAGTGCTCGCGCCCGATGCTCCCGGACCTTGGCGGGATCGATCATGGCGCGGATGTCTTCGTCGGCGATCAGGCTCAGTTTGTTGACCTCGTGCGAAGTGCGGAAGCCGTCGAAGAAATGCACGAATGGAATCCGCGATTCCAGGCTGGCGGCCTGGGCTAAGAGGGCCATGTCGTGCGCTTCCTGCACGGAAGCCGAGGCGAGCTGGGCGAAGCCGGTCTGGCGTACGGCGGCGACGTCGGAATGGTCGCCGAAGATGGACAAGCCCTGGGCGGCGAGCGAACGGGCCGCGACATGGAACACCGCCGGGGTCAGTTCGCCGGCGATCTTGTACATGTTCGGGATCATCAAGAGCAGCCCTTGCGAGGCGGTGAAGGTGGTGGTCAAGGCGCCTGTCTGCAGTGCGCCGTGTACTGCGCCGGCGGCTCCGCCTTCGCTCTGCATCTCCACCACCAGCGGCACGTTGCCCCAGATGTTGGGTTTGCCTTCGGCCGCCCACTGGTCGGCCAGTTCGGCCATGGTAGAGGAGGGGGTAATCGGATAGATCGCGCAGACTTCGTTGATCCGGTAGGCGATGTAAGCCACCGCCTCGTTGCCTTCGAGCGTGGTTTCCGTGGTCGGATGCATAGTCTCAGGCTCCCGGTTCGCTGATCATTTCGATGGCATGGCAGGGGCATTGCTCGTAGCACACTGCGCAGCCGGTGCAGCGGTCGTAGTCGTAGCGGTAGCGCTTGCCCGGCCCCAGCTTGACGATGGCCTGCTCGGGGCAGGCGCCGTAGCAACCGTCGCATTCGAAACAGTTGCCGCAGGAGAAGCAGCGCCGGGCCTCGAACCGCGCCTGGGGCTCGCTCAAGCCCTGCACGACCTCGTCGAAGCCGTAGGCCCGTGCGGCGGGGGCGAGTTCGGCTTGTTCGCGCTGGCCGGCATCGGTCAGGTACCAGACGTGGAGCTTATCGAAGCCGACGATGGGATGTTTCGGCGGCGGGATATAGGCCTTGCCGCGCAGATAGGAGTCGATGTGGCGGGCGGCCTTCTTGCCATGGCCGACCGCCACGGTGACGGTGCGCTCGCTGGGTACCATGTCGCCGCCGGCGAAGATGCCAGCCTTGCCGGTCATCATGTTGGCGTCCACCAGCACCGTGCCGTCGTCCTTGAAACGGATGCCGGGGATCTTGTGCAGAAAGGCGGTGTCGGTGTCCTGGCCCAGGGCGAGGATCAGGGCGTCGGCTTCCAGAGTCTCGAATTCCCCGGTCGGCTGCGGGTAGCCGCGTTCGTCGATCCGCATGACTTCGACTTGGATATGGGTCTGGTCGATCTGTTTGATGCTGCGCAGCCAGTTGATCTTGACGCCTTCCTCCAGCGCTTCGTCGGCTTCGAACGCATGGGCCGGCATGTGTTCGCGGTCGCGGCGGTAGATGATCAGGGCCTCTTCCGCGCCCAGGCGCTTGGCGGTGCGGGCCGCGTCCATCGCGGTGTTGCCGCCGCCGTAGATGGCCACCCGGCGGCCCAGCTTGGGCGGATCGCCGCTGGCCGCCTGGCGCAGGAAGCTCACTGCATCGAGAATCTTGCTAGCATCGCGGGACGGTATATCGACCCGTTTGCTCAGGTGCGCTCCGATGGCGAGGAAGACGGCGTCGAAGTGCCCGGCGGTCTTTTCTTCGAGCACGTCGTCTACCCGGCGGTTGAGCCAGATCTTAACCCCCATCCGCTCGATGCGCCGGATTTCCTGTTCCAGTTCGCGGCGTGGCAGACGGTAGGCCGGAATGCCGAAATGCATCATGCCGCCGGCCAGGGGGCCGGCTTCGAAGATTTCGACCTGGTGTCCCAGCCGGGCGAGATGGTAGGCGGCGGACAGCCCGCTGGGGCCGGCGCCGATCAACATAACCCGCTTGCCGCTGGGCGGTGCTTCGGTTTCCGCTTCCCAGCCTTCCTGTAGGGCGAGGTCGCCCAGGAAACGTTCGACCGCGTGGATGCTCACCGCCTCGTCCACCTCTTTGCGATTGCACTGGGATTCACAGGGGTGGTAGCAGACTCTCCCATGCACCGCCGGCATCGGGTTGTCCCGCATCAGTATCTGCCATGCGTGCCGGTAGCGGCCGGCCTGGGCTTCCGCCAGCCAGGCCTGGATGTTCTCGCCGGCCGGGCAAGCGTTGTTGCAAGGGGGTAGCAGGTCGGCGTAGAGCGGGCGCAGGTCCCGGACCGGGCCGGTGCCTTTGCCGTGTCCGCCCAGGTCGGCGGGATGAGTGATGTCGCTGAACTTGGGGCCGCTCATGGCATATCTCCATCGGGTCGAGGCTGGCCGGTGTTCGGACGTTAAGAGATTATCCGTTCCGGTTCAAGTCTAGCGGAGAAGTATGAAGATGCGTGTGGCGCGCAAGTCTTGCGATATTGGCTATCGGGCGGGCGCTAGCCAAGGCAGGGCGCTGATACCGGCTTGGCCCGGCGTGTCCGTTTGCCGTACTTGGATGGTGAGTGCGCCGATGACGGCAAAACTTGCGGCGGCCAAAGCGAGAAGGAGTTTCTGGAGCGGGTTCATGGAGAGTCTCAGAGTCATCCGCCGGCGGCCGGCGCGATTCCATCATGAGACTAGCGCGTGTCTCCCTTATCTCCGGTTTGTATTCACCCCGACACAGGGGGGCGGTCACTTACGCGGCAGGCTGAGCCGCGCAACTAGCCCGCCTTCCGGGCAATTCATCAGATTCAGCCGGCCGCCGTGGCTGAGAGCGACGTCCCGGGCTATGGAGAGTCCTAGGCCGGTGCCGCCGGAAGCCCGGTTGCGGGAGGATTCGAGCCGGACGAAAGGCGCGAATACCGCTTCGAGCTGGTCTTGAGGGATGCCGGGGCCGCGGTCCCGGACGTCGATGACTAGGCTATCGGTACCATCCTTCAGTGCGATTTCGGCGCATTGGCCGTAGCGCAGGGCGTTACCGATCAGGTTGTCGAGACAGCGCCGCAAGGCCAGGGGGCGCGCCTCGATGGGCCGCGCCGTGCCGCTGACGCTGACCGCCAGGCCCTGGTCCTGGGCATCTTCGGCGAGCGATTGCACCAAAGCCTCTATGTCCAGCGGCTGTACCGGCTCGGGTTCGGCATGGCCGCGCAGATAGTCGAGCGTAGATCCCAGCATAAGCGACATCTCGCGGATGTCCTGGTTCAGCTTATCGCGCAGTTCCGGCGGCTCCACACCTTCGACGCGAAGATTGAGGCGCGTGATCGGGGTGCGCAGGTCGTGGGAGACCGCCGCCAAAAACTGGCTGCGTTGCCTGATCTGCTCCAGCAGTTGCGCCTGCATCCGGTTCAGAGCTCGGGCGGCTTGGCGGGCTTCGGCTGGTCCGTATTCTTCCAGCGGCTGGCTGCTCAGACTGTCGCCGAAATTCTCTGCTGCCCGGGCGATGCGCTTGATCGGACCGGAAACCCAGCGGGCGCCGATCCATGCGGTCAGCCCTAGGGCAATGATCCTCAGGATGGCGCTGATCCAGCCGCCGTGGGGCCGGAATGGCAGCGACATATCCGCGTCGCCGGCGATGGCATCGGCAGGAAAATGAGGGGGCGGGCCGAGCCTGGGCAGTTCGTCTGTGTCAGGTAGGCGCCGAGGGTAGTCCTCTTCCGGAGGAGGTCTAGGCGCAGGGCCATCGGGATGCGGCACATGTTCCATCCGGTCGGGCGGTGGCAGAAAATGGCGCGGCCCGGCGTGCTGATGGAAAGAGGGCGGGTCGGACAGCTCGAGATTGAGCGCCAAAGCCATCCCTAAGAAATGGCTGACCGTCAGAGTCACCAGCAGTAGCAGGAACAGCCGGGTGAACAGGGTATCGGGGATCAAGCGCCGCATCGGTTGACCTGCGCGCTGAAGAAATAGCCTTCACCGCGGATGGTTTTGATCAGTAGGGGATTCTTGGGATCGTCCTGGAG
>JAQTYA010000037.1 GCA_028688525.1 Methylococcus sp. | reverse complement strand
GTGACCGTCGGTGCCGGCATGATCTCAGGTCCCGTTCAGAGCGAGACCGGCTTCCGCAAGGTCACCGCGGAAGAACGCGCCGCACGCTTCGGGCAGAAGGCCATCACCGTTTGGTTGACCGGGGCCGACAGGCACGATATGGCCTATGCACTGGAGCGGGCACTGTTCGATGTCGGCCATCCGGCGACGGTATTGGCAGACGAGGCTTTTGGCGCCGAATTGCTTCGGGCCGCGCAGCTCGTCAACCATGCCGGACTGATTTGCCTGTGTCCGCTGGAGCATGGGGAGCTCGGCTCGGGCGAGGGCCGAGTGGTACTGTCTGTAGACGGCCGGGACGTGTCCGAGCTTATCGAGAGCCTGCGCCAGCAGGGGATTCTGGCGTAGGCGCCGGCGCGCCGTCATGCCAGTAACGGCGGTAGCTTAGGCGGTAGGGCAGAACCTCCGGTAGGGCGCTGCCGGACTGGACGATGAGGGCGCCGCCGCTGGCGGTGTCGAATACTCGGATGCCGAAACGACGGTAGCGCTCCAACACTTGTGCATTAGGAAATCCCCAGCGGTTGCGATAACCGGCCGAAAACAGAGCGATGGCGGGGTGCACCTCGCTCAGAAATTCGGGGCTGGACGAAGTTTTGCTGCCATGATGCGGCGCGATCAGCACCGTGCTGGCGAGCGCAGACCCATAGCGGGCGACTAGGCCGGATTCGGCTGCGCGCTCGATGTCTCCGGTGAGCAGGGCGCTGCCCTGGGGGCCGCTGACGTGGAGCACGCAGGAGCCATCGTTGTTGTTGCCGGCTGGGCTTTCCGGCCACAGCATCTCGAAGCGTACCCCATCCCATTCCCAGGCTTGCCCGGCCTGACAGGATTTCGCGCTGGGGTGTGCGAGCCGATCCGGCACGCTGCTGACTGCCGCTGCAACGGGGAAACGCTGTAGCAGAGTGGCTGCTCCGCCGATGTGATCGTTGTCGCCGTGGCTGACGATGAGCGTGTCGATGGCGGTGATGCCTAGGCTGTGGAGATAGGGTTCCAGCACTGCGGACCCCATGTCGAAGCTATCGCTCAAACGCGCGCCGGTGTCGAACACCAGAGTGTGGGTATGGGTTTCGACTACGCTGGCGAGGGCCTGGCCGACATCTAGCAGGGCGAGCCGGTAATGCCCTTCGGGCGGCGGCTCGGGCGCATGGGTCGCCGCCGGCAGCAGCAGGCACAGGCCCAGCCAGCGCCCTGGAATTCCGCGTGGCACCATCAGTGCCGCCGCGCCCAGTGCAGCAAGCAATGCCGTCGGGAGCGGCGGAGCGGCATGCTGCCATTGCGCCCAGGATAGACCGGAAAGCCAGGCTAGTGCTTTCCAGGTCCAGGCAACCAGCACTTCCGTGAATGCCATCAACGTCTGCCCGGCTTCGGGCCAGGCCAGCAGCGCTACTGCGCTGAACAGCGCCAGCGGGGTGATCGCCAAACCTAGCACCGGGACGGCGAACAGGTTTGCCAAGGGCGATACCAGCGAGATCTGGCCGAAGAAGAACAGCAGCACCGGTGCCAGCCCTAGGCTGGTGGCCCAATTGGTCCAGGCGAGACCGTGCAGGAGGCCGGACTTGCGCAGCCGGCCGGTCAGCAGATAGAGAATGAACGCGACAGCCAGGAAGGACAGCCAGAAGCCCGGCGCGACCACGGCCAAAGGGTCCAGCAGGACTACGGCGGCCAGGGCCAGAGCGAGCGTGTAGGGCGGGCGGGGGTTGCGCCGGACGATGATGCCGCCCATGGCGATGACTATCATGATCAGCGCCCGCCGAGTAGGTATCGCGAAGCCGGTCAAGGCGGAATAGGAGGCAGCTGCTGCGATTGCGGCTACGGCGGCTAGGGCCGGGGGTGGCCAGCGCATCAGCTGCAGCCTAGCGGCGACGCCGCCTGCGAGCCCATAGGCGAGCAGGGCGATGAGGCTGATGTGTGAGCCGGAAATGGCGATCAGATGCGCGGTGCCGGTGCGCCGCAGCACCTCCCACTGGTCATGGGAGATAGCGGAGTCATCTCCCATGACCAGCGCTCGGATCACGCCATCGAACGGGCTGCCGCTTAGCGATTCGTGGATGCGGTTCGACAGATGTTGGCGCCATGCCCCTGGGAGCCAGGGATTTGCCGGCGCTAGCCGGAGGTTGCCCGGAGATTCCCGCACATAACCCAGTGCCCGGACGTCTTGGGCGAACAGCCAGAGTTCGTAATCCATGCCGCCGGGGTTGAGCATGCCGTGCGGGCGTTTGAGCCGGGCTGTGAGGCGCCAGTGCTCTCCCGCAAGAATGGCTTTGGCGGGGTCGTACCAGGTTAGGCGGAGGCGACTGGGAACGCTGGCAGCGTCGGGGGTCAGGATTCGGTCGACGGCGAATTCGAATCGCACACCCCGCTCGTTGGGTTCCGGCAGGCTGGCGACGGTGCCTTCGAGCAGAATATCCCGGCCTTCGAGATCGCGGGGCAGGTCGTCGTGCAGACGGACGAGGGCGAAGGCACTGGCCCAGACGAAGCCTAACGCCAGAGCGGCGGGGCGTAGCCTCCGGCAGGCGAGCAGAAACAGCCCGCCGAGACCCAATCCCGCCAGCACTGGCAGCGGCGGCAGCGCCGGAAATGCTTGTACGCAGATCGCTCCGAGCACGAAGCACAGCAGTCCGGCGATGCCGAGAGGCGGCCGGGACGGGCCGCTCGCTTTCAACTTTCGAAACGGAGCACGTACAATAGCCGCGCCGGCAGACAACCTCATCAGTGCAAGACGCCTCATGCCCAAGAAGATTCTCAAGCGTTACATGCCGGACCGGGAGCGGATCAAGGCGATCAAGAGCCTCGAATTCCTGGGAGATAAGCTGCACGCCCCGAACCTATGGCATTTGAACCGGCGTTCGGTATCGCGGGCGTTCGCCGTCGGGCTGTGGGCGATGTACACCCCGCCGCTGCCTTGGCAGATGGTGATCGCCGCTATCCTGTCCATCTATTTCGATGCCAACGTGCCCATCGCGGTTGCCCTGGTGTGGGTCACCAACCCGCTGACCTGGGTGCCGATGTATTACTTCGCCTACTTGGTCGGAACCTGGGTGCTGGGGATGGATTCGTTCACCTTCACCGAGTTTTCCTCGTTCTTCAGCATTGAAACAGCCTGGAGCCTGGGTGCGCCGCTTCTGGTCGGCTGCTTCACGCTCATGAACCTGGGGGCGGTGCTAGGCTATTTTTCCATCCGCTGGCTATGGCGCCGTTCGGTGCTGCAGCATTGGGAGTTCCGCAAGCTGCGGTCCCAACCGCTGAACAGCCATTATCTGGTGAATCTCAGCTATCGGGCGTACCGGAAGCTGCTGCACCTGCATCACGCCGACAAGTTATAAGCCTGCCACGGTCAGGGGTCGACCAGCCGCCCGTCTTCCATGTGGAGGACTTCGTCCATTTTGTGCGCCAGTGCCGCATCGTGGGTCACGATCAGGAAGCTGACTCCGAATTCCTGGTTCAATTCGAGCATGAGCTGATAGACCCGCTCGGCGGTCTTGCTGTCCAGGTTGCCCGTAGGCTCGTCGGCCAGCACGCACTTGGGGCGTGTTACCAGGGCGCGGGCGATCGCGGCGCGTTGCCGTTCGCCGCCGGACAGCTCGCCCGGTTTGTGTTCCAAGCGCATCCCTAGTCCCACGCGTTTCAGCAAGGCGGCTGCGCTATCCCGCGCTTCGGAGACGGACGATCCGCCGATCAGGAGAGGCATGGCGACGTTCTCCAGCACCGTGAATTCGCCGAGCAGGTGATGGAACTGGTAGACGAAACCTAAGGTCTTGTTGCGCAGGCCGGCCAGTTTGCGTTCGTTCAGGGAGGCCAGATCGACGCCGTTCATGAACACTTGCCCTCTGCTAGGGCTGTCCAGCCCGCCCAAAAGGTGCAGCAGGGTGCTCTTGCCGGAGCCGGAAGCGCCCATGATGGCGATGCGCTGGCCTTGTTGAACCGTCATATCCACCCCGTGCAGCACTTCGACGTCGAGGATGCCCTGGACGAATCGCTTGTGCAGGCCGCGGCATTCCAGGACCGGCTTATTCATAGCGCAGCTCCTCTGCCGGACGCACCCGCGACGCTTGCCAAGCCGGATAGATCGTGGCCAGTAGCGACAGCAGGAAAGCCATGCTGGTGATCTGCAAGACGTCCGTCCAGTTCAGTTTGGACGGCAGCTCGCTGATGTAGTACACATCGGCGGACAGGAATTTCATGCTGAGCTGGCTTTCGATCCAGTTCACGATTTCGGAGACGTTCAAGGCCAGCAGTACGCCGCCGATGCCACCGATCAAGGTGCCCACCGCGCCGATCACGGTGCCGAGCACCATGAAAATGCCCATCACGCCGCCCGGCGTCATGCCCTGGGTGCGGAGAATGGCGATATCGGCCCGCTTGTCCGTTACTACCATGACGAGGGTCGATACGATGTTGAAGGCAGCCACGGCGACGATCAGCAACAGGATCATGAACATGACGCGCTTCTCAGTCTTGATGGCGCGGAAGAAGTTGGTGTGGGCCTGGGTCCAGTCGGTGACATAGTAGTCGCCGGGCAGCTTTGGCGCGAGATCGCGGGCAATGCGGTGGGCGTTGAACAAGTCGTCGAGCTTGAGCCGCAGACCGCTGATTTCGCCCTCCATGTGCAGCAGCCGGGCGGCGTCGTCGAGCTGGATTAGGGCCAGGTTGCGGTCGTATTCGAACATGCCGACCTGGAAGGTGCCGATCACGGTGAAACGCTTCAGCCTGGGCAGGATGCCGGCTGGCGTCGAGGTGAGCTGCGGCGTGATGACGGTGACCTTGTCGCCGGTGGAAACGCCGAGATAGGCCGCCAGCTCGGCGCCGAGGACGATGCCGAACTGGCCGGGCACCAAATCCGTCAGCTTGCCGAGCTGCATATGGTTCGCTACGTCCGAGACTCTAGGCTCGTAGTCGGGCAGGACGCCCCGCAGCATCGCCCCGCTAGCGCGGCGGTCGGAACTCAGCATCGCCTGGCCTTCGATGTACGGCGCCCAGCCCAGGATGCGGGCGTCTTCGCGCAGTGCAGGCTCCAGCGTCGCCCAGTCGTTCAAGCTGCCTCCGGGGCCGGAAATCGACGCGTGCGAAGTCATACCCAGGATGCGTTCGCGCAGCTCCGCTTCGAAGCCGTTCATGACCGAAAGCACGGTGATCAGTGCGGTGACGCCCAGCGCGATCCCCAGCACCGAGGTCAGGGTGATGAAGGAAATGAAGCGGGTACGCCGTTTGGCGCGCGTATAGCGCAGGCCGATGAAGAGAACGAGCGGCTTGAACATGGAGGGGCTGGGGAAACCTAGGGAAGCTTAGGGGGCAGCGGTGTCCGTGCGGCAGTCCGCGCAGACGCCGTAGAGGCAGAGCGAGTGGTCCGTGAGGGCGAAATTCAAGGTTTTCGCAATCTCCTTTTGCCGAAGCTCGATCATTTCATCGCTAAATTCCTCGACCCTTCCGCATTTGATGCAGACGATATGATCGTGGTGTTCGCCGCGGTTGAACTCGAAGATCGAATTGCCGCCTTCGAAGTGATGGCGCTTGACGAGGCCGGCTGCTTCGAATTGGGTCAGCACCCGGTACACGGTCGCAAGACCGATTTCCTCGCCCTGCTGGATCAGGCGTTTGTAAACGTCCTCCGCAGTCAGGTGCCGGTCCTGGTCCGATTGCTCCTCCAGCATTTCCAGAATCTTGATACGGGGCAGCGTGACTTTGAGGCCGGCATTGCGTATGTCTTGCGTTTCCATGAGGCTTGCGCGCTATGTCTTCAATATGCTCTATCGGGTATCATGCGGCCTAGTGCCGCCTAAGCCCGGCTGCAATTCCTTTCCGTCATGCGACCACATCGTACCATAATCTCCCTGACCGCTATTCTTCCGCTGGCCGGCTGCAGCTATGTCGACCAGATCCCTTTTCTTTATCATCTGGACATCCATCAGGGGAATATCGTCTCGCAGGAGATGGTGGATCAGCTCAAGCCCGGCATGAACCGGCGCCAGGTCACCTTCATCATGGGAACGCCGCTCACGGTAAGCCCTTTCCACGACAACCGTTGGGATTACGTCTATTCCAACCAGCCGGGAGGCGAAGAGCGCTTGCAGCGCAAGATATCGCTCGAATTCGACCAGGACGAACTGGTCGGCCTGCAGGGCGACTTCAAACCGGGCGAACTGCCGTCCCTGGATACTACCAAGGATGTGAATCTCGATATCCCCAAGATCGAGCGCGATCAGAGCCTGTGGGGGCGGATCAAAAGCTGGTTCGGCAACGGCTAGGCTTTTTCCTCGCCCTTTTTGGCCGCCCGCTGGCGGCGCGACTCCTTGGGGTCGGCGATGAGGGGGCGGTAGATTTCCACTCGGTCGCCCGGCCTCAAGGGCTGATCTGCATTGCAAGCCTTGCCGAAGATGCCGATCTTGTTTGCCGCAAGGTCTATTTCCGGGAATTTTTCCAGTAATCCGGAGGTCTGGATGGCCTCTGCCGCCAGGGTGCCTTCGGCTACAGTCAGAGGCACGATGACCTGGGTGTCGGGCCGGGCGTAGGCGACTTCGACCCGGATGCGCTCGGACGGGCGTGCCATCAGATTCCTCCTAGCGCCTTCAGGAAGATGATGCCCATGCCGGTTGGGGCGGCGTAGCGCACCAGGAACCGCCAAGCTTCATAGCTGCGGGGCTCGGCCATTTCCAGCTCCTCTTCGGTGTCTTTGCGGTTCAGAACCCAGCCGGCGAACACGGCGACCAGCAGGCCGCCCGCAGGCAGCATGATGTCGGCGGTTAGGAAGTCGAGCAGTTCGAACAGGTTCTTGCCGAAAAACGTGACCTCCGACCAGGAGCTGAACGACAGCAGGCTGCCGAGCCCGAGCCCCCAGCAGACCAGCCCGCTCCATGCGCTCGCCGCTCCCCGGCTTAGCCCGCGATTCTCTGTGAGCCAGGCGACCGTCGGTTCGATCAGCGCGATGGATGAGGTCAACGCGGCGAAAAAGACCAGAACGAAGAACAGTGACCCGAAGAAAGCTCCACCCGGCATGGCGCCGAATGCGATCGGCAGGGTCTGGAAAATCAGGCCGGGTCCCATACCCGGCTCCAGGTGGTTGCTGAACACGATGGGGAAGATCGCCAGCCCAGCCAGCAGGGCGACAGCAGTATCGGCGGCGGCCACCAGGATGGTGGAGCGGGCGATGGAGACATGGCGAGGCAGGTAGGAGCCATAAACCATGATCGAGCCCATTCCTAAGCCCAGCGAAAAGAAGGCCTGGCCCATGGCGGTGAGAACGCTTTCCCCGCTCAGCTTGGAAAAATCGGGGAGGAACAGGAAGGCCACGCCCTGGCCGAACCCTTCGCTGCCAATGGCATAGCCCACCAGCACAATTAGCATGACCAGGAGTGCCGGCATCAGGTAGCGAGTGCCTTTTTCCAGGCCGGCGCTGACGCCGCGGCTTACTATGGCTATGGTGGCGATCATGAATAAGCTGTGCCAGATCACCTGGATTTGGGGATCGGTGCGGAATTCGTCGAAGAAGCGGAGCGCCGTTTCCGGGCTGATCTGCGCGAACATTGGGCTGTTCATCTTGAGGATGTAGGCCATGGCCCAGCCCGCGATGACGCTATAGTAGGACAGGATCAAAAAGCTCGAGAGCACCCCCATCCAGCCGGTATATTGCCAGAGCCGGCTGGCCTTGGCCGTTTCCGCCAAGCTCAGCATGGTGTTGATCGGACTCTGGCGTCCGCGCCGGCCGAGCAGGGTTTCCGCCATCATGATGGGGACGCCGATGGCCGCCACGCAGAGCAGGTAGACTAGAACGAAGGCGCCGCCGCCGTTTTCGCCGGTCAGGTAAGGAAATTTCCAGATGTTGCCCAAGCCGATGGCCGAGCCGCTTGCGGCCAGGATGAAGGCCAGGCGCGACGACCATTGGGCGTGGACGAATCTTTGATCGGTCATGGGTATCCTCGCGGGTGTGGAGTCCCTGTTGTCGGAACGCGCTCACTCAAGTTCGGAGCAAGGCCGCCACTAGAGTAAAATCACGGAAGGATAGCAAACCGAACCGAACCGAAGAAATCCCGCCCCCATGAGCAGCAAGAAAAATCCCGCAGGAAGCGCCAACATCGCCCAGAACCGGCAGGCGACCCATGACTATTTCATCGAGGAACGCTTCGAGGCGGGCTTGGTGCTGGAGGGCTGGGAGGTCAAGAGTCTGCGGGCCGGCAAGGCGCAGCTCAAGGAGAGCTACGTCGTGCTTAGGAACGGCGAGGCTTGGCTGTTCGGCGCGCATTTTTCGCCACTGCTCTCGGCTTCCACTCATGTGCAGCCGGATCCCGTTCGCACCCGCAAGCTTTTGCTGCATGCGGCGGAACTGAGCCGTTTGATCGGTCATGTGGAGCGCAAGGGATATACCCTGGTGCCGTTGTCGCTGTATTGGAAGCACGGCCGGGCCAAGCTGGAAATCGGTCTGGCCCGGGGCAAGCAGCAACACGACAAGCGAGCCACCGAAAAAGCGCGGGACTGGCAGCGGGAGAAGCAGCGGGTCATGCGGCGGGGCTGACCCGCCCGTTTGCCTCTTGCCGTTTTCGTGGCCGGGGCGACAATAAAAAAGGATCGTTTTCGTCAGCTCACCGGAACCTTGTAATGTCTCGCCGCCTTTTTCGTATTGTTTTTATTGCCGTCACTGCCGCATTGGCTTGGTTTGCCGACGGAGTTGCAGCCGGTCCGTATTCGGCGCTGGTCATGGAGATCGAATCGGATCGCGTGCTATACGATCAGAATGCCGACGAAATCAGGCATCCCGCTTCGTTGACTAAGATGATGACGCTTTACATGGTGTTTGACGCGATCGAGCGCGGTAACGTCTCATTACAAGATACTTTCTACGCCTCCAGCTATTCCGCATCGCGTTCACCCTCGCGCATTGGGCTCCGGCCGGGCGATCCATTGACGGTGGAGCAGGGCATCCTGGCTCTGGTCACCTGCTCCGCCAATGACGCCGCGGCGACTCTAGGCGAGGGGCTGGCCGGGTCGGAGCCGGCATTCGCCGCGGCGATGACGCGCAAGGCGCGTGAGCTGGGCATGAGCCAGACGGTGTTCCGCAATGCTTCGGGGCTGCCCGATCCCGATCAGGTCACCACGGCGCGGGATATGTACCGCCTCGGTAAGGCGCTGCTGAAGCGCTTCCCCCAGTATTATCCGTATTTTTCCACTGCCCATTTCCAGTACCGGGGACGGAGCTTTCACAACCACAATCACCTGCTGGAAAACTATTACGGCGCCGATGGCATCAAGACCGGCTTCGTCAACGCGTCCGGCTTCAATCTGGTCGCTTCGGCACGGCGCAACGGCGTCCGGTTGGTAGGCGTGGTGTTTGGCGGCAACTCGGCCTTCCGTCGGGATGCGCACATGCGGGATATTCTAGATGACGGATTCGCCCAGATTGAGGGCAGGGAGCCCAGCGTGCAGTTCGCCGGTTTCGATCGGGGTTGGTCGCCGCGCCTGCTGGCGCGCCCGGGGGAGAACTACGTTGCGTCCCGTGGTGCGAAGAAGAAACGGGCGGCGGCCAAAGTGGCCAGCGAGAGGCGGATTACCCATCGCGTCCTGAGCCGGGGGCCGCACCATGCGACGAAGCCGGCTTCAACGAAGGGAAAATCGGTCAAGGCGAAATCTTCGGCCACGCGTGCCAAGACTTCCAAAACTTCTGTAGTGGCCAAGCGTT
This sequence comes from Methylococcus sp., assembly GCA_028688525.1. Classification (GTDB taxonomy): domain Bacteria; phylum Pseudomonadota; class Gammaproteobacteria; order Methylococcales; family Methylococcaceae; genus Methylococcus. The sequence goes on along the minus strand of JAQTYA010000037.1, from coordinate 16,931 downwards.
AAAGCGGCCGTCGGATACGGATTTCCGTAGGCCGAAACGAGCTGCGCCCCGATCGACGGGGCGCAACAGGGATGAACAGAAAGCGGTAAGCGGAGCTTACGGCGCTTTCTCGAGTTCGCCGGCGGGCACGGTGCCGTCGGAGCGGCCTTTGATGTAGGTGTAAAGGTCGTCGATGCCCTCGGCCACTTTCTTGTTCGCTTCGAACGGAGGCATCGCGTTGCGGCCTTTCAGGACCACGGTTTTGAAATCGTCCTTGCTCAGGTTTTTCAGGCCGGTCAGCAGGTTGGGGAATGCTGCGCTGCCTTCGCCGGTGGCGCCGTGGCAGGTTTCGCAGCGCTGCTGCTTGTAGATCTTGAAGCCGTTGTAGGTGGCCTGATCGACCGGGGCCGAGAAGGCGGGGGTGGCGACGGCGCCGAGTACCAGTGCGGCCAGTGCGGTGTTCCGGATAGACATCATCTTGTGATCCATTGCGTTTCTCTGTTATTTGGTTTGCGGGTGTGACCGGGACGTCCTCGTGTTCGCTGTGGCGGGTCCAGGCGGGGCCGAATGGTGACAGCCCGCGAGTACGCTTGCCAAGGGAAAAAATCCCGGAAGTTTGCTGCCAAAGAGCGCGCGTCAGAATACCCAAGTGCCGTGCTTCATGCAAATGCCCGTGCAGACTCGGGCGGCGGGTTCGGGGCATTGGCGGAAACGGCGGGGCGTCCGTAAACTAACCCGCGCATAGTGCACTTATCATGGAATCGGAGAGCGAAATGAGTGAGAAAAACCTCCTGGAAACCCTGGAGCAATTGCGGGAGCAGGTTGCTGCGCTGGAGGCCGACGCGCCGTCCAAGGCGCGGCTGGACTCCCTGGTTGAGACGCTGGAGCAACGGCTGAGCGTTGCCGGCAGCGAAGAGCATCATTTGCATTTGGTGGCTGAACTCAAGGAGACGATCTCGCATTTCGAAGTCGAGCACCCGCGCTTGACCGGCATACTCAACGACCTGATGGTGACGCTAAGCAACATGGGCATCTGAGTCGCGCCCCGGCGCTCAGCGCGTAGGCATGACGGTGAAGGATTCGCTGGTATCGAAGGTGGCGGCGGTGTCCTCGTCCACATCGCGCCGGTATAGCCGGAGCACATAGTTGCCTGCAGGCAGCCTGCCCAGCACGACTTGGCGGTAAAAGCCGGGTCCGTAGAGCGTGCCGGTCTCGCTGCCGTCGGGTGCGGGACAGCGGCTGTGGTAGGTCACGGTGAGGTCGATGGTCCGGCCTGAGACTCTCGTGCGGATCGAGTCCGTGCTGCAGCCGTAGGAGTAGTAGCTTACGACGATCGCGTCGGAGTCTCGCGGAGATTCGGGCTCCACGATGAGCGCGCCGCCGCCGGGCGTTTCGGCGCCTGCCGGTGCGGGCGTTAGATTTAGGAGCGCCAGGGCCAGGAGGCTTAGCCCGGACGGCGAGACGTGTCCAGCCAGTAGCTTCTCCCCCAGATGTAGACGTAGATAGACCCGCTAGCAACGGTCGTGGCCAGCGTGGCTATCTGTAGACCGTCGAGCAGAGGGGTGGGCAGTGCGGAGACGCCGCGGTCGAACAGTACGGCGACGATGTAGAACAGTTGCAGCAAGGTGTTCAGCTTGCTGGAAAGTATGGGTTGGCCCTCGAAAGGGCGCAGCAGCAGGTAGTAGGCGGTCGCACCGGCGACGATGACGACATCGCGCAGGATGACCGACGCGGTCAGCCAGACTGGCACGAGACCAAGCCAAGTGCCTGCGACGAAGCAGCAGATCAGGAGCAGTTTATCGGCCAGTGGGTCCAGATAGGAGCCCAGGCGGGATTGCCAGCCGCAATGCTTGGCGAGGAAGCCGTCGATTCCGTCCGATACCCCGGCGACCACGAACCAGACCAGCGCCGCCGCATGGCGCTCTGCAAGCATCAAATGAATGACCGGATAGACCAATAGAATCCGGAGGATGCTGATGATGTTGGGGATGTGCTCGGGCCGCATGGTCGCACTCCTTACGGGACTCCGATAATCCGCGGATGGCCGGTGGCCGTCAAGTCCGGCGCTTGCGGTAACGAAGCAGGGGGGATGGTGATAAACTAGCCAGCCATTTTTGTCCGTATAAAGCGCCGTTTTTCGGCGCGCCGGGCGGTCACGCGGCCCGACGTTCACGCAGGAGTTTCCTTGAATACCGAAAATTCCCCTTCTTTCGACTACAAGAGCGCCGGTGTGGATATCGCGGCTGGCAACGCTTTGGTTGAACGCATCAAGCCGGCGGCGAGGAATACGTTCCGGCCCGGAGTGCTGGCGGGGCTGGGAGGCTTCGGTTCGCTGTTCGAACTGCCGGTGGACCGCTACCGCAAGCCCGTGCTGGTGGCTGGAACCGACGGCGTCGGTACCAAGCTCCGGCTGGCGATCGAGTCGGGCCAGCACGGCGGCGTCGGCATCGACCTGGTGGCGATGTGCGCCAACGACATCGTGGTGCAGGGCGCTGAGCCGCTGTTCTTCCTCGATTACTACGCGACCGGTAAGCTGGACGTGGACGTCGCGTCTTCCGTGATCGCCGGCATCGCTCAGGGCTGCGAGCAGGCCGGCTGTGCCCTGGTCGGCGGCGAAACGGCGGAGATGCCGGGCATGTACGCCGGCGGCGACTACGATCTGGCCGGCTTCTGCGTCGGCGTGGTGGAGAAGGACGCGATCATCGACGGCAGCCGGGTCAAGCCCGGCGACCGGTTGATCGGCCTGGCTTCGTCGGGACCGCATTCCAATGGTTATTCGCTCATCCGCAAAATCGTCGATCATTCCGGCCTGGGGCTGGGTGCGCCGGTCGCTGGCCGCTCTCTGGGCGAATGGCTGTTGGAGCCGACCCGTATCTACGTCAAGCCGCTGCTCGAACTCCTGAAGACGGTGGAGGTCCACGCCCTGGCCCACATCACCGGAGGGGGCATCACCGAAAACCTGCCGCGTGTGCTGCCTGCAGGAACTGCGGCTCGGGTCGACTCGGGCGCCTGGACGATGCCGGAGATTTTCCGCTGGCTGCAGCAGCAGGGCAGCGTCGAGACTTCGGAAATGTACCGGACCTTCAACTGCGGGATCGGCATGATCGTCTGCGTAGCGGCGGAAGATGAGGTGTCCGTCTTGGAGACCTTGCGCCGCTTGGGCGAGACGGCTTTCCCTCTGGGCGGTATTGTTGCCGGCGAGCCGGCCGTTCATTACGTCTGAGTTCATCCAGTCCCCGATTTCTTAAGGTATTTCCCATGCGTGTGTCGGTCGTCGTTCCGGTTCATAACGAAAAAAACAATCTCGAATCTCTCGTCCACGAAATCACCGGTGCTCTGGATCAGCTCGGAAACTACGAAATCGTCTACGTAGACGACGGCAGTACCGACGGAACACTGGAGAAGCTGCGGGTACTGCAGGCTTCGGTGCCTGCGCTGCGCGTACTCCGGCATGTCCGCTGCTGCGGGCAGAGCACCGCGCTGCGCAGCGGTATCCTGGCGGCACGAGGAGCCTGGATCGCCACCCTGGATGGCGACGGCCAGAACGACCCCGCTGACATTCCCCGCCTGCTCGAAGCCCTGGACCAGCTCGGCGGGGAAACCGGCCGCGGCATGGTGGCCGGCTATCGCAAGAAGCGCAAAGACACCGGCTGGCGCCGGTTTTCGTCCCGCCTCGCCAATGCCGTCCGCGGCGGTTTGCTGCGGGACAATACGCCGGATACGGGCTGTGGCCTCAAGGTGTTTTCCCGCGCCTTGTTTCTCGAACTGCCCTATTTCGATCACATGCACCGCTTCCTGCCGGCGCTGGCCCAGCGCGCCGGCGCGCCGGTCGTCTCGGTCGAGGTCAATCACCGGCCGCGCCTCTCCGGGGTCTCGAAATACGGCACCTGGCATCGATTGTGGGTCGGCATCGTCGATTTGTTCGGCGTGATGTGGCTGCAGCGGCGTGCGCGCGTGCCGCAGGTCGAAGAGTTGGGTGCCTGACGTGCGGGCGATCACGAAGTTACGCTTAGGTTTGCCGGCTTTATTGCTGGGCACCGCCTGCCTGAGCGGCCAAGTAGCCGCGGCAGAGCTGCCCTTCTCCCGCCAGGATTTGCTCGAAAAGAGTTTCGAGCCCGGAGCGGCGCGTATCGACGTGCGGGTGGCCAAGGTCAACCTGCCCGTGGGTTACAAGACGCCGCTGCATACCCACGAGGGGCCGGGGCCGCGGTATGTGGTTCGGGGGCGGGTGCGGGTCGAGGAAGGCGGCCAGTCCAACACCTACGAGCCGGGCCAGGTGTTCTGGGAGTCGGGGCAATGGATGAGTATCGAGAATGTCGGCGAAAACGAGGCGGAGATCATCCTCGTCGAGATGGCGAAGCCGAAATAAGCGGTGTGCGCGTAGCCGCGGGTTCTTATAACATACTGCCTGACTGGGTTATTGCTTCCAGCCGACCGGGGTGACCGAAAACCATGAGTGAAACCGCTTTCTCCATACACGACTATGCGATGCTCGACGACGCCGAGTGCGAAACGCGCATCCGCGCGGCGCGGGCGGCGCTGGGCAAGCGCTGCGTGATCCTCGGCCACCACTACCAGCGCGACGAGGTGTTCCAGCATGCCGATTTCACCGGCGATTCGCTGAAGCTGTCCCGCCTTGCCTCACAGTCGGACGCGGAATACATCGTGTTCTGCGGCGTGCATTTCATGGCGGAGGTCGCCGACATCCTGTCCCGTCCGGATCAGGTGGCCATTTTGCCGGACTTGGCCGCTGGCTGCTCGATGGCGGATATGGCGAACCTGGTCGCCGTCGAGCGCTGCTGGCGCGAGCTTGCGGAGGTGCTGGACCCCGATGCCGCGGTGACGCCCGTCACCTACATCAATTCTGCGGCCGACCTCAAGGCATTCTGCGGACGCCACGGCGGTATCGTCTGCACCTCCAGCAACGCGCAGAAAATTCTGGACTGGAGCTTCGCCCGGCGGGAGAAAATCCTGTTTTTCCCCGACCAGCACCTGGGCCGCAACACCGGCCATTGCATGGGCATCCCGCTGGAGGAGATGGTTAGCTGGGATTTCGGCAAGCCCATGGGCGGGTTGACGGAAGACGATATCCGGCGGGCGCGGATGATTCTGTGGAGCGGTTTCTGTTCGGTGCACCAGATGTTCCGCCCCGAACACATCGACCGTTTTCTCGAGCAATATCCCGATACCCGCGTGATCGTGCACCCCGAGTGCAGCTTCGAGGTCTGCCAGAAGGCGCAGTACATCGGTTCCACCGAATACATCCTCAACACCGTGCGGGCGGCGGAGCCGAACACCCGCTGGCTGGTGGGCACCGAGCTGAATCTGGTCAACCGGCTGGCGCACGAGCTCAAGCCGCAGGGGAAATCGGTACATTTCCTCTCGCCCACGGTGTGCATGTGTTCGACCATGTTCCGTACCGATCCGCAGCATCTGCTCTGGGTGCTGGAGAATCTGGCCGCGGGCCATGTGGTCAACCGGATCGCGGTCCCCGCTACCATTGCCGCCGAGGCCCGCGAGGCCTTGGAAAACATGCTGCAGGTGGCTTGACCCCGCGCGATGCAATTCAATCTGGTCTGCGTGGGCGACCGTATGCCGTCCTGGGTCAGCGCGGGTTACGAAGAATACGCCCGTCGGCTGCCCCGCGAGTGCGCCCTCGTACTGCGTGAGATCGCGCCGGGCAAGCGCAGCCGCAATTGCGACACCGCGCGCATCGTCGCCGACGAAGGCCAGCGGATGCTGGCGGCAGTGGGCGGCAGCGCCCATGTCGTTGCGCTGGACGTGGGCGGCAAGTCCTGGAGCACGCGCGAGCTGGCCGATGCCTTCGCGCGCTGGCTGCGCGAGGGGCGTGACATCGCCCTGCTAGTTGGCGGGCCGGAGGGGTTGTCGGAGGCCTGCCGGCAGCGCGCTGCGGAAAGCTGGAGCCTGTCCCGCTTGACCTTTCCGCATCCCCTGGTCCGGGTCATCGTGGCCGAACAGATGTACCGGGCCTGGAGCCTTCTCAACAACCACCCTTACCATCGCTGACCCCCATGCAGGCCAATGACCTCAAGCTGATCCTCGCCTCGACCTCGCCCAGGCGGCGCGAGCTGCTGGGCCGCTTCGCCCTGCCGTTCGAGGTGCTCGCGGTCGAAGTGGAAGAAAGGCCCGGGCTGGCTGAGACCGCCGGGGACTACGTGCGCCGGGTGGCCTCTGACAAGTCCGCGCAAGGCCAGGCGAGGGCGCCGGCTGACGCGGCGGTGCTGGCGGCGGACACCGAGGTGGTGCTCGACGGGCACATCTTCGGCAAGCCGCAGGGCCCCGAGCACGCCTGCGAGATGCTGGGCCGTCTGTCGGGCCGGACCCACGAGGTGCTCAGCGCGGTTTCCCTGCGCCGGGGCGACCGCCACTGGGAGGCGCTGAGCGTCAGCCGGGTGCGGTTTCGCGACATCGGCCCCGAGGAGATCGACGCCTACTGGGCTAGCGGCGAGCCGGCGGACAAAGCGGGCGCCTATGCCATTCAGGGCCGCGGCGAGCTGTTCGTCGCCGAGCTTCAGGGCAGTTTTTCCGGCGTCATGGGCCTGCCGCTGCTGGAAACGGCTGGCCTGCTGAGGCACCTGGGACTGGAGTCTGCGCGCCTTCTGGCCGGGGCCGCGCCATGAGCGACGAAATACTCATCAATATCACCCCGCCGGAGACTCGCGTAGCGATCGTCGAAAACGGCGTAGTGCAGGAGGTTCTGATCGAGCGGACCCGCCGCCGCGGCCTCGTCGGCAACATCTACAAGGGCAAGATCTGCCGCGTGTTGCCGGGGATGCAGGCGGTATTCGTGGACATCGGCCTGGAACGGGCGGCCTTCCTGCACGTCTCCGACCTCAGCGCGGCCGAGCGCGAAAAAGCCGGCACCGATAAGATCGAGGCCATCTTCAGGGAGGGGCAGGAGATCGCCGTGCAGGTCGTCAAAGACCCTATTGGCACCAAGGGCGCGCGCCTCAGCACAGAGATTTCGGTGCCGTCGGTCTACGAAGTCTATATGCCGTTTGCCAAGACTTCCGGCGTTTCGCAGCGGATCGAGTGCGAGGCTGAAAGGATACGCCTCCGCGCCTGCGTGGAAGCCTTCCAGCGCGAGCACGGCACCGGCGGCTTCATCGCTAGGACTTCGGCCGAAGGCATAGACGAAGCTATGCTGCGGGCGGACATGCTGTTCCTGCTCAAGCTTTGGAATTCCATCGCCCAGCGGATCAAGACGGCGCGGGTGAAGATGCTGCTGCACGAAGACCTGCCGCTGAGCATGCGGGTGCTGCGCGACTTGCGCCGCACGCGGGTGGAAAAGATCCGGGTCGATTCGCGGGAAACCCACGCAAGGCTGCAGAAGTTCGCCCGCGAGTTCGTGCCCGAGATCGCTCCGATGATCGAACATTACGCCGGCGAGCGGCCGCTGTTCGACCTCTACGGCGTCGAAGAGGAAATCCTCAAGGCGCTGGAGCGGCGGGTTACGCTCAAGTCCGGCGGCTACCTGATCTTCGACCAGACCGAGGCGATGACTACGGTCGACGTCAACACCGGCGCTTTCGTCGGCGGCCGCAATCTCGAAGAAACCATCTTCAAGACCAATCTAGAGGCGGCCCAGGCCATCGCCCGCCAACTCCGGCTGCGCAACCTAGGCGGCATCATCATCATCGATTTCATCGATATGCGGGACGAGGACCATAAGACCCAGGTCCTGCAGGCGCTGGAGCGGCACCTCGAACGCGACCATGCCAAGAACACCATCAGCGACGTATCCCCCTTAGGGCTGGTGGAGATGACCCGCAAGCGCACCCGGGAAAGCTTGGAGCATGTGCTGTGCGAGCCTTGCCCGGCCTGCGGTGGGCGCGGGGTGCTGAAGACCCCAGAAACGACCTGCCTGGACATATTCCGCGAAATCATCCGAGAGGTGCGCCAATACCAGGTCCAGGAACTGCTAGTGCTGGCGTCCAACGAAGTGGTGGAGCGGTTGCTGGATGAAGAAGCCGACACCCTTTCCGAACTCGAATCCTTTATCGGCGTTCCGATCAAGTTCCGCGCCGAGGCCCAGTACAACCAGGAACAGTACGATGTCGTGATTCTCTAGCCTGCGCGTTCTCTGTCCCGCGGCTATTTTGCGGGCACTCGGTGCGCGTGGGAGAATCCGCAGGCACTCTCGGGCGACATTCCCATCGATATTCCATGCGGCAACAGGCCTTTTGAAAACAATTCTGCGCATTTCCGCCCGCGCGATACGTTACGGAGCACTTGCTGCACTGCTCGGTACCGCAGCCGTATCCGCAGCGGTCCGGTTCTGGTTTCTGCCCGAAATCGACGTGTTCAAAGGGCGGCTGGAGCAGACGCTCGGGCCCATGGCGGGGGAGCATATCCGGATCGGCGGGTTGTCCGCCTCGATACGGACCGGCGTGCCTGAACTAGTGCTGCGCGAAGTCGTCGTACTCGACGACGAGGGCGGAGAAGGGCTTCGCATCGGCGAAATCAGGATCGGCATTTCGCCTATCGCTTCCCTTCGGGCGGGCGATTTGCGCGTTGCCTGGCTGCAGCTGAAAGACGCTCCGTTGTCGCTGCGCCGGACCGAGAGCGGCGCCTTTGTCATCCAAGGGTTGCACGAGATCGAGACGATTCCCGCCTGGCTCCGCACCCTGGGAGCTTTCCGAATCAGCCATTGCCCAGTGGATTGGCAGGATATCCAGCGGGGCGGCGCTAAGCTCGATCTAGGCGAGGCCGAGTTGTATTGGATCAACGGCGGCCAGCACCAACGCTTAGGCGGGCACTTTACTCCGCCCGCGGCCACTGCGGCCTCGATACGGGCCGGCTTCGATTTGCATGGCGACTTGTTCCAGCCCGAAAGCCTGTCCGGCCTGGCTTTTCTCGAAGCGAGGCATTTCGCTCTGCCTGCCTTGGACGATGAGCTGCCGGAGATGTTCGACATCAGTTCCGGCCATGCCGATGTCCAGGTTTGGGGTAGCGTCGAGGCTGGCCGTTTCGACAGGCTGGTTGCACGGATCGGCGGGCGCGAACTGCGTGTCGAGGAGCATTCCAGCGAAGCTAGCGCGGAGGGCTTGGCGCTGACCGGATTCTCCGGCGACTTGTTCTGGCGCCGTTCGGCTGAGGCTTGGCGGATAGGGGCAAGGCGCCTCAAGCTGGTGTCCTCCGGCCATGAATGGCCGTTGTCGCGGATGGATATGGCGGTAACTGGAGGTACCGGTGGGGCGGGAAAGAGCGTGATCGTTTCCGCCGACGCGCTGGCGCTCGACGATCTGGCGCCGTTGTGGTCCATGCTGCGGCTGCCCGGCACCGCACCTTCGGGCAGGCTGAACCGCCCTCGATTCGGGTACGAGGATGCGGAGAATCCGCGCTTTGCACTGTGTACGGCATTCCGGGATGTAGTGCTGCCGGCGCAGGATGGTCGGCCGGGCATCGCCGGTCTCGACGGGCTGATCTGCGGCAGCGGCGAGCGTGGCGCGGCGCTGATCGGGATGACGGATGGGGCACTGGATCTGGCAGGGGTACTAGCCGAGCCGATCTTGCTGAAGCGGGCCGGAATGCGGCTGGATTGGCAGCGGAGTGGTTTGGACTGGGCACTGCGGGCCGAGAGGGCGAGCCTGGAAACCGCAGATTGGAGTGCTGCCGGGGAGTTCGTGCTCGGCGGCGGGGCCGGGGGGCTAAAGCTAGCGGTACAGGCCGCTCTGGGTGCCTCAGAGGTGTCCAAGCTGAAGCGTTATTTGCCGGCGCGGGCCTTTCCGCAGCTCAGCCGGTGGCTCGAACATAGTCTGGAGCACGGCCGTCTGGATGGCGCCCGCATCCGCTTCGATGGGCCAGTGGCGGCTTTCCCGTTCCGCAAAGGAGAGGGTACGTTCGAGGCGATCGCGGGATTTTCCGGGGCACAGCTGCGCTATGCCCAGGACTGGCCGGAGATCGGCGAGGCCCGCGGAACCGTGCGCTTTGCCGGCAGCAGCCTGGAGATCGACGTGCCCGAGGCGCGCATCGCCGGCGGTGAGATAAGAGGCGCTAAGGCCCGGGTTGCCGATTTGGACAAAGAGTCATCGATACGGATCGACGGCAAGGTATCCGCCACCGTCGCCCAATGCCTGGAATTTTTCCGGACGACGCCGCTCAAACCGGTCGCCGATCGGCTGGACGCGGTGCTGACGGCCAAGGGGCAGGCGGCCATCGATCTCGCCCTGAAGGTTCCGCTGGAAAACCAGGGGCCGCCCTTGACGGTGGCCGGTAAGGCGCAGTTGAGCCAGACCCGCATCGAGTTCGAGGGTTTGGCTGAGCCCGTCGAAAATGCCAAGGGCGAACTGGTATTCGCCGGCGACGGGCTGGTTTCCGGGAAGATGCAGGGCGCTTGGCTGGGCCAGGCCATCACCGGCAGGGCCTACCGCGAAGGCGAGGCGCTCGGCGTCGACGTGAGCGGACAGCTTGCAGTCGCGGCGCTCAAGGCGCAGTTTCGGAGTCCTGCGTGGGAATACCTGGCCGGGAGCATCCCGCTCAACTTGAGCCTGAAGCTGCCGATAGCCGACGACCGCGGCGGTTCCGTGCCGGTCAGCCTGAGCTCGGACTTGGCCGGCACCCGCGTGGTTTTGCCCGCACCGCTGGGTAAGGTAGCCGGAGAGAGGCGGGCGCTGCGTTTGGATACCCGGCTGGGCGGCGGGCGCCGGTCCATCGGCTTGAGCTACGGCAGCGATGTCTTGGCGCGGTTCGATCTGGCCTGGGACAGCGTCCGGCTGCATGGTATTCAGCTTGCGGTCGGCGCCGATTTGCCCAAGAGCGGAGAAACTTCCGGCTTACGGATCCTGATCCGGTCGCCGAGCCTGGAGTTGGCGCCGTGGGGGGATGTATTGGCTTCCGCCAGTACGGGCGACGGCGCGGGCTTAGGGATGGACCTCAAGCTGCTCGATGTCCAACTGGGTCAGGCGTTGTGGGAAGGCAAGCCGAAAGGCCCGGTGGCCGTGCAAGCGGCGGCGCGGCCCGGCGGATTCAAGGGCACGGTCGATTCGGATTACGTCAAAGGGATGTATGAGGCGGATATGGCGGGGGGAAAGCTGTCTTCGGTCCGGGCCGATCTCGATTTTCTCAAGGTTTCCCGCCTGGACGAAAAGGCAGTGGCTACCACCGACTCCTGGCTGGACAGGCTGCACCCCGGCAGTCTGCCAGCGCTGGACTTGGTCGGACGGCATGTACTTTGGCAAGGCTTCGACATCGGGCAGCTCCGCGCCAAAGTGGCCACACAGGCCCGCGGCATCGTGCTGCGTTCGGCCAGTTTACGCTCGGACAATCACGAACTGGCTGTGGAGCAGGGCGAGTGGACACGGCAGGGCAAGGTGGATACGACCCGTGTCAGCGGCAAGCTGCACGTAAAGGATTCGGGCATGCTGGCGACGGTGCTCGGCTACCCCGATTTGATACGCGACACTCCGGCGGACGTGGATTACAAACTGAGCTGGGCGGAAACGCCATTCGGGGCGTCGGCGGCCGCCCTTGCCGGCGAAGTGGGCATGACGCTCGGCAAGGGCGCTTTGCTGAAGGTGGATGTCGGCTTGGGACGGTTCCTCGGGCTGTTCAACGTGGGCGCTCTGTGGCGCCGCTTGAGTCTGGATTTTTCCGATCTGTTCGGCGCCGGCATGGCCTATGACGGCATTGCCGGCCAGCTGAACATCGCTGACGGCCAGGCTCGGACCAAAGGGTTCCTGATCGACGGCGTGGCGGCGAAGATTATCATCAACGGCCGGGTGAGGCTGACGACCCGCGAGGTGGATCAGGTCGTCACCGTGATCCCCAACACCAGCATCGCCTTGCCCGTCGCCGGGGTGCTCATGGGGGGACCGCTTGGTCCGGCGGTAGGGGCGGCGGTGGGGGCCGGCGTGTTCGTTGCCGACAAGATGATGGGCGGACAAGTGGAGCGCCTGGCGCAGACCCGATATCAGGTGAAGGGGAGTCTGGACAATCCCGTCATCACCCGTGCGACCGGCGATACGCCGGAAGATTGAAGCGGCCGGGTTGGCCGGAGTCGATACATTGTTGGAGGGAATATCAAGCATGAAAAAAATGATTTGCGCAGCGGTTCAGATGGCTTCCGGCCCCCAGGTGGGGGCGAATCTGCTGGAGGCCGGCCGGCTAGTTAAGAAAGCTGCGGCCGAGGGTGCTCGTTTGGTCGTGTTGCCGGAGAATTTCGCGATTATGGGAATGACCGAGACCGACAAGCTCAGTGTGGCGGAAACTGAGGGCAGCGGACCGATCCAGGATTTCCTGGCCGGCGCGGCTGAGCGCAACAAGGTTTGGCTGGTCGGCGGGACCATGCCCATGCAAGCAGCCGACGGCCGGGTGCGGGCCTCCTGCCTGATCTACGACGACCGCGGCCGGCGGGTCGGCCGCTACGACAAGATCCATCTGTTCGACGTCATCGTCCCCGGTACCGAGGAAACCTACCGGGAATCCCAGACCATCGAGGCCGGCACCGATCCGCTGGTGCTGGACACGCCGTTCGGCGCCTTAGGCGTAGCGATCTGCTACGATCTCAGGTTTCCGGAACTGTTCCGGCGCATGGCGGAGCAGGGGATGGACCTGCTCGCGGTGCCGGCGGCGTTCACCGCCCGCACCGGCGCGGCGCACTGGGAAATCCTGGTGCGGGCACGCGCGGTCGAGAACCTTTGCTACACCGTGGCATCCAACCAGGGTGGCTTCCATTTGAATGGCCGCGAGACCTTCGGTCACAGCATGGTGATCGACCCTTGGGGCAAGGTGCTGGCCTCGCTGTCCACCGGCGCCGGCGTCGTCTGCGCCGAAATCGACCGAGAGCGGCTAGCCCAGGTGCGAGCCGCCTTCCCCGTGCTGGAGCACCGGCGCTTGCATTGCGCATGACCCGGCACAGGCCGGCAACAGATCAGAGGAATCATGGCAAGTGAAATCATCGCGATCGCTAAACGAGCGATCCTAGAACCCTGCGGGTTGATCCCCCAGGACATCGAAAAGCTTGTGGCCCAGCTAGCAGGGGACGCAATTGACGATGCGGATGTCTACCTTCAGTCCAGCCATTACGAGTCCTGGTCGCTGGAAGACGGCATCGTCAAAGAAGGTTCCTATGGCATCGAACAAGGTGCTGGGTTGCGTGCAGTTTCCGGCGAGAAAACCGGCTTCGCTTACAGCGACGAATTGGTTTTGCCGGTGCTGCTCGAAGCGGCGCGGAATGCCCGCAGCATCGCCCGCGGCGGCGATACGGCCCGCATCGCCGTGCGCGGCGGTCATGCGGTACCGCGGCTGTACGAGCCGGTCGATCCGCTGGGGTCTTTGTCCGCGGAAGCCAAGATCGACCTGCTGCGTAGCCTCGACGCCGAAGCCCGCCGCGCCGACCCGCGGGTGGAGCAGGTGTTCGTCAGCCTGTCCGGCGGCTATTCCTCGGTCCTGATTTTCGGCCTGGACGGCGCGATGCACGGCGACGTGCGGCCCATGGTGAGGCTCAATGTCAGCGTCATCGTGGAAAGCGGCGGCCGGCGCGAACAAGGCAGCGCGGGCGGCGGCGGACGCACGGATTACGGTTTCTTCTTCGAGCAGGATCGGGCGTCCGGCTATGCACGCGAAGCGGTGCGCCAGGCGCTGGTCAACCTGGAGGCGGGCGACGCGCCGGCGGGAAGTATGACCGTGGTGCTCGGATCGGGCTGGCCCGGCATCCTACTGCACGAAGCCATCGGCCACGGGCTGGAAGGCGATTTCAACCGCAAGGGCACTTCCGCCTTCAGCGGACGGGTCGGCGAACGGGTGGCCTCGCCGTTGTGCACCGTGGTGGACGACGGCACCCTGCCGGAGCGCCGCGGTTCCTTAAGCATCGACGACGAGGGCACACCGACCCGGCAGACGGTGCTGATCGAAAACGGCATCCTCAAAGGCTATATGCAGGACAAGCTCAACGCCCGCCTCATGGGCGTGGCGCCCACCGGCAATGGCCGCCGCGAATCCTACCAATGCCTGCCGATGCCGCGCATGACCAACACCTATATGCTGCCGGGCGAGCATGCGCCGGAGGAGATCATCGCCTCCGTGTCAAAAGGCCTGTATGCCCGCAATTTCGGCGGCGGCCAGGTCGACATCACCTCCGGCAAGTTCGTGTTCTCCGCCAGCGAGGCGTATCTGATCGAGGACGGCCGCATCACCCGCCCGGTGCGCGGTGCCACCCTGATCGGCAACGGACCGGACGTGTTGACCCGGGTCAGCATGGTGGGCAACGATCTGGAACTCGATCCGGGCGTGGGCACCTGCGGCAAGGACGGGCAGAGCGTGCCCGTGGGGGTCGGCCAGCCGACTCTGAAGATAGACGGATTGACGGTGGGAGGCACCCGTGTCTGACAATAGAACCAAACTCGAAACGCTCGAATCGCTGACCCGGTTCTGTTTGGACGAAGCCGCCAAGCAAGGCGCCAGCGCGGCCGAAGTCGGCTGCAGCGCCGACCAGGGCCTCTCGCTTACCGTCCGGCTGGGCGAAGTGGAAACCATCGAGCACCACCGCAGCCAAGGTCTCGGAATCACGGTTTATTACGGACAGCGCAAGGGTTCGGCCAGCACCACCGACTTCAGCGAGCGCGCGCTGGCGGATGCCGTTGGCGCGGCCTGCCGGATCGCCAGCTACGGTGCGGAAGATCCCTGCGCCGGCTTGCCCGAAGCCGAGCTGTTGGCCAAGGACATCCCGGAACTCGATCTTTACTATCCCTGGGCCCTGGACGCGGAAGCCGGCATCGAACTGGCCCTGGCCTGCGAAAACGCGGCGCGCGGCTATTCCGACGCCATCACCAATTCGGAAGGCGCCAGCCTCAACGCCTTCGAGGGCGTGCGGGTGCTGGGCAACAGCTTGGGCTTTCTGCACGGCTACGCCAGCAGCCGCCACAGCCTGTCCTGCTCCGTGATCGGCGAGAGCGAGGGCGGCATGCAGCGCGACGACTGGTGGACCGTGGCGCGCAATCCGGCCGAACTGGAAGCCGCCGAGGCGGTAGGGCGCAAAGCCGCCGAGCGCACCGTGCGCCGCCTTGGCGCGCAGGGCCTGTCGACCCGGCAATGCCCGGTGCTCTTCGCTGCCGACGTGGCTTCCAGCCTGATCGGCCATCTGATCGCGGCGATCCGCGGCGGCAATCTCTACCGCAAGTCCTCGTTCCTGCTGGATGCCCTGGGCCAGCGCATCTTCCCCGAGTTCGTCCACATCCACGAACTGCCGCACCTGCCTCGGGGCTTAGGCAGCGCGCCCTACGATGCCGAGGGCGTGGCGACGCGTGCGCGCGACCTGGTTCGGGGCGGCGTATTGGAATCCTATGTGCTGAGCACCTATTCGGCCCGCAAGCTGGGAATGCAGACCACCGGCAACGCCGGCGGCGTGCACAACCTGATCGTCGATACGGGGACCGAAGGCTTCGACGCCCTGGTGCGGCGGATGGGCACCGGTTTGATCGTCACCGAACTGCTAGGCCAGGGCGTCAACATCGTCACCGGCGACTACTCGCGCGGCGCCGCGGGCTACTGGGTCGAGAACGGCGAAATCCGGTTCCCGGTCGAGGAAATCACGATCGCCGGCAACCTCCGCGACATGTTCGGTCACATCGCCGCCATTGGCAACGACGTCGATTTGCGCGGTAACGTCCGCACCGGATCGATCCTGATCGAGTCCATGACAGTGGCGGGGAATTGACGGGCGCTTTAGCGAAGTTGAAGCGGTATTAGGCGGGAATTGTGTACGAAACCCGGTGCTCGTCATTGCCGCGCCTCCCTCTGTATTTGCGGCGGTCTCGTCAAATATGGGGGGATGGGCAACGGCCCCGGTTTAAGGAGTCATGATCTCGATGTGCTGCTCCGGCGGAATGCGCCGGATGTCCCAATGCGCTATGGCCCAGTCTAGGATTTCCTCCGGCGGCGCGCCGAGCAGCGTGGACTCTGGCGACAGACCCATCAGCCCCAGCACAATCCATAGATTCTCCGACGGCGCATCCCTATTGACCGGCAGCGCTCCCGCCTGTTTGCTCAGTTTTATGCCGCCGCGGTCAGTCAGTACGGGAATGTGGCAGTAATCCGGCCGAGGCAGGCCGAGCCATTCCTGCAGCAGGATTTGCCGGGGAGTGGAGTCGAGCAGGTCGATGCCGCGGAGCACTTCGGTGATGCCTTGTTCGGCGTCGTCGAGCACGGTAGCTAGATGGTAGGCGTGGATGCCGTCGCGCCGCCTGACGATGAAATCGCCTACTTCGCAGCGCAGATTCTGTTCGATCCGGCCTTGGAGCCGGTCATCGAATCCGACGGCGGCTTCGTTGACTCTGAGGCGCAGGGCGTATCCGCCTGGTGGTGGATGACGGTAGCGGGTCCGGCAGGTGCCTGGGTAGACTGGGCCGGATACAGCGAGTTCGCGCCGCGGGCAGGTACAGGGAAATACGCGTCCGTCGGCGCCGAGCAGCTCCAGAGCAGCGCGGTAGATTTCATCGTGCTGGCTTTGGTACAGCACCGCTTCGTCCCAGTACAGGCCGTGCCGTTCCAGGGTGCGAAGGATGTCGCCGGCATGGGCCGGGCTGCAGCGCAGCCGGTCGACGTCGTCGATGCGGACCAGCCAGGTACCGCCGCGGCTCCGGGCTTCGCAATAGCTGACGAGCGCGGTATAGAGCGAGCCTAGATGTAGAGGGCCGGTTGGGGAGGGCGCGAATCGCCCCCGGTAGGGGGCGGTCGGAGGGCTGGGGTTCAAACCCGGTAGGGCGTTCCGTCAGCCGAGCTGGCGTTCGCGGATTTCGTCCAAGGTTTTGCAGTCGATGCACTGAGTAGCGGTCGGGCGAGCTTCGAGCCGGCGCAGGCCGATTTCTACCCCGCAGGTCTCGCAATAGCCGTACTCGCCGCGTTCGAGGTTTTCCAGGGCTTCCTCGATCTTCTTGATCAGCTTCCGTTCGCGGTCGCGGGTCCGCAGTTCCAGGCTGAATTCGGACTCCTGG
>JAQTYA010000036.1 GCA_028688525.1 Methylococcus sp. | reverse complement strand
CTTGGGATGCGCGAACATCGGGCGTAACGGTACTGCCTACGCTGAACACGCAGCCGCAGAGAAGGCACGCGCGCACGCCAGGTCGAAGCCGAGTCGTCGCATAGCCGCAGCGCGGGCATGATGGTGGTGCGGGCCTCGCGTATGTCGTCATGGCAATCCTCAAATCGGGCAGGGGTCGTTGAAATCCGGGTCGATGCTGTTCGCCGGTGTCGGCCTGCCGTAAGCCTGCCTGGCGTCGAACTCGCGTCCGTCCGGCTTGGCCTGCCGCGGCCGCCTCTCTCTGGGTTTCGGCTTTAACGGCGTGATGACGTTTGCGGTAACGTCGAGCGAAACCCGAACCTCGCCATTTTTCTCGTAGGTGCCGAACTTGAGCTGGCCCTGAGCTGAAAGCGCGTCTCCGGCGCGGCAGCGAAGCAATTCCGCTTGAGCGTCATCATGGAAGGCAATCAGGCTGCACCACTGGGTTTCTGAGCCGGCCTGAATCTTTAGGTTGGCGGTGACGAACTGTTTTCCGCTGGCGCTGGTGCGCTGGACGGGGTCTTTGAATAGTTCGCCGGTGATAAGGGTGTGAATAGTCATGATGCTGTTTCCGATGAAGTGGCCAAGCAACCGCGGCAAGGGTTTGGTGTAGGTAATCTGGCGTTCACTGAAGCCTCGCCGAATTTGCGGTTGCGCCAGCAGCCAGAGCCCGCCAGTGGTCGGCCTCGCGCTGGGCGGATGCCAATTCGTTTTCGAGCTGGGCGATTCGGTTTATCGAATAGTCGAGGGCTGCGTTGGTGCGGCTCAGGATGTCGTTAGCGCGCTGAGTTTCGCTGATGCAGTTGCTCAAAATTGCATGCACGGCGCCCAAGAGCTCGGTTTTTGAGAAGTCGTCCGGGCGCTCCGCCATGCGGATCAAGCGTTCAGCCAGAGGGCTGTGTTCTGGCTTCATTGTGATGCTCCTGATTCGGTTTCGGACTTATGGCCGCGGGTGTTGGTGCGGTTTGCCGGTGCCCATTCGCGGCATGGCTTGGGGTCGTCCCTCCACCATGCGCCGCAGTTTGGATAGTCCTCGCGGCCCGCTCCGCAGCGGACAAGAGCGTCGTGCTGTGTAGGTTGGGCATGCCGGCAATCTGCGCAGCGCTTGGGCGTGTCCAGTCGCCACCAGGATGCGCTAGGCATCGCGGCAATCTGGTCGCTGAATTTCTGCTCATCCCATCGGCCTATCGGCACGCGCATGTTGAACTGCTTCATGCCGCTGCCGATGTCCGCTTCGATCCGGACGGTGACGGCTGGCTCTGCTTCTTCCGGCTCCGGCGCTGCGGCTGGCTGTTCACTCTCGGCAGTCGCAAGCCATGCGGCCCGCTTCGCCGGGTCTTGGCAGTTCGACCACAGGTGGCTCCAGTCCTCCGGCGTGTAGCCCCAGCGCAAGCCCATCGCAATCAGCAGGCCGCGTTCGTCGTCGGATAGATCGACTGCATCTTTACTGAGTTGCGTAGTTGCGCCCCCTAGGCAACGCAACCGCGCAACTTGGTTGTCTGACCCAGCGAGACGTGCAACTTTTGCGGTGCTTTTTGGGGGTGGAAAGTTGCGCTGTTTTTCAGCGTCAGTTGCGCCACGGTTGCGCGACCTGTTGCGTTCAAGAACTGCGCTTGCTAGGGCTTTAATGTCGCTGCAACCCCTATGATTCGGCTCATTTTCATGGCGTTGCGCCGCATCGGTTCCGGTATTGGTTGCACGTGGTTGCGCATCAGTTACGCCAAGAGTTGCGCTGTAGCTAGATGAAGTTGCGCGGTTGCGTTGCCTAGGGGCCGCAACCGCGCAACTTTTTTGGTTGCCGGCGCTCGGATGGTCAATCATCGGTGTCCTTCCTAGGTTTTACGACGGTCAGCTTCGGCTTGCCCCTGTTGTGCGCCGGCTGAATCAACCCCTCAGCAACGGCCTTGGCGTGATGACGGCAGACATTGGATTTATTGATGCCAAGCTCTTCGGCGATGTCGCGCTGAGACATGCCCAAGTTCGCCAGCTCAACAACCTGGTCGAACGTGCATTCGGCGCTGTCCTGAATGGTCCAGACGTTGCGCCCGCGCTCATCGGCCTGTAGCCACGCCTCGAAGGGTGCGGTGTCCTTGCCGGTAAGATGCCGGGCTTTGTCGAAATTGACGATGAACCGAGCCCCCTGGTCGGCGCTGTAGTCCGCTGGCCGCTTCATCCCGATCACCACATCCAAGATGTCCTCGCGTTTGCTGGTGCCACGCTGGTTCCCATCCTTGCCGGCGTGGTGGACGAACACCACGCACTTGCCACGGCTACGTAGCGACATGGCCCACTCCGCGACTTGCAGCCAGCTCTCGGCATCATTTTCCCTGGCTTTCCCGCGGCAGAGGCATGACAGGTTATCCACGATGATTATTTCGGCTTGGTCGCATTCCTCGCCTACTGCGGCCTGGCCTTCGCGGGTCGCAAGGTCGGGCATCCAGCCGCCACATAGGTCGATGGTCATGACGCGGAAGAAGCCGGGCCCGGGCTCACTGTCGGCGGATGCCGCGATGGTAGCTAACCGGTGCTGAAGTGATTCGCCAGGCATCTCGCCATCAACCAGCAACGTCTTGAACGACCGCGTAGCCTGCCAGGCCAGGAAGCTTGAGCCAGTCGCTGCCGCGTAGGCGATGCCCAGGCTCATGTGGGTTTTACCCAGTCCGCGCCAGCCGTAGACCATGTTGAGACTCCAGAGCGTCAGCACGGGAGACAGAACATGCTCGCGCTCCGGAAACTGGTGGGCCAGCAGCTCAGATAGGTCTACGGCGCGGTACTGTTTGGCCGGGCTGGTCTGCTCCAGCAGCTCATAAGCCAACTCATCAAGACGGCGTTCAGCGGTGGCTCGCGACATGGCGCACCTCCCTGGCGATGCCCTCGATCACCTCCACGGCCTGCCTGGCTCGTTGGCAGTCGGCCACGCTGGTGCCCCTACCTTCGAGCACGTCGCCCGCCACGATGGCACAAATGGTCGCCTCTCGCGCCGCCAGCGCGATCAATTCTCGGGCGCGGGTCTCGGGTATACCCTGCCGCGGACGGAACCCGCCAGGAGGGGGGTCGCGGGGCGGGAACAGGTCTTTGACTTCCAGACCCACGGCCGCCAGCACGTCCTCGACGCCGCACCCACCAAAATCATGGATCAGGATGCGGCCGTCGTCGACTTGGCGTATCGAGAGCGAGGGTGTGCGGTCCTCATGCGCCGGACAGCAGGCAACCCATCGGCCCGGCCCAGTCTTTCGAACGCCGTTGAGCCGCGACAATAGCTCTGAGGATGGGTCAGCCATCGGCACCCTCCCTGTCCGGCGGTACGGACTTGCGAAGCGCCTCCTCGACTACTTCAAGCCGCCCGGCGGCCTGCATCGACAGGCAGCTCACGGCGTGAATTAGCCCGCCGAGGATGAAATCGTTGAGCCGCTCGGGGTCGCCATCTTCGGCGGACATATGCCGCTTCAAAACTTCGGCGATAGCGGCGATCCCAAGACTAGCGTGCCGAGCTTCCTCGACGTCGAAGAAGAAGGCTCTCATCGCGCACCTCCTTCAGCCTGGGCCGCAATCAAGGCAGTTAGCCAATCTGAGGCATCGATTAGTGCGTCAAGGATCACGTCGAGCCGCTGAACCGATATGTTCTCGCTCTGGTCCGGACGACGTATCGCAAGATCAAGCAGGCAACTCGCTGAATCAACGGCGATAGATACCCGGCAAAGCTCGCCGAGAAAGGCAGGGGTTGGGGTAAGAGCTGGGCGGATTTTGGGCGCGATGCCCTGATGGGATGTGGTAAACATAGATGGTTCCTGAGTTGAATAAGGAACCGTCTCGCCAGCCGCCAAGCTGGTGGGAGACGGACCGTACGACGTTGGCGGACCGGACTCAGGGACCGGCCACTCCGAAGAGTGCGCCGCACGGCCCGCCACAGAAAACGACAGGCAATAAAAAAGCGCCTGTCTGTGGCGCTTGTGCGCCTGAGATTCCGGACCGCCAAGTCCAGCCCGCGGCGCGCCGCGGGACGCCCAGTTTGCGAACTGGGACGCAGACCAGCTTACAGGCTTTCGCGCATTTTTATTATAAGACTTGCAGGCAGAAACCTTGCCGAAAACGCGGTCGAAGCTTATGATTAGCCCAGAGTGTCCTCGAAAATGCTCAGTCCCCAGATGAAGCCCCGTTGCCGCGGGGCTTTGTCGTCTCTGCCAGCCTCGTTTTGGCCGCCGGTTGCGCCTGCTGGGCTTGATTGGCACGTGCTGGAAGGAAATCATGCGTCGCCCTCCGTTTTGGAAGCCATCCAACTCCGGACGGTCTTAACTTCGAAGGCGCTGACGCCAGCCGAGAGCTTGACCGGCCGGGGGAACTTGCCGGCCCGAATCATTCGCCAAAGCGTTGGCGCTGACACGGGGATAACCCCCTTTGTCGCTGGGCGGGCTGGTTTTGTCTTGGTGGCCGGACGCGCGCGGGTGCCAACAAGGTCGGCCAAACGAACGAATCCAGTTTCCGGAAGTGTGCCGCTTTTCATCGCTGAGGGCTCCTTTTGCCCGTTGAGGTGCGATGAATTCAATAACAGAACGACACGCCGAAATAGCTGGGGTGCTGGGGTATTGAAAATACCCCAGCTCTGGCCTAGAAACGGCGCTGCTTGTAGCGTAGGTGGGGGAAGGCTGGGGTATCGGCCTACCCCACCTCACCGCCCTTTGGTGTACGCCGCTTTTCCTCTTATCGCGATAATTCCTTTTCTGCTGGCTTTTTTCCATGCCTCATTAAATGTATTGTACTCACCTTGGGTCCATCTCAGGGTCCGGCGGTTTTCTAAGCACCACCCCTCAATCTTAGATTTACCCTCTTTTGGAATGTCGCAACATTGATAACCAAGCTCTAAAATTCCTTCGAGAATCGCCGTGATGCGCCGATCGATAATACTTTTCCCGTCTCCCGCGTCGCCGGCATCACCCCTTGGCGTGGCTTGTGCGCTCTGGTTGTTTAGCGTCGCCGCGATCCGCTCAACCTCCTCAGCCGGAACGCGCAGATCGGCAAGAGCAACGGACTTGGGCGGTTCGATAGAGACATACTTATCATGGGCTGGAGCCCCGTCAAGTATCGTTTCAGACTGGGCGCGGTCCAGTAGCTTTAGCCGCGACGAATAAACTAGGCCAATACTTATGTCTACAGACTCTCCGTCGGAGAGTTTATCTATGCTGGTCGTTGGAGCGACTATCTGAAGCCGGCGATTACTGAAGGCCAGAGATTTGGGCTTTAATGCCGTTTCGCAGATTAGATTGCCGTCGATGTCGAAGGTCTGGCATAAGCCGCTTACTTGCACTGGCGCGGTGTCGCTTGCGATAAATACCAACTTAATATGTCCATTCGCGGCGTCGGATAGAAGCTCTTCAGTGCATACGCCCAGCATTTCAGCGGCGCGCTTAAGGGTATATTCGGATGGCGGCATTACCGTCTCGCATCGGCACTCTCGCAATAAGAAACCGCGCCGCCGATGCGAGAAATCGGTTTTCGCCTGGCCGGGCTAGGCGCGGTAACTTAGTATATCAGGCGCGGGCTTGCCGAATTGGCACAACATCGGCTCCCGTGCGCAACCCCTCAAGATACCGGCTCCAGGTCTCCATCATCGCCTTTCGCTCATCAAGGAAGGTCGTCCGGTTGTAGGCTCGGCCCAGTGGATCACGAACGATGTGCCCGAGTTGCTGTTCAACGATGTCAACACGGAAGTTCAGCCTCTCCACCAACAGCGTCCGTGCCGTCGCCCGCCAGCCGTGGCCGACAAGCTCATCCTTGGTGATCCCGAGTGCGCGGTACGCCCCCAGCACGGCGCCTTCCGACATAGGCCGGATGCCGGACGGTGACCGCGCCGAAGGCATGACGTAGACGCCCCGTCCCGTCAGCGGCTGAAGCTCCTCGACGATCTCCAGCGCCACGGCGGACAGCGGCACGATGTGCGGCGTCCCCGTCTTGCTCAGGGTAAACCGCCACTCTCCGGCCTCGATGTCGAGGTCCTCCCATTTCATGGTACGCAGCTCACCCGGACGGACGAATACCATCGGGCCCAGGCGCAAGGCTGCGCGTACTTCCGGCGTTCCGCTGTATCCGTGCAGGATACGCAGCACCTTGCCGATTTCGAGAGGGTCCAGAATGGCGGGGTGGTGAGTCTTGGAGACGGGCGCCAGGGCTCCGCGTAGGGATTGCGTCGGGTCCGATTCAGCGCGTCCGCTGGCGACCGCGTACCGCATCACTTGCCCGACGATGCCCTTGATTCGGTGGGCGCTCTCCGCCTTGCCGACATCTTCCAGACGCCGCAGCACGGCCAGGATGGTGGGCGCAGTCAGCCCCGAAATGGGCTTGCCGCCTAGATAGGGGAAGATGTGGTTCTCCAGCCGCTCCAGCACGCGCTTGCCGTGGGTCTCCGCCCATGACGGCGAGAACTTCCCATGCCATTCCCGCGCTATAGCCTCAAATGTCTCTCGCTCAGCAGTCTTAGTCGCCTTGCGCTCAGCGCTCGGGTCGATGCCTTGTGCCAGCAGCCGGCGGGCGTCATCGCGGCGAACGCGGGCGTCGGCCAGGGTCACGTCCGGGTACTGCCCGAAAGATAGGGTCTTCTGCTTTCCCTCAAGGCGGTAATTCATCCGCCAAAGTTTTCCCCCTTGCGGGGTGACGAACAGGTACAAGCCCTTTTCGTCGGTCAGCTTATAGGGCTTGTCCTTCGGCTTGGCCTTGCGGGCCTCGATGTCTTGCAGCATGGGCGATTGCTCCGGATTGATGGCATCGAACCTCATGAAATGGCCGATACCAGCGGGACTACCATCGGGAATGATGGTATTGGATGTTATCCGGTGACATGCCGTGAGACAACAAAAAACCCGCTAAGCCTTGTAGCTTGCGGGTTCTGAGATGTCCTGAGACGGGGTGAAACTCTGAAATGGTGGGCCCTGTAGGACTTGAACCTACGACCTGGCGATTATGAGTCGCTCGCTCTAACCAACTGAGCTAAGGGCCCCAAATATGATGGTTTCTGTCAATCGATGTCCAAGAAACTGCGCAGCTGCTCGGACCGCGACGGATGCCGCAGCTTGCGCAAGGCTTTGGCTTCGATCTGACGGATACGCTCACGCGTGACGTCAAACTGCTTGCCGACCTCTTCCAGCGTGTGATCGGTATTCATGTCGATCCCGAAACGCATCCTGAGCACCTTGGCTTCCCGCGCCGTCAAGCCGGCCAGCACCTGCTGAGTGGTTTCGCGCAAGCTGGCCACCGTGGCGTGCTCGATAGGGGATAGCACACGAGAGTCTTCGATGAAATCCCCCAGGTGCGAGTCGTCGTCATCGCCGATCGGGGTTTCCATGGAAATAGGCTCTTTGGCGATTTTCATCACCTTTCGGACCTTGTCTTCGGGCATGTCCATGCGCGCCGCCAGCTCATCCGGCGAGGGCTCACGCCCCATTTCCTGCAGCATCTGCCTGGAAATACGGTTGAGCTTGTTGATCGTTTCGATCATGTGGACCGGGATTCGAATAGTGCGAGCCTGATCGGCGATAGAGCGGGTGATCGCCTGCCTAATCCACCAGGTCGCATAAGTCGAAAATTTGTAACCCCGGCGGTATTCGAACTTATCAACGGCCTTCATCAAGCCGATATTGCCCTCTTGGATTAGATCCAGGAACTGCAGGCCGCGGTTGGTGTATTTCTTGGCGATGGAGATGACGAGACGAAGATTCGCCTCGATCATTTCGCGCTTGGCCAAGCGCGCCTGATTTTCACCAACGGAAACCCGCCGATGAATATCCTTGATGATGGCGATGCCAAGCCTGTTGTCCTTTTCAATCTGCGCGAGTTTGGACTGTATACGGCGAATATCTTCCGCATGCGCCTTGAGGGCCTCCGCGTAAGGCCTTGCCGAATCGCAGGCGCTGCTGAGCCACTCCGGGTCGCTCTCCCTTCCACTAAAGGCCGATATGAACTCGGTCTTAGGCATCTTAGCGCGGCTTACGCAGAGGTCCACCATTGCGCGCTCCTGCTCGCGAATCTTCGCAAGGGTATCGCGCAAAGTGTCTGTCAACTCCTTAAAGAACTGCGGCGTCTTCTTAAACTCCATGAACGCCACAGCCAGCGCGTCGAAAGCCTTCTGGGTCTTCTCGTGACCATACCCATGCTTGTGGTGGGCACTAACCGCACTCTTGTGCAGCTTACGGAAAGCAACCAGTTTTTCTTTCACCAGCTCGGGATCAGGACCACTATCTCCCTCATCGATGACTTCTGCATCCGCATCGTCTTCAACCGCAACGGAGGCCGCGGCATCTGCCGCCGCCGGATCGAAGAAATCGGAAATCAGGTCGGAAAGCCTCAGCTCGCCACTTTCGACGGTCTCGAAGGCTTTGAGGAAATGCTCCATGGCCCCTGGAAATCGGACCAACTCGTTGGCGGCAATATTAATGCCTTCTTCGATGCGCTTGGCAATGCTGAGCTCACCTTCTCGGGTCAGCAATTCCACGGTCCCCATCTCGCGCATGTACATACGCACGGGATCAGTCGTGCGGCCGAGCTCGGCATCGACCGAAGAAGCCAAGGCTGCAGCGGCTTCGGCTGCGTCATCCTCGTCGGACTCAGCGACTACGGCGGTATCCTGAATCAGATCCTCGTTATCGGGAGCAACCTCGTGGACTTCGATCCCCATGTCGTTGATCATGCAGATGATGTCTTCCATCTGCTCGGGATCGACGATGTCGCTGGGGAGATGATCGTTGACCTCTGAAAAGGTGAGGTAGCCCTGCATCTTGCCCTTAGCAATAAGTTCCTTAAGCTGGTGCTGCTGCTGTTCTGGCGTCATCAACGAACTCGCGCTGGGGGTTGGTGTGGTACTGAAGAACTTTTCATTTTAAAAGATGGGGAGACGTTAGTCGAGTTTCAAGACTTCCCGCCCGTCAATTTGCGCAGTTCCTCCCGCTCTTCATCCGTGAGTTTGACGTGCTTCGACTGCTCGATCAGTTGGCTCAGCCGCTCCTCTCGGAGCAGAGCGGATACCTTGGCCAGCGTATCGAGGAACTGCTTCTCTATCCCATCCTCCGGCATCAGCAGCTCCCTTTGCAAAATCTTTCCCGCCAACCCCCCTTCTGGCGTGCCGCGAAGATACTCGAACAACATGCCCGAGGTCGGCGAAGCTTGTAGGTGCGTGTACTCCAATATGCGGGCGATGAGCGGGCCCGCCCGCGGATTCAGAGCAAGCCGGGCGCAGACCCCTGCGGGAATCAGCCCGGCAAGCTGAGGGCGATGCAACAACAAAGCAACCAGATCACGCCAAGCCGAGGGTGAGCGAGGCTGGCCTGGCAATCGGCGCGGCCGCCCTTCCGAGGCGGACAATATGGGCACGGCGGCGGCAAGCCCGGTGATCTCGCTTAGGCGCTGCTCCATCATCTCTCTGAATATCCCCGCCGGCAGGCGCTCCAGCAGCTCACGGGCCCGTTTCTGCAGCGACGCCCGCCCCTCGAGACTACGCAGATCGAGATCGGCCTGCAGCGTTCGAAATAGATAATCCGAGAACGGGGACGCGCCGCCGATCCGCGCCTCGAAAGCGTCTCGCCCTTCCTGCCGAACCAGCGAATCGGGATCCTCTCCTGCGGGTAGATGAATGAAACGAACCTCGCGCCCTTCGCGCAAAAGAGGGAGACTCGCTTCGAGTGCGCGCCACGCCGCTTTGTAGCCGGCCGCATCGCCATCGAAACAGAAAATGATTTCCCGCGTGAACCGGAACAATAGATTGATGTGATCCGCGGAAGTGGATGTCCCCAGGGTGGCGACGGTTTCAGCAAAACCGTGCTGCGCCATTGCAACTACATCCATATATCCCTCGACCACCAGAATACGCCGAGGCTTCGCATCGGCCAGTAACAGCTCGTACAGCCCGTAGAGTTCCTTGCCTTTCTTGAAGACCTCCGTTTCCGGAGAATTGAGGTATTTCGGCGTTTCGTCGCCCAGGGTACGGCCGCCGAATCCAATGACGCGACCGCGCCGATCATGTATGGGGAACATGACGCGATGGCGGAAGCGATCGTAGACCGAGCGGTCCTTTTCGATCACCAAACCGCTTTGGATCAAAGCTGCCCTAGACCAATCCGCAGGCAAGTTGCTCCAGCCAGGAGGCGCGAAACCGATCCGGTAGCGGCGCGCGATCTCCCCCGTCAAACCACGCTTGAGCAGATAGGCTTTTGCCGATGCCGCAGCGGGATGCTCGCGGAGCTGCAGGGCATAGAACGCCGCCGCACGCTCCAAAATGTCATAAATCGGCTGCAACGGCACCGCGGGCACCGAAACCGATGCTTGGTCGAACGCGGTCTTCGGCAGCTCAATCCCCGCCACAGCCGCAAGGCTCTCTAACGCCTCGGGAAAACTCTGGCGCTCATAATCCATCAGAAAGCTGATGGCGTTGCCGTGGGCGCCGCAACCGAAGCAGTGGTAAAACTGCTTTTCCCGGCTGACGGAGAAGCTGGGGGTCTTTTCCGAGTGGAAAGGGCACCGCGCCAAGAAGCTGGAGCCCGATTTCTTCAGGGGTATGCGCGCGTCTATGAGATCGACGATATCGATGCGCGCTATCAGGTCGTCAATGAACTCGCGGGGTATTTTGCCGGCCATTTGGACGAAAAATGCGTCCCACCGCCCTATCCTTGCCTCGCCGGAGGGAGGCTTGGGTTCAGCTCAGCAGCGACTTGATACGGGCACTGGCGGCGGACATATCGGCACGCCCCTGGAGCTTCGGCTTAGCCAGGGCCATGACTTTACCCATGTCGCCGACACCTTTAGCGCCAGCCTCCGAGATAGCAGCCAGAATAATCGCGGTCACCTCGTCTTCGCTCAGCGCTTGCGGAAGGTAATCCTGGATAATCAGGAGTTCCGCTTGCTCGATCTCCGCCAAATCGTTGCGACCCGCGGCCTCGTATTGAGTGATCGACTCGCGCCGCTGTTTCGCCATCTTGTCGAGCACAGCGACGATTTGAGCCTCGTCTAGAGTAATGCGCTCGTCTACTTCCCGCTGCTTGATTGCAGCGAGAATCAGCCGGATGGTGCCAAGGCGGTCTTTCTCGCCCGCCTTGAGCGCCGTCTTCATGTCGCCCTGCAGGCGCTCTTTCAGGCTTGCGGCTTGCTCGGCCATGGCTGCACTCCCGGTACAGGCTTACTGCTGGGGACGGCCCTTGCGCAGATTTTGAAGGGCGAAGCGTTCGCGCGAGAGCTTCTTCAAATGCCGTTTGATAGCCGCCGCCGCTTTGCGTTTGCGCTCTTCGGTCGGCTTTTCGTAATATTCCCGGCGCCGCACTTCCGACAGGACGCCGGCTTTTTCGCAGGCGCGCTTGAAGCGGCGGATGGCAATCTCAAACGGTTCGTTCTCGCGGATCTTGATCGACGGCATGTAACATCCCAACAGTTCGTTAAATCTTGGAAAGAAATGGCCGGATCCCGGCCGCCTCATAAATAAATGGCGCATTATACCTGGACCTGCGGGTAACGCAAAAACACCATGTTAGTTCTCGGCATAGAAACCTCTTGCGACGAAACCGCCGTCGCGCTATACAGCGCGCGGCAAGGCCTGCTCGGCCACAGACTCTACAGCCAGGTGGAAACTCACTCCGAATACGGCGGCGTCGTGCCCGAGATCGCGTCGCGGGACCATTTGCGCAAACTGCTGCCACTGATCCAGGAACTGCTGGACGCGGCAGGCGCGCGCGCGGTCGGCGGGATCGCCTACACGGCAGGGCCAGGCCTGATCGGAGCGCTCCTGGTCGGCGCCGCAGTGGCGCGCAGTATGGCTTGGGCTTGGGATATTCCGGCTGTCGCGGTGCACCACATGGAGGGACACCTGCTCGCCCCCTTGCTCGAACCGGATCCGCCGGAGTTCCCATTCGCCGCCTTGCTCGTTTCGGGTGGCCACACCCTTTTGGTCGAAGTTCGCGGGATCGGACGCTACCGGGTGCTGGGCGAATCCCTGGACGATGCCGCCGGCGAGGCCTTCGACAAGACTGCAAAACTATTGGGGCTGGGCTATCCCGGCGGCCCCGCCCTAGCGCAGCTGGCCGAAGCAGGCGATGCAGGACGCTTCCGCTTCCCCCGCCCGATGACGGACAGGCCGGGCCTGGATTTCAGTTTCAGCGGACTCAAGACCCACGCCTTAAACACCCTCGCGTCGCTGGCAGGCACACCGCAAGACAAGGCCGACATCGCCTGCGCCTTTCAGGAAGCGGTCATAGATACGCTGGCGCTGAAGTGCCGCCGGGCCCTGCGGGAAACGGGACTGGGGCGGTTGGTAGTAGCCGGCGGAGTGAGCGCCAACCAATCGATGCGAAAGAAGCTGTCGGCACTTGCCGCTACCGAAGGCTGCCGAGTCTATTTTCCCCGCCCCGAGTTCTGTACCGACAATGGGGCGATGATCGCCTTCGCCGGCTGCCATCGTCTGCTGGCGGGGCAATCCGAGCCGCCGACCATCGATGGCAGAGCACGCTGGCCGATGGAAACGCTTACCGCGGCTTAGCGCCGAGCCGGGACTCCTCCCCTTTGAGCAGCCGCTCGATATTGCCTTTATGGCGGTAGACGAGCAGCGTCGACATAAACATGGTCGCTACCACAAGCTCAGCGGAACCCAGCCAGAACCACACGTAAACCGGTGCCAGGACCGCAGCCGTCAACGCAGACAGCGACGAATAGCGGAACACGGCCGCCATGACGATCCAAGTCAGGAGCGCCATGCCCCCCACGGGCCAGGCAAAGCCCAGCAGCACACCCAGCGAGGTCGCCACGCCTTTCCCGCCCTTGAACTGGAAAAACACCGGGTAAAGATGCCCGACGAATGCCGCGAAACCAACTGCAGCCAGCAGCGGCGGAGAAACCGCCAGGCTTTTGGCGATCAGCAAAGGGATCAGCCCTTTGGCCGCGTCTCCGAGCAAGGTCAGAATCCCGGCCTGCTTACCTCCCAGCCGCAGCACGTTGGTAGCGCCAGGGTTCTTGGACCCCTCTTGGCGCGGATCCGGCAGCCCCAAGGCACGGCTGACGATTACTGCGCTCGACACCGAGCCGAGCAGGTAAGCAAAGGGAATCAACAGCCATTCGATCAGCATGAGCGCTCCGAAGTTGTCATGAATTTGAATTCTATGTTACGAATGGCCGTCTTAAACGCGCGACCGACAGAGGCCGGAATGGACATTATATTTCTGCGGGGCCTGCAGATCGAGACGATCATAGGCATCTACGACTGGGAACGGGAAATCAGACAGACCGTAGTATTCGATCTCGAAATGGCGACCGATATCCGCCAAGCGGCGGCAACCGACGATATTGCCTACACTCTCGATTACAAGGCGGTGTCGAAACGTCTCATCGAGTTCGTCGAATCCAGCCAGTTCTTTCTGGTGGAAACCTTGGCCGAGAAGGCCGCGGCCATTCTGCTGAACGAATTTTCGATCCCCTGGGTGCGCATCACTCTGAACAAGCGCGGCGCCATTCGCGGCGCCAGCGATGTTGGCATCCTCATCGAGCGCGGGGAAAAACCAGCCGATGCCTGAAGTCTTCGTCAGCGTCGGCAGCAACGTCGACCGGGAACGGCATATTCCTTCAGCACTAGAGGCCCTGCGGGACCGCTTCGGTCCATTGCGCATCTCTAGCGTTTACGAAACGGCCGCAGTCGGATTCGAAGGCGACCCTTTCTACAACCTGGTCGTGGGTTTCGAAACAGAGTTGCCTCTCGGCGTGGTCGCAGCAGCCCTGACCCTGATCGAAACCGACCACGGGCGCACCCGCGACTCCCGGAAATTCAGCGCCCGCACCCTGGACCTGGACCTCTTGCTTTACGGCGACGCGGTCATCAGCGAGGGCAAGTTGCAGCTTCCGCGCAAGGAGCTAACCGAATACGCTTTCATGCTCGAACCGCTCGCGGAAATCGCTCCCGACCTGAAGCACCCGTTGTCGGAGCTGCGCATTCAGGAGCTTTGGGATCGATACGAAAAACAAGGCCTTAAGCAGACGCGCATCGCCCCGCCCTGGCCGCATTAGCCGAACAGGCTGCGTCCGCCGTCCACGGTGATCACCTGCCCGGTGACGTAGGGCGCTTGATCCAATAGATAGACAACCGCCCGTGCAATGTCCGAGGGTTCGCCCGGTCTCGCCAGCGGTATTCGGCTCAGGATTTCGGCCCGTCTCGCAGGATCGGCGTCGCGTTCCGGCCAGAGAATTGCGCCCGGCGCCACCGCGTTAACGCGAACTTTCGGCGCCAGCTCCCTAGCTAAGGCTTTCGTCAGCGCGACCAGTCCCGCCTTGGCGATGCCATACGCCGCATGCTCTGGAAGAGGCCGGTCGGCATGCACGTCCACCATGTTGACCACACTGCCTTCCGCCGCGCGCAGCCAGGGAATGGCCTGCTGAATCAGAAAAAAGGGCGCACGGAGATTGCTGCCCAGCAGTTCGTCCCACTGCCGGCCAGTGACCCCGCCCATCGGCGTCGGATAGAACGTTGAGGCGTTGTTGACCAACGCATCCAGCCTACCCCACCGGTTTGCCGCCCTATCGATCAGCCTGCCCAAGGCTTCGAGTTCGAGCAGATCCGCCCCGAAAGCGGCGGCGGAATCGTTTCGGCACCGATTTAGGGATTGGCAGAGCCGCAGGGCATCCGCCTCCGAATGGCGGTAGTGCACGACAACGCGGTAGCCCTGGCCATGCAGGTGGGTGGCGATAGCAGCTCCCAAGCGCTTTGCCGCCCCCGTGACCAGCGCCACTCTCCCCTGCGCCAAACCGGCGGAGGCTTTCATCGAATCGTCACCGCAGCTACTGCGTTCTGTCATTCCCGCCCTCTAAGATGAGCCAAGCGTTCATTTACCCGGAGCGTTGCCATGAAGCTGATCTACGCCATCCACCGCTACGACGTGTTCATGTTCACTTGGTTCATGAACCGCAAACATCTTGAGCTTTGCGCTCGGCTCAGCCGCTGGATTTCACGCACCGGCGACGGTTATCTGTATGCATTGCTCGGCCTTTACTGGGCGGTGAGTGGCGACGCCGATAGCATGGCGCTGCTACGGCACGCGTTATTGGCTTTGGCCATCGAGCGGCCGCTTTACTTCGTCGTCAAGAACGGCCTGCGCCGCGACAGGCCGGCCGCGGC
This sequence comes from Methylococcus sp., assembly GCA_028688525.1. GTDB lineage: Bacteria > Pseudomonadota > Gammaproteobacteria > Methylococcales > Methylococcaceae > Methylococcus. The sequence continues at coordinate 11,549 of JAQTYA010000036.1, read as the reverse complement.
GATCCGGGATTACCGCAGCTTCATCATCCCGTCCGACCAGTTCAGCTTCCCCTCGGGCCACACTTCCGCCGCCTTCCTGATGGCGACTGTCATCGCCCACGCGTACCCACCGTTGCTGCCCGCATTATACGGCTGGGCTGGCGCCGTAGGCTTATCGCGTATCTTCCTGGGCGTTCACTTCCCCACGGATGTGCTGGTAGGCATGGTCATGGGAACCACCATTGCTTTCCTTAGCTTCGGAGTCATTCTGACGTGAGAATCTTCTACGGCGTGCAGGCCACCGGTAACGGACATATCACCCGGGCGCGGGTCATGGCGCCCGCCCTCAAGGCGGCGGGGTTCGACGTGACTTATATGTTCACGGGGCGCCCATGGGATCATTTGTTCGAGATGGAAGCCTTCGGTGACTACATGTGGCGCAAGGGCTTGACCTTTTCGACCAAGGCCGGACGGGTATCCTACCTGAAGACCTCGATCCACAACGACATGATCCGCTTCGTTCGCGATGTCAGGTCACTGGATCTATCCCATTACGATTTAATCATCACCGACTTCGAACCGGTAACTGCCTGGGCCGCCAAACTACAGAAGCGGGAAGTCCTCGGCATCGGCCATCAATACGCTTTCGGTTATCCCATCCCTAAGACCGGAGACGACATCATCGCGCGCAACGTACTCAAATATTTCGCTCCCGCCGATCTCGGCCTGGGGCTCCACTGGCATCATTTTGAACAGCCGATTCTGCCCCCGATCATCGAAACCCCCCCGGAACCCGATGCGGTGATAGGGCACAAGATCCTGGTCTATCTGCCGTTCGAAGACATCCGCGAAATCGTCGCCCTGCTCGACCCGCTGCGCGACTACGAGTTCCACGTATACAGTCCGACGACAAGCCGGGACCGGCCGGAACACATCCATATCAAACAACTGTCGCGCGCAGGTTTCCAGCAAGACTTGCAGGATTGCAGCTCGGTCATTTGCAACGCCGGCTTCGAGCTGGCAAGCGAAGCCTTGCAAATGGGCAAGAAATTGCTGGTGAAACCGCTGCGCGCGCAGATGGAGCAACTGTCCAACGCACTGGGCTTGGAACAAACGCAGTTAGGCGCGGTGATGCCGGAACTCGATCGGGCATCGGTTGCGCACTGGCTCAAACATGGGCATGCGGTCCGAGTCGTCTATCCGAACGTAGCCTCGCATATCGTCGACTGGCTGAAGCGCGGCGACCGGCACATCGACCATGCCTGGATCCGGAGCGTGTGGGACGAAGTCCGCTATGACTACGGCACGCCGCCGGAGCGCCAAGCGGACGCGGCCTAAGCGTCTACCCCTGCGGCGTAGTCGAGCCAAGGACGGCTCTTATCGCCGAATACCAGGAAATAAGGATTCAGCAGACTCTCCTTGGTGTTATAGGCCAAGGGCTTGCCTTTGAGGTCGATCACGCTGCCGCCAGCCTCGGTCACGATACAATGCGCGGCGGCGGTATCCCATTCCGAAGTCAGACCGATTCGCGGATACAAATCCGCAACCCCTTCCGCGACCAGACAAAGTTTGAGTGAGCTGCCCATAGGCTGCATTTCGCAGTCGCCTAGGCGGTTCAAATACGATCCCATATCGGCATTTACATGAGAACGGCTGCCCACGACGACCGGACGCTGGGGCGCCCGCGATCGCACGCCGATACGCTGCGGCGTCTCTTCGCCGGACTGCCGGAAAGCACCGCAGCACTCCGCCGCAAAGTAAGTCAGCCCCAACGCCGGCGCGTGGACGACACCGAGCACCGGCAGGTGATCATGAATCAGAGCGATGTTTACCGTGAACTCACCGTTACGTTTGACGAACTCCTTAGTGCCATCGAGCGGATCGATCAGCCAAAATGATTTCCAATGGCGGCGGTCTTCATAAGGGATCTCTGCGGACTCCTCGGAGAGCACCGGATATCTAGGGCTGAGCCGGTCAAGGCCAGCTACAATGCAGTTGTGCGACGCCATGTCCGCGGCCGTCAAAGGCGACTGGTCGGACTTCAGAGCCACGATAAACTCCGAACCATAGATAGCCAGGATGGCCTGACCCGCCTTCTTAGCTAGGGCAACTGCAGATTCGAGCAGGCGGGACGGCTCCTTCATCAAAGGCATGGACTGGTTTCCTTGGCTGCTCACAGATATAAGCATTCGAAAATTCAAGCGGGACATAGTAACCCATGATTCCTTGGAAACGCATGCGCAGCGTGTTTCTCGATATGGACGGTACGCTGCTGGATCTAAATTTCGATAACCATTTCTGGCTCGAATTCGTACCCATGCGTTACGCCGCGCATTACAGGCTGAGCCTTGCCGCAGCCAAAGCCGAACTGGCGCCAAGATTCCGAGCGATGGAAGGGCGCCTGGAGTGGTATTGCCTGGACTACTGGAGCGATGCGCTCAGGCTGGACATTCCGGCCATGAAAACCGAAATCGCCGGGCTGATCGCGGTGTTGCCGCATGTCACCGAGTTTCTGGAAGCCGTCCGGTCCACCGGGACGCGGCTGGTCTTGGTGACCAACGCCCATCCCAAAAGCCTGGGCCTCAAACTGGAGAAAACCGCCCTCAACGTATTTTTCGACGCAATCATCAGCTCGCACGCCATCGGCCTGCCGAAAGAAGACCCGATGTTCTGGCAAAGCCTGCAAGAGACCGAACCTTACGAGCCCGCTACCACCTTATTGGTAGACGACAGCCTGCCCGTGCTGCGTGCCGCTCGCCGATCCGGTCCGGAACATCTCGTCGCGGTGCGCAAAGCCGACAGTAAAAGAGCACCGGTAGCGATCGACGAGTTTCCTGCCATTGTCGATTTCCGGGAGCTTATGCCGACCGAATGAAAGCAAACCCGTGAGAGAAAAGATCGCACCGAGAACGACACCGCCACGGGCAAGCCGTGCCGCGCACCCCATTCAGAACATGGCCTGGAAACCGGCGTTCAAATACCAGCTATTTCGCAATTGGATACCGTTCAAATCCTGATAAACTGGTATACCACCTTCCAAGCCGATACTGTAATTATGGTACTGGTAACTGCTACCAACCAGCATATTAAGCACATCACCGCCATAATTCTGCGGGTTATAGTCCGGCATCAGCCAAGCGCCATTGCCCACGTAGGTGTATTTGTTCATATTGGGATTGGAGCCATAAATCTGCGCGGTGTTGATGTACTTGGCCCTGAGCCATGCCGTCGCATCCCCAAAGGCCCGCTGCCCCCAAGCGGACAGCGTCACGCTGTCGCCCATGCTGTAGCCGTTTTTGGTCCCGATATGGTAGACGCCGGAAGCCTGACCGCCGAGATTCCATAAAGCATCTTCCGACAGCCACTGGTAAGTCAGGGCCGGCATGAGATTTACGGTACCCTGACCGTTCTGCATATCGTAGGGCGAAAGGATCTGGGCCGGCTTATTGTCGCCCATCATGTTGTATGTCTGCTGCGAGGTGCTGCCGGTGGGAATATTCAGGCCCATCGTACCGGTCAAATTATGCTGCCCCCATTGGCCTATCTTATATATGGCATCGACCTGGGTATCGCCCAATCCGCCCGAATCCATGGGCGCCATCCCCTCGGTCATATAACCCATTTTCATCCCCATGTTCATGGTCATGGGCATAGTCATGTACTGGTAATTGATCATAGCCATCAGCGTGAGATCGTCCGTCACGCCGTACATGGGCATGAACATGAACATGTCCATAGTCTGCCCGGTTCCGGGCATCATGTAAGGGTATTTCGACGCCATGCCGTTTTTCATGCCGGTGTAGACGTTTTGAGGGTTTACCGGCGCAGTACCAGCCATGAGTCCATTATCCTGCGAATGCATCCATTTGACATTGGCCATCCACATCCCTTTGGGATGGGTGTGGAACATATCCATCCCGCCCCATACCGGGTTGAAATAGAACTGCGACCCCGGTTCCATTTTCATATCTCCCCCGGCCATTCGAGCGCCGCACGACATTTCGCCGCCCGCCTTGCTCGGCGCTCCGGCTGCCGCGGCTGTTTTGGCTACTTCCTTGGGCGCAAACGGATTGGCCGGCACAGGGGCAGCGATTTGCTTTGCCGCAGCCGCCTCGGATTCGCGCAGTTTTGTCTGCAGTTCTTCCACCTGCCGCCGCAACTCGGCATTTTCGTCTTCTAGGGCATGTACGCGGGAGGGAGGATTCTTACTCTTCGCCAGAGATTCGGTGGGCGCTGCGGCGATGGCAGCAAGGATAGCGGTCAGACAGCAATTCAATTTGAAGGCGCGTTTCGTTTTCATGGCATCGTCCTTATTTGAGCGTCATGAATTGATACGGGATCGACATTGAAGAGAGTGGGAGTTCAGGGCTTTTTGGACTCGGCGTCACCTCCATCCATCATCATCGCTCCGCAAGCCATTTCCATTTCTTGCTTGCCTTCGCCTGAGCTGGCTTTATTCATTTCCTTCGGCTGGAGCGGATTCTCGCCAGCGTCCATCGAAGGCCGCTTATGGCCCTTCCACACCATCGGACCTTTCGGCCCGAGCACCATGAGCGCGGACAGAAGCCCTACCGTGACGACGCTAAATGCCGAAAGCTGCGCTAGAGTCAAAGGGCCGCGCAAATGACATTTGCCGGTCGCTACGCCTTCTTTGTAAAACAAATAAGTGAACCAGATCAGGATCGCCAAATTGACCGTGGTGAAAACCGGCATGAAGATCAGAACATGGTCGGGAATCATCATGACGACGACCATGGCTCCCATGGTCCCCCCCATTACGCCCGCCATCATTCCGTGGATGACGGCCATGGGGCCGCAACACCAGGCGGTCAGCACGCCGTAGATCGTACCGAGAGACATGCCAACCATCGAACCGATGAAAAAGCCGTTAGTCGCGCCCAGAACGCCGCCAATCATGGTGCCGACCTGCATGCCTATGGTCATGCCTATCACCATGCCCATCATGTGCGAGGCATGGGCATACATGTAGCCGCGCAAATAGCCCAATGTTGCGATCAGCGGAACTACGCTGAGGTCGAGATAGACGATCCACCAGCCATAACGATCCAGGAAAATAGGATCGTCAGAGAAATAGCTCCAGTACACCACGCCCTGCAAAGCTACGACCAAGGCAAGCACCATGAGCACGTTCAACCCCAGCCGCATGAGGACACCTTGGGATTGCGGCGCAGCGCTCGTTACCGGAAGCACAGACGCTAATTCCACCGCATTCGGCACACCAGATTCATCCGAATCGTCGCAGCAAGAGGCCGGGACCTCAGCAACAGGCGCCAAAGGGAGAGGAACATCGTTTATTTTTATCGACACCACGCGGTTGGCGCTGTCGAACCTCAGTTGCAGATCGAAATACGCTGAGTTTTTTTTAGTGGCTTCTTCTGTCATTGCATTTCCCTATTCGTTGGTGCAGCCCACAAAACTAACCCGTTCCCGGAGCCAAGAAGCAGCTCTCGCAGCGGGGTCTTCATGCGACAAGGATGCCAATCGTATTGATTGAATACAGTCGATATTTAATACCACCCTCTCGATTTGGCTGGGGGCTCGAGCAACCCCATCGTTACCCTCGCTTGCTCCAGAGTTGCAGTGTGATTTAAGCCCTTGATCCGAGCCGGATGCATCCTGCCGGAACCGGCTCGAAGTCAGCGCACAAACACTCGGCTCCACGACGGGAGGGCACGGAAGCTGCGGCAGAATGCCGCACGCGCCCAGTTCTACCCGCGCCTATGCCGGCCTGAATAGGCATTGCGATGAGAAAGAAAAACCCTGCGTAGATGAGCGATATCACTCACTGCAGAGTGATATCGCTCATTGGTACACTTAAGCCTCAGTGCCGAGTCGATGAAGGCAAACTTTTGATTTCTTCGGAAAACAGAGCTCCGGCATCCACGCTGTCCAAGCGGTAGTGCCTGTTGCAAAACTCGCAAACCACTTCGACGCACCCCTTTTCCGCCAGTATCTCCTCGACTTCGGCTTTACCCAAAGCAAGCAGCATGGTTTCGATACGCTGACGCGAGCATGCGCAGCGAAACACCACCGGCTCGGAGTCAAACAATCGCACCTTCTCCTCATGAAACAGCCGGTAAAGCATGTCTTCGAACGGCAGGGTAAGGATTTCACGCTCAGTAACCGTATCGGCCAGCGTGACTACGCGTGTCCAATCGTCGGCAGACCTTGCCTGCCCAGGCAGAGCTTGCAGGAAAAGCCCTGCCGCGCGTTGCTCGTCCGCAAACAGCCAGAGGCGGGTCGCTAATTGTTCCGAAGCGGAAAAATAGGTCTCCAGCGCACCAGAAAGGGTTTCGCCTTCCAGCGCAACCACCCCCTGATAAGGCTCGGCGCCTTCGTTTTGTAGGGTGAGGACGAGCCGGCCCTCGCGGAACACGTCGCTGAGTGCTCCTTCCCGCACCGGCTCATGCCAATGAGCGAGGCCGCGGATGGTTTTCTGATGAGTCGCCTGCGCTACCAAGGTATGCAACGGCCCCTGGCTCTGGATCTGGACGATCAGCGCCCCTTTGAATTTGATCGTTCCAGAGAGCAGCGTCACTGCGGCGAGTGCTTGGCCCAGATAACGGCTCACTGCCGCCGGGTAAGCATGGCGTGTCAACACGGCTTGCCAGCTCGCATCGAGACGAACCAGCTCGCCCCGAACGCCAATATCTTCGAACATGAATCGTTGAAAACTGTCGGAATTGCTCATGGTTCCCCGTAGTTTGTATTGGGAGAGTGGAGACTATAGGATGCGCGCGAAAGGATACCCGACTGCCAAGGGTAGAGAAGCCATCCTATTTATCTGATGCCGGAGACGGTCATGTGGTTCAATTCCGCCAAATACGTGTTGCCCGCGCCCCGGGATGCGCTGCCGGGACGCTCCGTTGCCACGGTCTGCGCCGACAGGCATTACGTCAGCGGCTGCCGGATCAAGCCGCCTTTTCCGGATCGATCGGCGTCGGTATTCTTCGGGCTGGGATGTTTCTGGGGCGCAGAACGGTTGTTCTGGACGACTCCCGGCGTCGTTTCGACGGCTGTCGGCTATGCTGGCGGATTCACGCCGAATCCAACCTACGAAGAGGTCTGCAGCGGCAAAACCGGACACGCAGAGGTTGTATTGGTTGTATTTGGCAATTCCACCGCAGACTTCAAAAATCTATTGAAGCTTTTCTGGGAATCGCACGACCCGACTCAAGGCATGCGTCAAGGCAATGACCAAGGCACACAATACCGCTCGGCGGTCTACGCGACCACCGAAGAACAACTCTCGTTGGCCTTGGCTTCGCGCGATGCTTACCAAGAGGCTCTCGACCGGGCCGGTAGCGGCAGCATTACTACGGAGATTCGCCTAGCTCCGGAATTCTATTACGCCGAAGACCATCACCAGCAATATCTTGCAAAACATCCGGACGGCTACTGCGGTTTGCGCGGTACCGGGGTTGAATGTCCCAGCCTGACGGACTAAAAACGGGTGAATTAGAAAAACAAAACGCAGGGGGATCAGCCCTGCGTCGAAAGAGGAGGAGTCGCTCGCACTACCGTGCGGCGGGTCAACTCGAGGGAGGTAATCTCGATGACGGGCTTAGGTTATCAAGCCGCACCTGTGACGTGAATGTGACAAATTGTCGCGTGTCAAGTTGACGCAGCTTTGTCAAGCCCTCTTTTCGGCATCAGCCAACCAGTTCTGTCCTCGGATCAAATACCGCAGCGCCCCTGTCCACCGGATAATGTGGCAAATTGCCGCAGACTTCACACCCCGACCCACCGGTAAGATACGCCCATGAGCGACTCAATGAATATCCCGATCCCATCGGATTCGGACAATACCAACCGCAAGAACCTCCAATGGCTGTTCGTTCTCCGCAATCTTCTGATCGGTGCGCAAGCCTTCATGATTCTGTTCAGCGTCCACGGCTTGGACATCCCGCTACGGCAGGCGCCGCTCTGGGGGATTGTCACGCTCCAATCCGTGTTCAACTGGTGGACTTGGCTGAAACTGTCCGACGGTGAACCCACGACCCAGATCGATCTGTTCGTTCAGCTCACTGAGGACGTATTCGCGATTGCCTTCATTCTCTACTTCACCGGCGGGGCCAACAATCCGATAGCCTGGTTCTTCCTCCTCCCGCTCATCATCGCAGCAACCGTACTATCTCGGGCGTTTACCTGGTATCTCGTCATCCTCGCCTCCGGCTGCTACACGATTCTAATCGGCTATTACGAACCGCTCCCCGATCTCGATCCGGAAATGCTGGCGCCCCCGATAGCAACCCACGCGTTCATGGTCGACCCCCAACACGCCCATTTGCATGCGGTCATCGAGGAACACCATGTCCAACTCCACGCCTTCGGCATGTGGTTCGGATTCGTGTTTAGCGCCGCCTTGGTCGCCTACTTCATCGCCGAAATGGCCGAGAACCTCCGTCAGCGAGAGCGCAAACTGGCCGAAATACGCGAGCAGGGACTGCGAAACGAGCGCGTCGTCGCGCTGGGAACGCTCGCCGCCGGCGCCGCCCACGAAATGGGGACACCCTTGGGTACCATGGCTATTCTGATCAGCGAATTAGAGCAGGACTTTGAAGTCGAGCAGCGCGAAGACCTGCAGAACAAGATGAAAATCCTGCGCGAACAGGTCAAACGCTGCAAGAATGCGCTCGCGGTGATGTCCGCGTCCGCCGGCGAAGGGCGAGCGGAGAGCGGCCACGTCATGCCCTTGCCGGATTACCTTGACGCTGTGGTGGACGACTGGAAACAGCAAAATCTGCCGACACCGCTCAGCTATTACCGCAACGGAACTCGCCCGATTCCTTCGATCATCGCCGAGCACAGTTTGACGCACGCGCTGGTCAACATCGTCAACAATGCCGCGGAGGTTTCTCCCGAAGGCATACAGGTCGAAGCTCGCTGGACTGCCGAAAAGGTCACGCTGGACGTCATCGACCACGGCCCTGGGGTCACGCCTGAACTCACCAAACAGCTCGGCAAATCGCCCGTGACTACCAAGGAACATGGCATGGGCGTTGGCCTGTTCCTGGCCTTCTCGACCATCGAGCGCCTAGGGGGCGTCATCAGCATGTCCGCCCGTATGCAGGGCGGCACCCGAACCCGCATCGTATTACCTTTACTGCCACCTTCGACATAAGCATGCAAGAAGAAAAGAACGAGAGCCCCCATCTACTGCTGGTAGACGACGATCCGACCTACTGCGAAGTACTGCGCCAAGCGCTAGCGAGGCGCGACTACACGGTTCATGTCGCCAATGATGTCGAAACCGGCCTCGAGCTAGCCGCGCGGATAGAGCCTGAATACGCGGTGGTCGACCTCCGCATCGGACACGAGTCGGGGCTGACCCTGGTGAAGCGCCTGCACGAACTGGATTCCAACACCCGGATCGTCATCCTGACCGGCTTCGCCAGCATCGCAACGGCGGTAGAAGCCATCAAGCTGGGAGCGACCCACTATCTCACCAAGCCCGCCGACACCGATGAGATCCAGGCGGCTCTGCATAAAGACGAGGGTGACACTTCGGTCGAGATCAAGGAAAAGCCGCTTTCGGTCAAACGGCTGGAATGGGAACACCTGCAAAAAATCCTCATTGAGCACGACGGCAACATTTCCGCGGCGGCGCGCGCGCTCGGCATGCATCGGCGCACCTTGCAACGCAAACTGGAAAAGCGCCCTGTCAAAGATTGATCAGGCCAACAAACCGGCTAGCAGCCGTTCTAGCTGCGGGATCTGCCTGCCGGAACTCAGCCGCTGAGCCTGGACGATGCAACGCAGTTGGCCTAAAGCAAGCTCGAAGTCATCGTTGACGACCAGATAATCGTACTCGGCGTAATGCGACATCTCCGAAATCGCCGCCTGCATACGTCTGGCGATCACTGCCTCTGAATCCTGTTGGCGGCTGCGCAATCGTTGCTCCAGGGCAGCTCGAGAGGGCGGAAGGATGAAAACCGAACGGCACTCCGGGATGAGCTCGCGAACCTGACGAGCCCCCTGCCAGTCGATTTCCAGAATAGCATCTCGACCCGTGGCCAGCATGGACTCTACGGTCGCTCTCGCGGTTCCGTAGTAATTGTCGAAAACGCTGGCATATTCCAGAAACGCGCCGTCCGCGATCATCTTCTCGAACTCGGGTTTCTCTACGAAACAGTAGTCGCGCCCCGGCACCTCGCCCGGACGCTGCCGACGCGTCGTATGCGACACCGAAACCGCGAGGTCCAACGCGCTGTCGCAGAGAGCGTTAACCAGGCTGGTCTTCCCCGCTCCCGACGGTGCGGAGATGACATATAGCATTCCCCGTGTCATATAGGCTCCCTGGGTGGATTGACTGAAACTGGCCATTTTACAGGAGCCTGCAAATGCCGAGGCGGAAGCGACACATGGACGGCGCCGCATAGCGACGCCCCGACAACCCGCTACAAGCCTTGCCTTGCGCCGGCCGACCGGCGTTTTGGCAAAGTCCTGGCGGATCCCCCGTAGCGCCATAGCGACACATCCTTCCTCTTTGTAGATATAAACAGACGTCTGATCAATCAGATACCCCGCCTAGAAAGTGTCATGAATCTTGCTTGAGTCCATGAAAACCGGACCCAAGCTCCGGTCTCAGTCCTGTAGCCCTCAGATTTGAACCCGACCGAGATGGCCATCCACGAAACCTTATCCCCCCGCCGGCATTCAGTGTTCTGCCAATTACTACTAAAAGGGGTGACGGTGAGCTTGAGCGGGCTGCTCTTGCTTACCGGCTGCGCAACTCAGGCGCCGCCGAAAATGTCAGCGCCGCCTCCAGAAAAAACCTCCTACGCCGCGCCGCGCCATGGCGCCGCCTACAACCGGACCTACAAAGTGAAAGGCCGCGTTTATCATCCTTTGGCCAGCGCCAGAGGGTACCGAGAGCGGGGCCTAGCGTCCTGGTACGGTGCCGAATCCGGCAACAAAACTGCGATGGGCACACACTTCAACCCCCACGGAATGAGCGCCGCCCACCGCACCCTGCCGCTACCCACCCGAGTCAGAGTCACCAACCTCCATAACCGGCGATCCATCATAGTCGTGGTCAATGACCGCGGCCCTTTCGTCGATGGACGCCTCCTCGATCTCTCTCATGGCGCGGCAAAAGCTCTACGTCTCAGCGGCGTCGGACGCGTCGAAATCGAAGCGTTGGATTGAGCCCGCGACGCCCCATCGCTGCGGCTCTGCCCGAAGCGTTGCCTAACGCCCCGGCCAAGGCATCACCGGCACAGTGGATAAGGCGCTTGCCGGCGCGCCTTCGATGACTTTCCGACTGATCGCCAAATAGACCAGCGTATTGTTCTTGGCATCGATCAGCCGAAGCACGTCAGTAGTCTTGAAGAATATCGAGGTGTCTTCCGAAAAGACTTTCTCACCGTTCTTAAGTCCTTCAGGCACTGAGATAGGCCCGGTTTGACGGCATGCCAGGCTGAATTGGGAGGGATCTTCCGCCAAACCGACTGCTCCGGACAAGCCGCCCGTGCGCGCCTGGCTGATATGGCAAGTCACTCCCGGAATTTTCGGATCGGAAAAAGCATCGACACATATCTTGTGAT
>JAQTYA010000163.1 GCA_028688525.1 Methylococcus sp. | reverse complement strand
TGCGCCATTTCGACCAGGGTCTTGCTACGCTCGCGCTGAGCCAGCACGAGCTCGACGGGATCTGGGCCGTCGGTCGGGTCGATGTCCAACCGCCCGAGATGCCAGCGCAGATGATGCGCGACATGCGAGGGATCGGAGTGCATCAGGTAGTGGTGGTTCAACCAGAGCAGTTTGTCCGGGTTGAAGGTCGACGCCGAATGATTGATATTGATAGCGTCGAAATATTCGATCATCTCGTCGATGGAGAAAATCTCCTGATCGCCGTAAGACCAGCCTAGCCGGACCAAGTAGTTCAGCAGCGCCTCGGGAAGAAAACCCTCGTCGCGGTATTGCATCACGCTGACCGCGCCGTGGCGCTTGGACAAGCGGGCGCCATCGGCGCCGAGGATCATCGGCACATGGCCGTAGTGCGGCAGCTGCGCGCCCAGTGCCCTAAGAATGTTGATCTGGCGCGGGGTGTTGTTGACATGATCGTCGCCGCGGATGACGTGGGATACCTTCATGTCGAGGTCGTCGACCACCACGGTGAAATTGTAGGTGGGGGTGCCGTCGGAACGTGCGATGATCAAGTCGTCGAGTTCGCTGTTCTGGAACGCGATGCGCCCGCGCACCAGATCGTCCCAGGCCACCTCCCCGTCGGCCGGATTCCGGAAGCGGATCACCGGGGACACGCCCGGCCTGGGCTCGGTGCGATGGCGGCAGCGGCCGTCGTAGCGCGGTTTTTCCTTGCGCTCCATCTGTCCAGCTCGCAGCTCGTCCAACTCCTCTTTGGTGCAGTAGCAGCGGTAGGCATGGCCTTGCTCCAGCAACTGCTCCATCACCTCGCCGTAACGGTCGAAGCGGTGAGTCTGATAGAACGGCCCTTCGTCGTATTCCAGCCCCAGCCAAGTCATGCCTTCGAGGATGGCATTCACGGACTCGACCGTGGAGCGCTCCAGGTCGGTGTCCTCGATGCGCAGAATGAAAGTACCGCCGTGCTTGCGGGCATACAGCCAGGAAAACAGCGCGGTACGGGCGCCGCCGATGTGCAGATGGCCGGTTGGGCTGGGGGCGAAACGTGTGCGGTGGGTCATCCCTAGAACCTGATGGGTGAGCGGTGAATCGGAAAAAAGGCCAATGATACCAGACCGGCCGAGCCGGGCTGCCTCAAGGGCGATAGCGGGTAGGATCGGCCACGCCGGCCTGCTCGAACCCTTGCCGGCGCAGACGGCAGGAATCGCAGACGCCGCAGGCCCGGCCTTCGGTATCGGCGGCATAGCAGGATACCGTCATGGCGTAGTCGATGCCGAGAGCCGTGCCGGTACGGATGATGTCGGCCTTGGACAGGTCGATCAGCGGCGTGTGAATCCGGAACCGCCCGCCTTCGACGCCGGCCTTGGTCGCCAGATTGGCGAGCTGTTCGAAGGCGCGTATGAACTCTGGCCGGCAATCGGGATAGCCTGAATAATCGACGGCATTGACGCCGATGAAAATGTCCAGCGATTCCAGCACCTCGGCCCAGCCCAGCGCGAAAGAAAGAAACACTGTGTTGCGGGCGGGAACGTAGGTGACCGGGATGCCGGCTTGAGCATGATCGGGTACGGCGATGCTGAGATCAGTCAGAGCCGACCCGCCAATGGCGTCGAGGCCAATGTGCACGGTCTTGTGCTCGATCGCCCCCAAGGCTTGCGCAACAAAGCGTGCAGCCTGCAATTCGGCACTGTGCCGCTGGCCGTAATCGAAACTCATGGCATGGCAGGCGAAACCCTCGCGCCGGGCGATCGCCAGGGTAGTAGCGGAATCGAGTCCGCCCGACAACAAGACTACGGCAGGTTTCATCATCGTCCTGGACTGTCGCCCCAGAGCAGTTTGTGCAACTGAAGCTGGAATCGAACCGGCAGCCGGTCCCGCAGTATCCATTCGGCGAGTCGCGCAGGATCCAGCGAGCCGGCCGCCGGGGAAAACAGGATTTCGCAGCGCTCGTCGAGCCTGTATTCGTTCAGCTTCGCTACGGCCCAATCGTAGTCCGCCTGGTCGGTGATGACGAACTTGAGCTGATCGCCCGCCCGGAGAGAATCGACGTTCTCGTAGAGGTTGCGGGAAACTTCGCCGGACCCGGGAGTTTTCAGGTCCACCACCCGCACCACGCGAGGATCGACTGCGGAAACCTCATGCGCGCCTCCGGTCTCCAGCGATACCTCGTAGCCTTGATCGCATAATGCCTCGAGCAGCGGCAAGCAGGCTTTCTGGGCCAGCGGCTCGCCTCCCGTGACCGTCACATGGCGCGCGCCGTAGCCGCCGACCCGTTCGACAATCTCGGAGATGCTCATGCGCTGCCCGCCGCTGAAAGCATAAGCGGTATCGCAGTATACGCAGCGGAGCGGGCAGCCGGTGAGTCGGACGAACACGGTCGGCAAACCGACCGTGCGGGTTTCGCCCTGGAGCGAGAAGAAAATTTCTGTGATGCGGACGAGGGTTTTCGGCACGGCCTTTAGCGCTTCTCCTGCTGCAATTTCTGGAGGCGCTTCTCGGCTTGCTTGGCTGCGGTGGAGCCCGGATAGCGTTTGATGACGTCGTTCAGCATCTGCTTGGCGTTCGCGGCCTGGCCGGTATCGGATTCGATGTAGGCCAGTTTGAGCGCCGCATCCGAAACCTTGGCGCTTTGCGGAAAGCTCTTGATCAGTTTCTGAAAGGCATCCTTCGCGCTGGTGAAGTCACGGTTGACGTAATAAGCCTCGCCCAGCCAGTACTGGCCGTTGTCGGCATAGTCGCCGCTGGGATAACGTGCAGTGAAGCTCTTGAACTCCTTGATAGCCTCGGCATATTTGCCGTCCTTGAGCGTACCGAACGCCTTCTGGTAAGCGGCTTCGCGGGCGGCGCCGTCGGCTGCGGGAGGCGGGGCAACGGGCTTGCTGGTCGGCGCCGGTGTAGCGGCGGCGGCACGGGATTCGCCGCCGCCTGCCGCATTTTCGGCGCCGGCATCCGCAGCATTGCTCCCAGCGCCATCCGGCGAAGCCGGAGCGGGAGTGGCCGCTCCGGCGCCCTGCTGGATCCGCTGGTCCAGATCGGTGTACATCGCCTGCTGCTGGTTTTTCAGCGTATCCAGCTTGTGGTTGACCTCCTCGAGCTGGCCGCGGGTCTTGGCCAGCTCGCGCTGCAAGCGTTCGATCTGGCCGTTGAGCTCCGTCAGCACCTGGCCGGCAAGCCTCTTTTCCAGTTTGGCGACGCGCTCGTCCAAGGTCTCCGCACCGTAGCCGCCGGCATCGTAACCGCCGTAGCCCTGCTCCGCCCATGCCGGGACGGCCAGCAACAGTCCGGATAGTATCAACAGAACAGGTATCGGCTTCATAAGGTCAATTTCCCGGATAGACGATTTCGACACGGCGGTTGCGCGACCAGGACGATTCTCCGCTGCCCGAATCCGCCGGCTTCTCTTCGCCGAAGCTCACGACCTGCATCTGGCCGTCGCTCGCGCCTTGAAACCTCATGGTGTTGGCGATCGAACGGGCCCGCTGCTCGCCCAGAGCGATGTTGTACTCGGGCGAGCCGCGTTCGTCGCAATGGCCTTCCAGCGTCACCGTGACGTTGGGATGGGACGCCAGATAAGCGGCGTGGGCGTTGACCACCGACACATATTCCGGAAGCACATCGCTGCTGTCGTAGCCGAAATAGATCACGCGCTTGGAAAGCGGGCTGGACGGATCATTCAGCGCCGGATCGCCTGCGCTGCCACTGCCGGCACCATAAGCCCCCCCGCTGCCGCCATAGGCGCCGCCGGTTCCACCGTAAGCTTTGCCTGCGCCGCCGCCCGCGCCGTATTTACCGATCTTAGGGCCGCCAGGACCGCCGCCCTCCAAGCCCACCCCGGCTTCATCGTCCGGCTTGACCTCTTCGGTCTTAGAGCATCCCGCCATGAGCAGAGATGCCGAAATCAATACCACCAAACCCGTTCTCATGTGTTTCATTGTCCTACCTTTCCTAATCCTGAGATTTATGGCCGGTCACGGTGCCGTCAAGGCGACCATGCCGGCTCCCGCACTGCGCCTCCTTCGATGCGCAGGCTCTGACGGACTTTGCCGTCGATCGATACGGCCGCCAACTGTCCTCGGCGCGCCGCGTATAAAATCATGCTGCCATTCGGCGCAAAGCCCGGCGATTCGTCCAGCGGGCCGCTGGTCAAGACTCGGACCGCACGGCTGGCGAGATCCATCACCGCGATCCGGTAATCGCCGCCCTTGCCATGCACCATGGCGAGGCTGCGGCCATCGGGCGAGAACACGCCGCGGGCGTTGTAATCCCCGTCGTAGGTCAGCCTCTCCGCCTGCCCGCCGCTTGCGGAGGCCAGGTACAACTGCGGTTTGCCGCCACGGTCGGAAGTAAACACGATCGAGCGCCCATCCCGTGACCAGTTCGGCTCGGTGTCGATCCCGCTGTAATCGGTGATCTTATTGAGCGAGCCCGATCCCAGGTTCATCACGTAAATATCGGGATTGCCGCCCTTCGACAGAGTCAGCGCCAGCCGCGAACCGTCCGGCGAGAATGCCGGCGCACCGTTGATGCCCGGAGCGTCCGACACCTTGCGGCGCTCGCCCGTCGCCAGCGTCTGCACATAGACCGCCGAGGTCCGGCTTTCGAACGAGACATAAGCGATCTTCGTGCCGTCCGGCGACCAGGCCGGCGACATGATCGGCTCGGCGGAAGCGATGACGCTCTGCGGGTTATAGCCGTCGGTATCAGCTACCTGCAGATTGTAGCGGCGGTTCGCGCCCTCGCCCGACACGGTGACATAAGCCACGCGGGTGGCAAACGCGCCGGGCTCGCCGGTGATGGCCTTGTAGATCACGTCGGCGATGCGGTGCGCCGCCTGGCGGGTTTCCGCCCGCCCGAACGGCAGCTTGTAGCTGATCACCAGGGTGCCGCGGATGACATCCACGACGTGAAAATCGGCCTCGTATCCGCCGCCGCCCGGCAGGATCTGCCCCACCACGACAAAGTCCTGCCCCAAAGCCTGCCATACAGCCTGCTGCACCTGATCCGGGGAAACGGGGCGCTCCCGCATGGCATTGTCGGCCAGCGTTCTGAACCGGCCGCTGCGCTGCAGATCCGCCGACACGATCTTGCTGACCGGATCGCTCAAGCCGTCCTGATTGGCGAAAGGCACGACGGCTACGGGAATGGCGCCTTCCACGCCTTGGCTGATCTGGACCTGGAGCTCCGCCCGTGCCGGAGCGGAAAAAAGAAGCGTCAGGAAGAAAATCAAACGGGCGATCGGATACGCCTTGCTCATGCTCTATACCTTGACTCGGCTAACCTGAGGGATCGAATCTAAACGTGAACGAACGCAGCTCTGCAGCGACCTTAGAATCGGACGGCATGGGCAAAGGCGATGCCTTTTTTACAGCGCTTTCCGCGGAACGGTCGAAGGCGGCATCCCCGCTGCTCTTGACGACGCGGGCTTCCACCACGGTTCCGTCCCCAAGTGTCCGCACTTGGATTATACAGGACAGCCCGGCCCTGGCAGCAGGCGGCTTGAGCCACAAACCCTCCACGCGGGGCTTGATGTAGCGGTTCGCCCATTTATTGGCTTCGCGCTCCGCCTGCTCTTTGCGCTCGCCGTCCATCTGCGCATCGAGTTCGGCCTTGCGCCGCGCATCGTCAGCCGCCTTTCTCTTGGCGTCCGCCGCCGCCCTGGCGCGAGCCTCTTCTTCCATCTCCCGTTTGGCCTCAGCCGCCGCCCTGGATTTAGCTTCTTCGGCAGCCTGGCGTTTGGCTTCGGCCTCCGCCTTCTTCCGGGCATCCTCTTCAGCTTTCTTCTTCGCAGCAGCCTCCGCTACTGCCTTGGCCTTGGCTTTGGCTTCTTCCGCCGCTTCGCGCTTGGCCTCGGCCTCCGCCTTTTCCCGCGCTTCTTCGGCCGCCTTCTTCTTTGCCGCTTCCGCCGCCGCCTTGGCTTTGGCTTCTTCCGCCGCTTCGCGCTTGGCCTCGGCTGCGGCCTTTTCCCGCGCTTCTTCGGCCGCCTTCTTCTTCGCCGCTTCCGCCACTGCCTTGGCTTTGG
>JAQTYA010000035.1 GCA_028688525.1 Methylococcus sp. | reverse complement strand
CTTCCTGTATATTGTACAGCGTGGAATAACCTGCTGCCGCAAGCTGTTCGGCTGCTTGTTGGGAACGTTGTCCGCTACGGCAAAGCAGTAGAATGGGAGTCGAGGTATCGGCTACGCGCTCAGAGACTGCAGTCACGAAATCCGGATTGATCTGCCAGGACGGTGCTATTTTCCAGGGAATGTTCAGTGCGCCTGGCGGGTGTCCGACCAGTGCAAATTCTACGGCATCGCGGACGTCCAGAAGGACGTAATGAGGGTGGTCAACGGTGTATTGCCAGGCGGTTGCGGGGTCTATTTGTTCAATCATGGCTATGGTTTCTGAGCAATAAGAAAAGCCAGGTCCCGGTTGCCGCGATCGAGCTTTCCAGCGCGCGCCTCTTCCCGGTAGTAACGGACCAGGAGTCCTTCGAAAAGCCTGAGTAATTCATTGTCGCGCAACAGGAAGCTGGGATTAGACGGACCGTCAACATGTATTCGGGTTTCGGTGAACGTTTGATAAAACAGCAATCCGCCTGATTTCAGCGCCGAGATGATGGCTCCGGTCAGCGACCGTTCCAGAAATCGAGAGACCACAATAACATCGTATCTCGCTGTAGCCATTTCCCAGGCCGAGATGTCCTTGGTCAGGGCGTTGACCGGTAAGTTTTCAGCATGGGCAGCGGTAGCCACTGCATGAGTCGCGGTATCGGCGATATCGACGGCATCTACTATGAAGCCGCGCCTTGCGAGAAATAACGCATTGCCGCCTAGTCCGCAGGCTATATCCAGCGCGGTGCCACCGTCGGGCGGAAGCAGATGTGAGTTTTCAGCCAATACAGTTGCCGCCGGAGGGCAAACCCCTCTGCGCCTCTGATGGATCCTATTCCACTTGTCGCGGGTCGTTACGGCGTCCATGTTCAGCGCTTGGCTCCGTCTCCCTGGAACATCTGCTCGATGATCGGAATGACTTTTTTGTCGAGCAGGAACATGATGACATGGTCACCGTCTTCTATGACAGTATCGTGGTGGACCTGAATCACCTCCCGATCCCTTACCAGAGCCCCCATGACCACGCCCGGGGGGATGGGGATGCGGTCGATCGGTACGCCGATCACCTTCGATTTGCCCTGGATGCCGTGAGCGATCGCCTCCAGAGCCTCGGCGGCGCCGTGCCGGAGCGAGTGGACCTGGGCAACGTCGCCTTTTCTGATATGGCGCAACAACGCGCCTATGGTGGATTGCTGGGGGGATATGACCAAGTCGATCTGATTCGGGTCGACGATGTCCGCATAGGCGGATTTGTTCACCAGACTGATGACCCGGCGCGCCCCTAGCCGCTTCGCCAGCATCGCCGACAGGATGTTGGCCTCGTCGTCGTTGGTGATGGCGCAAAAGATGTCGGTATTTTCGATATTTTCGCTGAGCAGTAGCTCTTTGTCGGAGGCGTCCCCTAGAAGCACCACGGTGTTGGAGAGGTCGCCGGCGATCTTCTTGGCACGGTCGGCATTTTTTTCGATAACCTTGACTTGATATCTGTGTTCCAGGGTCTGGGCGACTCGTTTGCCGATATGGCCGCCACCAGCGAACATCAAGCGTTTATAGGGCTTGTCGATCTCTCGCAGCTCGCTCATCACATCGCTGATTTCTTCCGACGAGGCCATGAAGAATACTTCGTCATTTTGTTCGATCGTTTGTCTGCCGTTCGGAATGATGGGCCGTCCGTCCCGGAATATAGCGGCGATACGGGCGTGGACGTTCGGCATATGTTGGTGTAGTTCGCGGATTTCACGCCCCACCAACGGCCCGCCTTTAAGCGCCCGCACAGAAACCAGCCGGACCCGGCCTTCGGCGAAATCCAGAACTTGGGAGGCGCCGGGGTATTCCAATAGCCGCTCGATCATCTGCGTGACGATCTGTTCCGGGCTGATGACGACGTCTATGGGCAACGCGTCCTTAGAAAATATTTCCGGGTAGCTCAGGTATTCGATGGCGCGAACTCGGGCGATCTTCTTCGGAATTTTGAAAAGGGTGTCCGAAATCTGGCAGGCCAGCATATTGGTTTCGTCGTCGCTGGTGACGGCAATCAGCATATCGGTGTCGTCGGCGCCGGCTCGTTTCAGTACGGTAGGATGGGCCGCGTTGCCCTGCACAGTTCCGATGTCGAACCGGTCATGCAACTCCCGCAGGACGCTGGTCTGTTTGTCGACGACCACAATGTCGTTGTCCTCGCTGCAAAGACTCGCCAGTACGCTGCTCCCGACCTGGCCTGCACCTAGGATGATGATCTTCATGTAGAACCGTAATCTTATTTACTCAGCGTTTGTCTTTGAATTTGATGCCCAAAGCGTTGAGTTTGCGATAGAGGTGGGTGCGCTCCAGGCCGATGGCTTGCGAAAGCCGAGCGACGCTGCCGCCGTATTTGTCCAAATGGTATTCCAGATAGGTTTTTTCGAATCGCTCGCGTGCTTCTTTCAGTGGAAGTTCGAAAAAATCGGACTTGCCTTCAGCCTTGAGCGTGTCGGCCGTATCTCCCAAAATAGATTTGACCTCGTCGAGGGATACGTCCTCTCCGCTGCCCAGAATTAGGACGCGCTGAACCAGATTCCTGAGTTCGCGGATATTGCCGTTCCAGGCGTGATGGCGCAGGAAATTTTGAACCGATACCGGGAAGCGTCGGAAGGGAAGCTTCTCCCGGCTTACGAAATGGTCCACATAAAATCGCAGCAATTCCGGAACATCCTCGCTGTGTTCGCGTAGCGGTGGTATTTTCAGCGTCACCGCGTTCAAGATATAAAACAGTTCCCGCCGGAACAGGCCCGCCTGGACCGCGTCGTCCAGCGGCGCATGCGTCGATGCAATCAAATGGAAGTCGGAATGAATGGGATCCGTTCCGCCGACTCGGTAGAACGCTCCCGTTTCCAGGGCGCCCAGGAGGCGTGTCTGTGTTTCGGGTTCGAGATCGGCCACGTCTTCCAAAAACAGTATCCCGCCGTGCGCCTGTTCCAGAAGTCCGCGGCGAACCCGGCCATTGTTCTCGCTACCGAAAAACTCGATGGCCGAGGCTTCCGGCGAGATGGTACCGGCGGCGACTTCGATGAAGGGGCCGGCGCGGCGCGAGCTGTGCGCTTGAAGGTAACGGGCTGCGGTTTCCTTGCCGCAGCCGGGTTCTCCGATGAGTAGAATGCGGGCATCGTGCTGCGCCAGGCGTTTGATCTGCTCCCTCAGCAGTTCCATGGAGGCGCTCTTGCCTACGAGTTCGATGGGCGTTGTTTCGGCCGAGCGTCTGACGCTGACGGTTTCCCGTTTCAATCGCGCAGATTCCAGCGCGCGCTCCACGGTGACCAGGAGCTTTGCCATCGAGATGGGTTTTTCCAGAACGTCGTGTGCGCCCAGCCGAGTGGCTTCTATGGCGGTTTCCACCGTGGCGTGCCCAGACATCATGATGACGGGACAGTCGATGGCGCCGCTTTCCAGCCACTCTCGGAGCAGAGAAATGCCGTCTTCGTCCGGCATCCATATGTCCAGCAACACCAGGTCGGGACGGTGTTCCTCTACGGCGACCCGGGCCGTTGCTCCGCCTTCGGCGACGAACACCTCGTAGCCTTCATCGGTCAAAATGTCCTGTACCAGTTCGCGAATGTCCGGTTCGTCGTCGACGACCAAGATGCAGGCTTGGTTCATGAGCTTACTCCAGAGCCCCCGCTTGTCGCTTCGGCTCGAATATCAGTTTCAGGTATCGGGAATCGGATGACGAAGCCTGCCCCTTGCAGGTGCCCATTTTCCATGCGTATGGAGCCGCCGTGTTCCTCGATGATTTTTTTGACTATCGCCAGCCCCAGGCCTGTGCC
This sequence comes from Methylococcus sp., assembly GCA_028688525.1. Taxonomy (GTDB): domain Bacteria; phylum Pseudomonadota; class Gammaproteobacteria; order Methylococcales; family Methylococcaceae; genus Methylococcus. The sequence continues at coordinate 23,414 of JAQTYA010000035.1, read as the reverse complement.
TTTAGTCTTGGTGGTCACGTAGGGTTCGAAGATCCGATCCGCTTGGTCTTTGGGAATGCCGGGGCCGTCGTCGCGAACCGTGAGCTGGAGGAAGGCTTTGCCTTGCTCGGTTGCTCGGTTCAGAATAAACCACATATTACCCTGTATGGGCGGAGTCAGGGCTTCTTGAGCGTTCTTGATGAGATTGTGCAGGATTTGGCGGAGTTGGATCGGGTCGGCGGAAATATCGGGTAGATCGGTCTCCGCCTGGATTTCGAAGCGGAGTCCTGATTGCGGCGGGTAGAGTGCCACGACCTCTTCTACGATGGTAGCCAGGGCAATCCGTTTGAGTTGGATCGCAGACGACTTTGCGTATTCGGCGAAGGCGTTGACCATGCTTTTGAGGGCTTCGACCTGTTGCACGATGGTCCGGGTCGAACGATCCAGAACTTCGGCATCCCGAGCGTCGAGCCGGCTGGTGAGTTTGTGGTGCAGGCGTTCCGCGGAAAGCTGGATAGGCGTGAGCGGGTTCTTGATCTCGTGGGCCAGCCGCCGCGCCACTTCGCTCCATGCGGCCTGGCGCTGGGCCAGGATGAGCGCTGTCACATCGTCGAAAACCACCACGGCGCCGACTTTTTCGCCGCCGCCATTGAACAAGGTGGTGCCGTGGCAATACAGCTCTTGCCGCCCGTCGGGGCCGGCGAAGGATATTTCGTCCTGCCAAGTTCCGGAGCCCTTGTTCAACCAGCGTTCGATGCGATCTACGGGCTCGCCCAGATAAGGGTGCTCGGCTTTGAGCTGGCTGATCGGGAATCCCAGGTAGTCCAGTGCGGGAATGTGCAGGATGTCGTCTACTGCCCGGTTTGCGGTGAGGAGGCGGGACTCGTGGTCGAAGCTGAGTACGCCCGAGGACAGACTGGACAGCACCGTTTCCAAATAAGCGCGCTGGCGTTCGACTTCGATGCGCGATTCGCGGGCTTCCTCGCTGGCCTGGGCGAGCCTTTCGGTCATGGTGTTAAACGATTCGACCAGAAAGCCGAGTTCGTCTTTCGCCCTGACCGCGAGCCGGTGGCCATACCTGCCTTCGGCTACTGCGCGCGTGCCTTGCGCCAGGCGCCGCACCGGAGCGACGATTCGGCGGATGCTGACGAACGCTACCCAGATGGCCGCGAGAAGGCTGAGCAATAGCACCAGCGATAGCGTCAGAATGAAGGTGTGTTTGAGCGAACTGCGGAGAAACCCCAACTCTTTGTAGTGCACGAAAGCGGCCTCGACAGTGCCGGCGAGCTGGGATATTCGCAACGGCACGGGATACAAAGCTTGCAGAAAGAGAGGGTCTTCAGACTGAATCGCAACGACCGCGCGTATCTGGAGATTCTGATCCTGGTTGGGCTCCAGCCGGATATAGGACTTGCCCTGTTTGACTCGGAGCAGAACCCCGGCGTCCGGTAGATCGGGCAGGATGAAGCCGAGCTGGGAGCCTCCCGCGGCGATGATCCGTCCTTGCCGGGAAAATACCGTGAACTCGCCTTCGCCCAGTTCGTCACGGAGTTCGGTCAGGTGAAAGGGGAACTCCATGATGGGAGTGAGCTGCAGCTTGGCCGCCGCCTGCTCGGTTTGGCGCAGCAAAGTCCGCATGCGCTCGTCGAGCGCCGCCTGTCCCAGTTCCAGCGCATCTTCCATGGCCTGGTCGATGCGGACGTCGAACCAGCTGTCGATACTCTGCTTGAGAAACTGCATCGAGTAGTAGAAGACAATCGACGCGGGGGCCAGACTGAGCAGGACGAAAAGGAACGCCATGCGGGCGGTCAGGTGGGAACCGGCCGCCTTCTTGGCCAGCTGGCGCAGCAGCCCGTAAACGTTGGCGACTACCAAGGCCAGCAGCAGGATAGAACCTATCGAGTTGATGAGCACCAGCAGCGAATACATGCTGCCGAGTTGAGGCGAACTCTGAGTGGCCGAGCTCATCAGGTGCAGCGAGGCGACTATGGCCGCGAACAGGACGACCACGACCACGCCGAGAGGCAGACGGATTCTCAGTTTGCGAATGACCATCGGAACCAAGTGCTGCTGATGTGCCACTGGGGGGACAGATAAGCCGTGGGACGCAGCGGCAGGGGCAATGCTTCGATGTCGAGGGCGACTGAAAGTGCGGCGTGATAGTTTTGGCCAGAGGCCGGTGGCGGCAGTGGTCGGACCGGGAGATTTCTGACTCTGCCCAATGCCTCTCTAAGCGTATGCAGGCCGGCGAAATTTTCGGTGACCCCTGACTCTTCCTCCGTCAATTGGTAGGCGCGCGCCAGGGGATGAAAGCGCACGGTCCGCCGCCAGTCTTGATCGACCACCGTTTCGTCCCACCACCACGCGCGACTCCTTCTCACCCGCAGGTGCATGACCAGGGTGAGCGGCACGCCGTTGCGTAGCGCTTCTGCGGCGGTGTCGTTGAAATGAAAGTCGATGTCGGCATCCAGAGCGTAGGAGCGGTCTTCATGCCGGAACAGTTCGGCGCGGCGTACCTGAAACGCAGGTTCCTCACCCCAGCCGCCGGTCGGGGCAGCGAGGCCGAAAAGGGCTAGGCACGCGACGAGTCTGTTCACGCAGCCTTGCGCAAACGAGCATAGAAGAATCCGTCCATGCCCGATTCGCCGGTCAAGATTTGGCGTCCGTGGAGCTGGGCGATGCCCCAGTCGGCAGTCAGCAGATGTTCGGTGGCATCGGCGTGGGTCTCCAGGAAGCGCACGATCTGCATCTCGTTTTCGGCGCGGATCACCGAGCAGGTGGCATAGACGAGGATCCCGCCGGGTTTGAGTAACGGCCAGGCCGAATCGAAGATAGTAGCTTGTAGAGCCGTCAGGGTGCCGATGTCGCGTTCCTCCCGGAGTAGCTTGATATCGGGATGGCGGCGGATGACTCCGGTTGCCGAACAGGGGGCGTCGAGCAGGATGCGATCAAATTGGCGTCCGTCCCACCACGACGAGGGTGCGCGGGCATCGCCGCTAAGTACCGTGGCGGAGAGGTGTTCCCTTGCCAAATTCTGCCGTATGCGTCCGCACCTTTCGATGTCGACATCCACGGCGACGATCTCGGCTTCGCCCTGGCTGAGTTCGAGCATGTGCAGCGTCTTGCCGCCAGGGGCGGCGCACAGGTCGAGGATGCGTTCACCCTGCTGAGGCTCAACTAGCAGGGCCGCCAATTGAGCCGCTTCGTCTTGGACCGATACTCCACCTTCGGCGAAACCGGGCAGCACTTCTACCGTGACGGGAGAATCCAATGTGACCCCCGCCGGCGCATGGAGGCAGGGCTGAGCCGCAATGCCGGCTTCGGCTAGTCGAGCTAGATAGCCGGAGCGGTCGCTGTACGCCGGGTTGATGCGCAGACTCATCGGCGGCGGTCGGTTGTTCTGGTCCAGCAGGGCTTCCCAGTCTCCCGGCCAGTCGGTGGCGAATCGGTCGCGCAGCCAGACAGGGTGGGCATAGCGGCTGGCGGAATCTTCGTGTGCTTGAGCTTCCAGCTCTTCCCTGCGGCGCAGATAGTTTCTCAGGACTGCATTGAGCAAGGGCTTGGCCCACCGCTTCCGGTGAGCGGCTTCGACCGTTTCAGAGACTGCGGCATGCGGTTTGACGTTCATGCTGCGCAGCTGATACAGACCGATAAGCGCCAGCAGCCGGATTTCCTGGTCGATGATCGGCTTGAGCACAAGCCTGCCGAGCAGGAACTCCAGCGGCTGATAGGCGCGGAGCACGCCATAGCACAGGGCTTGTACGAAGGCTCTGTCGCGGACGTCGGAGATTGCCGGCAGGCGTTTCCCTAGTGCGGCGGTCAGCGAGTGCCGCTCGACAACGACATCTTGCAATGCCGAGGCAGCCAAGGTGCGGGTGTTGGCGCTCATGTGCCCAGCTTGACTCCGGTGAGCGGGTGGGCGTTAAGGAAGTCGGCGGCGCTCATTCGCCGTTTCCCCGGAGGCTGCAGCTCAAAGATGCGCAGGATGCCTTGGCCGCAGGCGATATCGAGGCTGCGCGCCGCTCCGACAACGCTGCCGGGCGGGGCGTTTGCCGCGTCGCCCACCGCCTGGGCCGACCATATCCGCAGCACCGAACCATCCAGTAGCGTCTCCGCTACCGGCCAGGGATTGAAGGCTCTTACTCGGCGTTCGATGTCGAGCGCGGCGTGCTGCCAGTTGATCCTTGCCTCGGCTTTCTCGATTTTTTCCGCATAAGTGACCAGGGATTCGTCCTGGACCTCCCCCGGCAGGTCGCCGCCTTGCAGCATAGGAAGCATGTCGATCAGCATCTCGGCACCTAGGCTAGCGAGACGCTCATGCAGTGTGGCGGCGGTGTCGTTGGGTTCGATTGGGCAACCGCGCTTGCCTAGCATGGGGCCCGCGTCTAGGCGACGCTCGATGCGCATGAGCGTCACGCCAGTCTCCGGGTCGCCGGCCAGCACGGCCCGCTGGATCGGTGCCGCACCGCGCCAGCGCGGCAGCAGCGAGGCGTGAATGTTGATGCAGCCCAGCAGCGGAACTGCGAGGACGGGGGACGGTAAAATCAGGCCATAGGCGACGACGACCATCAGGTCAGGTTCCAAGCCGCGTAGTCGTTCGAGCTCCTCCGGTCCTTTCAGCGATTCGGGTTGCCATACCGGGATGCCGCATTCTGCCGCGAGCTGTTTAACCGGGCTGGCGGTGAGTTTACGTCCGCGGCCGGCGGGGCGGTCGGGTTGGGTGTACACCGCGCAAGGCGCATGCCCCGACGCGATCAAGGCGCGTAGGGCGGGGACGGCGAATTCCGGCGTGCCGGCAAAAACAATGTTCATGGCGCCGTCCGTAGGCTGAGGTAAAGACGATGGAACCGCTGCAGGGTTCAGACGGCCGCAATGCTGCGAGGCGCTTTGTTGATCTCGCGCAGTTTCCGCTCTTTCTGAAGTTTCTTGCGCACCATCTGCCGCTTCAAGGTCGAGAGGTGGTCAACGAACAGTTTGCCGTCCAGGTGGTCCATCTCGTGCTGGATACAGACTGCCAGGAGGCCGTCCGCTGCCATTTCGAAGGAGTCTCCGTTGCGATCCAATGCACGGATCTTTACCGAGTTTGCCCGGCTCACCTTTTCGAAAATACCCGGCACCGATAGGCAGCCCTCCTCCATGTCCTCGTCTCCGGTTTTTTCAAGCAGCTCCGGATTGATCAGGCACAGCGGGGCATTCTTTTCCTCGGAAATGTCGATGACCAGGATGCGTTTGTGCAAGTTGACCTGGGTAGCCGCCAGTCCGATGCCGGGGGCGGCGTACATAGTCTCGAACATGTCGTCGACAGTTCTGCGCAAGGCCTCATCGAAGACCTCGACCGGCACAGCCTTCTTACGCAAACGTTCGTCAGGAAATTCGAGAATAGATAGAATGGTCACGATAGTCTCTTCTGCCCGACTCGCGGGTAACATAGCTCGTATTCGGTGGAATTTTAACGAATTCCAGCGGTAGATTGAATCGAATCTCTCAATGTTGAGAGCCGAACTGTCTATATTAAGACAATGAATCCGCGCTCGCGTTTCCTTATAAATCTCTAAAAAAGCATCCATGACCTTCAAGTTGGCGGCTGGACTGGTTCTGTTTCTCTTCGCTGCGGGAGCGGTGCGTGCCGAACTCCTTCTCAACCCGGATGCTCCCCAGCGATATCTGGTTTCGCAGAGCGACACGATCTGGGATGTCGCTTCCCGATTTCTGAAGAATCCGGCGCAATGGTCAGAGTTGTGGTACAGCAATCCGGCATTGGGCAATCCGGACCAGATATACCCGGGCGATATGCTGTTGCTGCGCTGGGTGGCGGGTCGGCCCCGCGTCGAGCTCGATACGGCGCCGGTAGCGCCGCTAAGTCCTGCGATCAGGGTGACTCCCTTGGTGCGCGAGATCCCGGTGATTCCGGCTGCCGCTATCAACGCCTTTCTTAGCCGGCCGAGGGTGCTGGACGACGACGACGCCAAAACCCTGCCCTATATCGTCGGTTTTCCGGACGAGCACATTTCGGGTGGCGCCGGTTATGGCATCTATGCGCGCGGGTTAGGCAGCGTCAAGGACGATATCGTGACCGTGGTGCGTCCGGGCGCGGCGTATCGCGACGGAGCTACCGACGAAGTGCTCTGTTACGAGGCCTTGTATGTCGGCGATGCGCAGGTGCGGATCGCCGGTGATCCTGCGGAGTTGCTGCTGGTGCGCGCCGAAAGGGAAGCGGTGATCGGCGACCGGCTGCTGCCGACGGAGGTGCAGGAGCTGGTGACGGCCTATACGCTGCACGTGCCCGACAAAACGGTGGGTGGCCAGATCATCGGCGTACTTGACGGACTAACCCAGATTGGGCAGTACCAAGTCATTGTGCTGGATAGGGGAAAGACAAACGGCTTGGAGGCAGGCCACGTGCTACACATCTATCGCGAAGTCGATACGGTTAAGGACTACGTGGCTGGGGGATTCGGCAACATGGTCGAAACTCCCCCCGAGTGGTCAGGTTCAGCGGTGGTGTTCCGTGTGTTCGAGAGGGTCAGTTACGCGCTGGTCATGAAAGCGGTGCGTGCTATGCATCTCAAGGACATTGTGAAATCGCCCTGAGATTTGGACCGATGGCCGATCCTGCGCTGCGTTATTGGTTGGCCTTGCTGCGGGCGCCGGGTGTCGGGCCGCGTCGGGTATCTGTCCTGCTGGAGCGGTTCGGTACGGTCGAGGCGGCGTTCGGCAATGCCCGCGGAGCTTATGATGGGCTGCGCTTGGGTACGGATGCGCTGGCGTATCTTGCTCGGCCGGACTGGGCCGCCGTCGAGGCCGATTTGGCCTGGCTGGCGATTCCTGGCCATGCTTGCATAACCCTGAACGATTCCGCATATCCCGTGTTACTGCGGGAGATTTCCGATCCTCCGACAGCGCTCTTCGTCAAAGGGTGCGTATCCGTGTTGCAGTGCAAACAGGTCGCCGTCGTCGGAAGCCGGAATCCTTCAGCGGTGGGTATCCGGACGGCGCGCCAGTTCGCCGCGGCGTTGTCGCGCGCAGGGCTGGTGGTCACCAGCGGCTTGGCTTTGGGTATCGATGCCGCAGGGCATGAGGGTGCGCTGGATGCTAGGGCCCCGACCGTCGCCGTGTTCGGCTGCGGACTCGACCGGGTCTACCCGCAGCGGCATGAGTCCCTGGCCGCCGTGATCGCAGAGACCGGCGGGGCTCTAGTGTCTGAGTTTCCGCCAGGTACGCCGCCGAGCCGGGAGGGCTTTCCTCGCCGCAACCGGATTATTAGTGGTTTGAGCCTAGGCACGTTGGTGGTGGAGGCAGCGTTGAAGTCGGGCTCGCTAATTACGGCACGGCAGGCTATGGAGCAGGGGCGCGAAGTTTTCGCCGTCCCGGGTTCCATTCACGATCCGCTGGCTCGCGGCTGCAACGCCCTGATCCGCGAGGGAGCGAAGCTGGCGGAGTCGGTGTCCGATATCCTAGAAGAGCTGGGCGCGCTATCGGGATTCGTGGATTCCGCCAAGGCGCTGCGGCAGGCGCCGCCCGAGGATGCCGAGGCGGCGTGTATCCTAGCGCGTATTGCCTATGCGCCAACGTCCGTGGATACTCTAGTCGCGGCAACCGGCTACAGCGCGAACGTCATCGCCACCAAACTCGTCCTGCTCGAGATGGAAGGCCGTGTGGAGGCTGCGCCGGGCGGCGGATATTGCCGCATAAAGTAGGGAGCGTTTCCGTTCCCGCACGCGAGAGGGCTAATGAAAGAAAATGTTTTTGACGTATTGATCTACCTGTTTGAAAACTATCTAGACCGTGATTCCGAGCAGGCACCGGACCCCGATGAGATGCGTACCGAGTTGCTGGAAGCGGGGTTTCCTCAGCAGGAGATCAATCGAGCGTTCGACTGGCTGGAGACGCTGGGGGCTCAGCAGCCGGTGCGCGCCGCATCGCTGCCCGCTTTCCGGGTCTTTTCCGCCGAAGAACTGGCTAAGCTGGACGTGGAGTGCCGCGGTTTTTTGATGTTCTTGGAACAGAGCGGCATCCTGACGGCTGCGAGCCGTGAATTGGTCATCGATCGCCTCATGGCTTTGAGCGAGGAATCCATCTCGCTCGAAAACCTGAAATGGGTTGTGCTGATGGTGCTGTTCAGTCAACCGAGCGAGGAAGTCGCATTCGCCCGTATGGAGAATCTTGTTTATGAAAGTTTCCCAGGGTATATCCACTAACGCCCGGGCGGCGATTGGGACGGTAGTCGCGAAGATGCCGCTCCGATCGGGTGTCGCCGACTGAGGCAAGTTTCTTTATCCATGGCTCAAAACCTCGTCATCGTCGAATCGCCGGCTAAGGCCCGGACGATCGAAAAATACCTCGGCAAAGCCTTCCAGGTGTACGCCTCTTATGGTCATGTGCGGGATTTGATCCCCAAGGAGGGGGCGGTCGATCCCGAGCACGACTTTTCGATGAAGTACGAAATCATCGACAAAAACAAGAAGCATGTACAGGCGATTTCCAAGGCCATGGAAAAAGCCGATGCGCTTTACCTTGCGACCGACCCGGACCGCGAGGGCGAGGCGATTTCCTGGCATCTGTACGAGCTGCTGAAGGCGCAGCAAGTGCTCGACAGTAAGCCGGTTCACCGGGTGGTTTTCCATGAAATTACCAAGCGGGCAATCACCGAAGCCGTGGCAAACCCCAAGCCGCTGTCGGTCGACTTGATTCACGCTCAGCAAGCGCGGCGGGCGCTCGATTACTTGGTCGGGTTCAAGCTGTCGCCGCTGCTGTGGAAGAAGATACGCCGCGGCCTTTCGGCCGGGCGTGTACAGAGTCCCGCCTTGCGAATGATCGTGGAGCGGGAGCTCGAGATCGAACGGTTCGAAATCCAGGAATACTGGACCATCGAGGCGGCGATTCAATCCGAAGATCAGGCGCTTTCGGCGCGCTTGACCCATCTGGCCGGCAAGAAGCTGGAGCAATTCAGCCTCGTCAACGAGGCGCAGGCGCAAGCCGCTCGCCAGAGCCTGCTGGAGCATGCGCAAGGCAAGTTGCGGGTCGTCAAGGTCGAGGAAAAGGAGCGTAAGCGTAACCCTTCCGCCCCTTTCACGACTTCGACCCTGCAGCAGGAGGCCGCGAGAAAGCTTGGCTTCACCACCCGGCGGACCATGACAGTGGCGCAGCAGCTCTACGAAGGCATCGACCTTGGCGGCGAAGCCGTAGGTCTGATCACTTATATGCGTACCGATTCGGTGAACCTAGCCCAGGAGGCGATCGAGGAACTGCGCTCTCTGATCGAGTCGCGCTACGGTAAAGATAATGTGCCGGAGCAGCCCCGCGTCTACAAGACAAAGAGTAAGAACGCCCAGGAGGCGCACGAAGCGGTCCGCCCGACCTCGGCATTCCGCACTCCCGAGTCGGTCAAGGCGCATTTGACGCCGGACCAACTCAAGCTGTACAGCCTGATTTGGAAGCGCAGCGTGGCCTGTCAGATGGTCCATGCGACACTGAATACCGTAACGGTGGATTTTGCCTGCGGCAGCGCCGACAACCTGTTTCGTGCCACCGGGTCCACGGTCATCCATCCGGGCTTCATGTCGGTGTACCGGGAGGGACAGGACGATGTGGCGGAAGAGAGCGACGAAATCTATCTGCCCAAGCTGGCGGAGGGGCTAGAGGTCGACCTGAGCGACGTGCTTCCGTCGCAGCATTTCACCGAGCCGCCGCCGCGCTATACCGAAGCCAGCCTGGTCAAGGCTCTGGAAGAGCACGGCATCGGTCGGCCGTCGACCTATGCGACCATCATTTCCACGCTGCAGCAGCGGGATTACGTCGAGCTCGAAACCAAGCGGTTCCATCCCACCGATCTAGGGAGGGTGGTGAACAAGTTCCTCACCGAGCATTTCAACCGCTACGTCGATTACAACTTCACTGCAAACCTGGAGGATGACCTGGATGCGGTGTCGAGGGGCGAGAAGGACTGGATTCCGCTGATGCGGGAGTTCTGGGGTCCGTTCCACACACTGATCGAGGAGAAGGACGAAAGCCTAAAGCGGGCCGACGTGACGCACGAAGCGATCGACGAGCTGTGTCCGGAATGCGGGAAACCTTTGTCGATCCGGCTCGGGCGCAATGGGCGTTTCATCGGTTGCACCAACTATCCTGAGTGCAAATACACGCGGAATCTGGCCGGCAAGGAGTCAGAGCAAGCTGAGCCGGAGGTCGTCGAAGGGCGGCAATGCCCGAAATGCGATTCGCCGTTGGTCGTCAAAACAGGGCGTTACGGCCGCTTCATCGGCTGCAGCGGCTACCCGGCCTGCCGCCACATCGAGCCGCTGGAGAAGCCCACCGATACTGGCGTGGCGTGTCCCGAGTGTAGCCAGGGCAGTTTGATCAAGCGCAAATCGCGCTTCGGCAAACTATTCTATTCCTGCTCGACCTATCCCAAGTGCAGCTACGCGGTGTGGAATCCGCCGATCGCCGAGGCTTGCCCGTCTTGCCAGTGGCCGGTCCTAACCTTAAAAACCACCAAACGCCGCGGTACCGAGAAAGTTTGCCCCCGCAAGGAATGCGGCTATGCCGCGCCCTATGAAGGTGCGCCGCTGACCGACTCGGCTGCCTGAGCTCCAACTCGGCGGGCGCGTGGGTTGGGTTTCCCGGTTTCGCATCGGTTGTGCCGCCGACGCGCTGCGCCGGGGTCGGGTCGTGGCTTATCCTACCGAGGCGGTCTACGGTTTGGGCTGCGATCCATTCAAGGAGGCGGCTGTCCGCTATCTGCTCCGGCTCAAGCGCCGCAGTGAAACTAAGGGCCTGATCCTGATCGCCGCCGAATTGGCGGCGATCGAGCCGCTGGTCGATCTGGCCAAAATTCCTTGCCGGGATGAGGTGCTGGCGAGCTGGCCCGGTTCCGCGACTTGGTTGATACCCGTTCGTCCGGGCGTGCCGGACTGGCTGTGCGGCGCCCACGATTCCCTCGCTATCCGGGTCACAGCCCATCCTGTAGCGGCAGCCTTGTCGCGCGCTTTCGGCGGAGCAATCGTCTCGACTAGCGCTAACCTTTCTGGACATTCACCCGCTCGGACGCCCTTGCGGCTGTGGTGTCAGTTTCCGCGCCGGGAGATACATTTCTTGCCGGGCCGTCTTGGCGGAGCCAGCCACCCGTCCCGTATCGTCGACGCGGTAAGCGGCTGCCGCATCCGCTGACCCTGCGGCTGTCGTAAACCCGACAAATCGGAGGCCCGTCTGGGCTGCTGTTGCGAAAGCACTGTACGAATCATCGGTTTTCCGCAAAGCGTTGTGGTGCTGCGGGCCGCGAATTTTCTGGCGTTCGGACGGTTGGCGAGTGTGTTCGGCAAGATGGAACGCTGTTTGCTGGGATATTGGAAACATCCCGGAAATGAAGGAACCCCTCATGCTCGACACGGCGATCGTAGGCGGCGGTTTGTGCGGCTTGGCACTTGCAAGGGGCTTGCAGGCCCGGCAGCGCGGTTTTGCCCTGTTTGAGGCGCGCGACCGCCTCGGCGGGCGCATCCTATCGGTGTCCAGTGAAAAAGCCGGCATGGCGCTGGATCTGGGGCCGACTTGGTTTTGGCCGGAGACCCAGCCGCGGATGCTGAGGCTGGTGAGTGAACTCGGGCTGCATAGTTTTCCCCAGCACGACACCGGTGAAGTGTTATATCTGACCGATCACGACAAGCCGCCGGAAACCTTGAGTCAGCCCGGTCTGCACGGCGGGGCCCATCGTCTGGAAGGCGGCATGACGAGTCTGGTAGAGGCTTTGAGCCGCGATCTGCCCGACGCTGCGCTGAATCTCGGCTACACGCTCACCGCCCTGGCCGACTGCGGCGACCATGTCGAGTTGAGCTTTGAGTGCGGTGGGGAGGCTATCGTCGTTGCGGCGCGCCGCGTGGTGCTGGCGATGCCGCCGAGGCTGATCGAGGAGCGGGTTCGGTTCGAACCGGCGCTGGACGGCAAGCTGCTCGAGGCGCTGAGTGGAACCTATACCTGGATGGCCGATCAGGCCAAGGTGGTGGTCGCCTACGACCGGCCGTTCTGGCGCGAAGCCGGCCACTCGGGGAACGCTTTCGTTCGCCACGAGCAAGCGATGCTTGGAGAAATATTCGATGCTTGCAGTGCGGATGCCGCTGGTGCCGCCCTGGGTGGATTCGCCGCGATCGCGCCGGAGACGCGGGCTGCGTTGCGCTTAGGGCTCCCGATGCTGGTTTCGAGCCAGATGGTGCAGGTGTTCGGCGTCGAGGCCGAACAGGGCGAGCAGCATTTCCAGGACTGGGCGGCCGAGCCCTATACCTGCAGCCGCCGCGATCATGTTCCTCCGGATAGTCATCCGGAATACGGGCATCCGGCGCTGCGGCGGCCGCAATGGGGCGGACGGCTCCTGTTCGGCGGTTCGGAGGCTGCGAGTTACGGCGGCGGCTACCTCGAGGGGGCTCTCGAGTCTGCGGCTCGGATCCAACGGGCATTGATAGCGGATCCCGCTCCCCTCCCGGCCGGCGCCGCACAAAACGAGCAGGGTGTCGGCCAATTCACGGCGTGGGTCGCCGCTCAGCGCACCTCGGTGCTCGAACGCTATAAGCGCCTGCTCCATCATAATTTGGCGAGTCAGCACACCGATCAGCTCACCCAGCGCGCCGTGCTCGGTGCCATGGAGCAGGTCTACAGCGAAGCCCTCGCACAGCTCGGCGAGCTGTCTTTCGATACCGGAGGGGCGAGCCTCGAGGCGGGGTTGTCGACTCTGGCGCAATCGCTGCTGGCTCCGTTCGTCGGCTTCAACAAATTTCTGCTCGATGAGGTGGTCGCCTTCAATGGCGGTTCCTGTGCGCTGTCCAATTTCCCGCCGGAGCATCGGCCGTCTCCTGAATATCTGGAAACCACGGCCCGCGACCTCGCTGCCGCCTGGCGCGAATTCGCCTACAACGTCAATGCCCTTCTAGCGAGCCGTCTGGCGGTTCAGGCGGCGGCATGACGGGGATAATTTTCGGAGGAACCCTTGATGATTGAAATGGATGTGAAACTGAGCCGGGATCATTTCGATCTCGCAGCCCGGCTCGCCATCGACAGTCCTTTGACGGCATGTTTCGGGCCGCCGGGCGCAGGCAAGAGCACCTTGTTGGGTATGATAGCCGGCGTTGTCAGTCCGCACCGCGGCTGGATCAAGCTCGGCGGCGACACGGTTTTCGATAGCCGCCAGGGGGTGCGCGTGCCCGCCGCCAGGCGCCGCGTCGGCCTCGTGCGCTCCGATCCGTCTAGCCATCCGCGGCAGACGGTGAGTTCGCTGCTGCGGGATACGCACCAGAACTCGGTCAGGGCCGGCGGTTTCCGATTCGGCGACGTAGTCGATTTGCTGGATCTGGAACCCCTGTTGGAGAGCAGCGTCCATGCCTTGACGCCGGTCGACAGGCAGAGGGTCGCATTGGCGCACGCCCTGATACCGGCTCCCCGGTTGCTCCTGCTCGACGATCAGCTCGAAGTCTCGGGCGTCTCTAATTCGGAATTGCTGCCCTACATGACCCGTGTGCGCGACGAGCTGAATGTTCCCGTCGTCTATGTTAGCCATTCCTTAGGAGAAATTTTGCAGCTCACCAACCGGATGGTGCTAATGGTCAACGGCCGCGTTCTGGGGGTCGGCGATCCGCATGAAATCATCACCGATAAAATCCTTTCCGCCGGTTCTGTCCTGCAGGGCATCGAGAGCATTCTTCCGGTGAGCGTCTTGGGCCATGAAGCGGAGAACGGTTGCACCATCGCCTACTACCACGGCACCGAGCTGGTACTGCCGATAGCGGGACATCTAGCTCGGGGCGAGTCCGCTCACGTTTCCATCCGATCCAGCGACATCGCGCTGTCGAAGCAGTATTTGCAGGGGACGTCCATCCAGAATCAGATCAAGGGCCGTGTGTGTGCGGTCATCCGGACGCCAAGCCACGCCGTGGTGCAGATCGATTGCGGCGTTACCCTCCTGGCCGGTATTTCGTTGAAAGCGCTGAACGAAATGGCTTTGGACGAGGGAGATACTGTGTATTGCCTGATCAAGGTGCATGCGTTCTCCTATGTCGGAGCCCAGCTTCCCGAACGCGGCCCGGCAGACGCCGGGGCTTTCCCGGTCAAGCATTGAAGAATTGAGCTATTACTTAAGGTAAAGACTGATGAGTACCTTTATCAAGACGACGCAAGACGGCCGCAAGGTCGAAGTCATCGGGCTGGCCGTTTGCATCGACGGCAACAAGGAGGCTGCCCGCCTAGTTCCGGTGAGCGAGCACCCCAACCGGGCGGCTATCCTCGAAGCCGTACCCGATGCTACCCATATGGCTGGCCGGTTGCCGCTAACGGCGGAAGAGGCGGTGGCCGTCCAGACTGCCCTCAACGCGGCACAGGAAGCCTACGCGAACAGCCCCAAAGGGATTTCGGAGCGCATCCGTTCGGCGCAGAACAACGCCCTGGCCAACCGCGACGGCTGAGGCCGTTGGCGTTGCGTCCATGAGTTGCGGATGACGAACCCTTACGAAATCTACGACCTGCTCCAGGATTACGCCGGTGTGCCTACGCCGGTCGGTGCCGTGGTTATCGGCCTGGTCTGGACATTATGCGAAGCCGATGCCGCCGGGTTATCCATGAGCCCCGGCATTCCCACCCGCACTCTGCCCTGGGCCGGCAGCCTTAAAGGCAAGCCTTTGCCCGAATTGGCGGCTTGGGTGCGGGAGTTCGATCCGTACCGGGCCACGGTGGGTATGGCGGCCGTCAACGCCGGCATCCAGCGGCTCGGTATGCTTCCGGAGGGCGAGGCGCTTTTGCCCTCGCCGGGGGCGAACAACAACCTTGTCGTCTTCGAACATTTTCTCCCCTTGTTGCGTGGTAAACGGGTCGCGGTAATAGGCCGCTACCCCGGCCTGGACCGTTTCGCCGAAACCCACGCACTCGAGCTTCAGGTTTTGGAGCGCCAGCCCGGCTCCGACGATCTGCCGGATTCCGCTTGCGAATATGTGTTGCCCGAGGCGGACTGGGTCTTCCTCACGGCGACCTCTATCCCGAACAAAACCTTTCCGCGCCTCGCGGCGCTGGCGCGCAGCGCTACGACTGTGCTGATGGGACCGACTACGCCCTGGCTGCCCGAGCTTCATCATTTCGGCATCGATTATTTGGCGGGTGTGGAGGTGGCCGATGCTGGAATCCTGAGGGACACGGTATCCGAAGGCGGCGGCGTGCGGATATTCGACGCAGGGGTGCGCTACCGGATCGCGCCGATAGGCATGGAAGCCAGCAAGCAATGGGCGCGCAGAATGATCGCGGCTGCGGTGCAGGAGCGCGACCGTCTCAAGCTGGATATGGAGGCGTGGTACGGTGGGAGTGGCGCGGCGCGCTTCCCGGATTATGCGCGATTAGACTCGGTCGACCGCCGGTTGTCCCGGCTCGATACCTGCTTCAAACGCTTGTGGGATGTCGCTCCCGATCCGGTCTTAGGGAGCATGCCAGGTCTCGCCGGTTAATCCGGGAGCCTCAAAAACCATTCGATTTGACGGGTTTTGGCTGGGCAGTAAAATGCAGTCGGAATCAGGTTTTATTGGAGAGAGTCGATGGTTGCTGAAGTCAGAGTTTCGCCCGAACAAGATGCAGAGCTGCCGGCCCGGTTTGACGGCCATTTGCTAGACCGGCTTTGCAAAGACACTCTGGCGGCGTCAGACG
The DNA here is from genome assembly GCA_028688525.1 of Methylococcus sp. Lineage (GTDB taxonomy): Bacteria > Pseudomonadota > Gammaproteobacteria > Methylococcales > Methylococcaceae > Methylococcus. Next base: position 7,775 of record JAQTYA010000035.1, on the reverse strand, counting down.
ATGCGGTCCTGCTGGATCGGTTGCGTAATGCCTACCCCGACTATCCGCTGCACGTCGCCCGTCTCGGGCACGAATGGTACCGCTTGGGCGGCATCGTCAAGCCGAACGGCGCTCGCATCGCGGCGGATATCGGCGAGTGGGCCGAGCGCACTTTCATCGAGTGCGGGCAGAATTTCAATACGCTGTTGGCGCACTGCGAGGAAGGCGGCTTCCTGGCCACGCACCATAGCGGAGTCACGCTGTATCTCGTTGCTCAGACTGGTCCGGGCGCCGAGGATTTTGTCCAAATCGAAGTGGACCGGACCCAAGAGCTCGCGGATCGTTACTTGATCGACGCGGACAAACCGCCGGAAGACCTGGAGGAACTGATCGATCCCATCGATCCGCTCGCAGTTCAACCGTTTGCGGTGGGCGCAGCCCGCTACACCTACCGTCGCAAGACTGAAGTCGCTTTGTTCATGCGCGAACTGGGCCGGCATCGTCCAGACCGCCATCCGGCCCAGCGCTTCATGGACGACTGGAACGCCAGCAGCGCCGGCCAGCGCCAGCCGTTCTGCGAGGACTGGAGTCTACGTCTGTACCAGCACATTGGCCGCCATGGCGAGCAGATCATGAACGTCGAGATCCTCCACAACCGCACCCGCGAGTTGCCGCGCCTGGAAGGCCCCGACGGCAAGAAAGGCAAGGCTCTGGCCGCGCTGCTCAACCGTTTCGATACCCAGGCCGGCTATCCGTTTGCTTGGTATTTCTACATGCTCAAAGGCATGGTATCGCCGCATGTGGGGGAGGCCGTGCACCGCGACCTGTCCAAGGACTACGCCTATCTCCCCGATCGCGATGCTGAGGTGCTGAAACAATGGGCTATCTCACCCTATTGTCTCTGAGTTCCTATTTCGGGTTGCCGTTGCGGTGACGTAGCAAAAAAGGGTGCCGGTTCGCGGCGCCCTTTTTGCGTTTTACGGTGCCTCGAGCCGGTTTCTATTCCGATCCCGGGCTCGTGACGTTGATGATCGACATCATCCCACGGTCCTCGTGCGCCAGGATGTGGCAGTGGAACACGTAGGGGCCGACGAACTTGCGGAATTTGAAGCGCATCACCACCTCCCCGGGAACGAGCTTTCCTTCCGCATCCTTGGTCGCATAGGGAATGGGGATGGTGTCGACCAGGGAGCGTGCGTCCTGGGGCACGCCGTTGACGCTCATGACCTGGGCATCGTTTACGTGCAGATGGATCGGGTGCAGTTCCAGAGAGGTATTGCGGAATCTCCATTCCTCGACGGTCCCGGTCAGGGGCGTTGCATCGACATGATTCGGCTTGAACACGCGCCGGTTGATGAAAAACTTGTTGGTATTCGGATTTTCCGACAGGTCGAATACCCGCTCCTGCGTAACGGTGGCATGGGCTAGATTGTCGAAGGGCTGGATGTGCGTCGGCAGAGCGGCGGGCTCCCTGGCTGGTCCGGTGACGTTCAGGGTGGCTAGCAGTGCCTGTGGGTAATCGTCGCCCCATGGTCCGGTATTCATCTGTGTAGTGATGAGCTGATAAGCGCCCGGCTTCTTGGCCTGCACCAGTACATCGAAGCGTTTTGCCGGCGGCATGAGCAACTGCGTTGCGGTCCACGCGCGGTCGACCGGGTTCCCATCTTCGGCAATCACCGTAAATTCCAGCCCGGAAAGCTCCAGGTTGTACCAGATGTCGGCGCCGATATTCCCCAAATGCCATAACTGAGTCCCGCCCGCCTCCATCCCCATCGTGGGCTGCACCAGCCCATTGACCGTCCTATGGGTTGGGTTGTCGGAATTGATGTTCCTGGCTGGAATCGTGTTTTCGCGGTTGAACTGGAAGTCTTTCAGGTGCAGGAAGCGTTCGGGGACATCCTGCAAGTGTTCGGGCAGCAATTGTTTCAGGCCGCGGACGTAAATATAGCCCGCTAGGCCGCCGAATACCTGTTCTTCCACCAGCGGATGGTAGTGCGGGTGGTACCAGTAGAGTCCCGGCGACAGGGTTGCCGGAAGCTCGTAGTTGTAAAGAAATGCGCCGCCGTTGGGAAGGTCGACGAAAATATTGTCCTGGTTGCCCATGGGCGAAATGAAGAACCCGTGGGTATGCAGGTTGGTCGGCTCGCCTAGTTCGTTCTTCAGCGTAATCTGCAGATTGTCGCCCGGATCCAGCGCCAGGATCGGCGGAACGTAAGACGGCGGATAGGTCTCGCCGTAAGCCGTGGCCGCATACACGCGGGCATTGACCAGCTTCCCGCTGATGCGAACCGGCGTAGCCATGGCGGTCAGTTCGAGCTTCAGGACTCCGTGACGGCTGCGGATAGTCGGCGGTTCGACGAAGGGCAGACCGGGGATGAGGTAGCCCGATACCGAGTCGGGAATCGGCCCGGGCGGCGGTGCCGGCTGGGTGTCGGCTGCCGTGCCATGTGCGGAATGGGTCGAATCGGAGGTCTCGGCGAGTGAAATCGAGTCGGCCTGGAGTGCTTGCTGATCGCTGGAGCTATCGGCGCGGCTCGTTGGCCAGGACAACACAGCGGCCGAAAGGGCGGCGAAAAACATTTTCGGTATTAAATCGTGCATATAACCTCCTAGGTGCGGGCGATCGGGCGGTTCCGGCCCGGCCTACTACTTATTTTTGTGAGCCCCGTCTATTTCTGGAACGGACAATGGTGCGGCCTTCACTGAAGGGGCCTTCATCAGTGATCAGCGGGTCCACATTATAGGGAGTGTCTTTGCCTTAGCCGATGATTCGCAGGACACTACGAGCGCCCAATCCCCATCGGAGACCGACCATGTCAAACGATTTTGAGACGATGGATAGCTGGACCCGCGAGGAAGTCGCGGAATTCAAAGAGGCCGCCCGGTTGAAAGATGCCGCGCCGCAGGATGCGGTCACGGCCTTTCGGCTGGCGGCGGTTCCCAAGAAAGACCCGGGTCTGATCATTGCTGAGGGTGATTCGTGGTTCGATTACCTGCCGGGGACCGATCTGATCGATTGTCTGACCCACCATAGTTTGTACGGATACGAAATCGACAACCACGCTAAAGCCGGCGACACCTTGGAAAACATGATCTATGGCACCGAAATCGACCGGCAATTCCATAGGGCAGCTCCTGAAATCGACTCGATTCTGGCGCGGATCGCGCGTTATCAGCCCAAGGTGTTCCTGTTTTCCGGCGGCGGCAACGACATTGCCGGCGATGAGTTCGAATCCTTCCTGAACCACGCTCATAGCGGCTTACCCGCTTTGCGAGAGGATTTCGCGCACCAGGTGATCGACGTGGTATTTCGGAAATATTTCGAGGACCTGATTTTCCGCGTCAAGGCACGATCGCCGCATACGCATATCGTGACGCACGGCTACGGTCACCCGATTCCTACCGGCAAGGGCGTTGACCTGCTTGCTTTCAACTTCGCGGGGCCGTGGCTCCGTCCGGCGCTGGTCAGGAAAGGGATCCTCGATGAAAGCCGGCAGAAGCGGATCGTGTTTGGCCTCATCGACGCCTACAACGAAATGCTGAAATCGCTGGACCTCGCCAACGATAACTTTCATCACGTGGACCTGCGTCCCCTGCTCGATCCGGACACCGATTGGGTCAACGAACTGCACCTGAGGAACAGCGCTTATCGGCGGGCGGCTGCCGCGATTCACGCGAAGATTCAGTCGTTGCTTTAAGCGCGGCGGGCGCCGACGGCATTTTTAATGCCGATGTTTGCTCTCGTTCTCTAGATGCTGAGGAGGCACATCCGTCGACTTCGAATAAAATGATCGCGCCGAAACCCATTTCTTCAACCGACGCTACGGACATGCCAACCAAGAAATCCAACCCCGATCTGAATAAGCTCGACCGCATCGTGGCCGAGGCGCGACGCAGCCAGGAAGACCGGGAACGCGGCTACCGCGAACGGGCGCTCAAGCTGTATCCCTGGGTGTGCGGCCGCTGCGCGCGCGAATTTAACCATAAAAATCTGCGCGAGCTCACGGTCCACCACCGCGACCACAACCACGACCACAATCCGGAAGACGGCAGCAATTGGGAGCTTCTGTGCCTGTACTGCCACGACAACGAGCATCAGCGCTACCTCACCGCCGACCTGACCGGCAAGGTGCAGGCCGGAGCACGCCAGGGTTCGACGCTGACCCACAACGCTTTCGCCGGTCTTGCCGATCTGCTGAAGGGGCAGAAGTAATCCATGGCTGCGGATAGCGAAGCGCGGCTGGTCGACATCGAAACCAAGCTGGCCTATCAGGAAGACACCGTTCTCGCCTTGAACGACGTAGTCAGCCGGCAGCAAAAGCGGATCGATCAGCTCGAAATGACGGTCAAACTGCTGGTCGAGCGTATTCGGCAGATGGCGGCAGCGGCCGAGGCCGCTTCTCCAATGGCGGACGAAAGGCCGCCGCATTATTGATCCGCGCCCGGTTAACGCACTCGGCGGACCTTGAAAGTCCGGCCCTTGATTTTGCCTTCCGCCAGCCGCTTCAGCGCTTGCTCGGCGATGGCGCGGTCGATGGCGACATAGGCGTGGAAGTCGAAAATGTCGATCTTGCCGACCTGGTGTCCGGGGATGCCCGCCTCGCCGGTGAGGGCGCCGAGGATGTCGCCGGGGCGGACCTTGTTTTTGCGTCCGCCGTCGATGCACAGGGTGACCATGGGCGGTTGCGGATTGAAATCCGCGCCGCTCTGCAATGATGCGGGCGAGGCCGTAACCGCAGGGCTTTTCTGGTAGGCCTCGATGGCGTTGACCCGGTGCGCTTCGGAGGGGGTATACAGGCTCAGGGCCAGTCCCTTGCTGCCGGCGCGGCCCGTGCGCCCGATGCGGTGGATGTGCACTTCCGGATCGAAGGCCAGTTCGTAATTGATCACCGCCTGCAAATCCTTGATGTCCAGGCCGCGCGCCGCGACATCGGTGGCCACCAGGACCGAGCAGCTCTTGTTGGCGAAGCGTACCAGCACCAGATCGCGGTCTTTCTGTTCCAGGTCGCCGTGCAGGGCCAGGGCGTGGAAGCCTTGCGCCCGCAAATCGTCCGCCACGTCCTGGCACTGTTGCTTGGTGTTGCAGAAAATCACGCTGGATTCCGGCCGGTGATGGGCCAGCAAAGCCGCCAGAGTCCGGGCGCGGGCATCTTTTTCGATTTCGTAGAACAACTGTTCGATGTCGCCGCCGCCATGCAGCGATTCCACGCTGATGCGGGTCGGCTGCCGCTGGATCGAGGCGCTCATCTTTTGGATCGTGTTGGGGTAAGTGGCCGAAAACAGCAGGGTCTGCCGGAGGGCCGGCGTGGCTGCGATGACTTCCATGATGGCGTCGTGAAAGCCCATGTCCAGCATGCGGTCGGCTTCGTCCAGCACTAGCATTTTCAGTCGATCCAGCTTGAGCGAACCTTTGCCGAGGTGCTTCAGGATACGTCCAGGCGTGCCCACGATCAGATGGGCGCCGTGCTCCAGAGACTCGAATTGCGGCCCCAGCGCGGCCCCTCCGCAGAGCGAGAGCAACTTGATGTTGGGCAGGAGCCGGGCGAGGCGGCGGATTTCCTTGCCCACCTGATCGGCCAGCTCCCGGGTGGGGCACAGCACCAGCCCCTGTACGGCGAAATCCTGCGGGTCCAGGCGGGACAACAGACCGATGCCGAACGCCGCGGTCTTGCCGCTGCCGGTCTTGGCCTGGGCGATCAGATCGAGGCCGGCCAGGATATGGGGCAGGCTCTCGGCCTGGATCGGCGTCATCGCCTGGTAACCCAACGAATCCAGATTGGCGAGGAGGGAGGGGTCTAAGGGAAGCTGGGCAAATGCGTTCGTAGTCACGATGGCGGAAGCTGGAGTTGCGATGGGGAGGGGCGGGCCGTATTCCGGCCTGCATTCAGTTGTGCAAGGAGGTTGCGGTGGCGATACAGCGACAACAAAAAACCCGCCAAGCCTTGCCGCTCGCGGGTTTGGTGTATGAAATCGGGTAAATGGGAGGGAGGCAATCGAATTCTGCGCTAAATGCTTTGCTACATAAGACTTTCTGCCTATTTGTGTTGCTGTATACCATCGAAAATACCATCTGGCGTTGGAGCTAGCCGTAAAGGCTGCTTAGTGTAGGCTATTTCTGATGAACTAGAGTGACCTGGCAAGGACCGTTGACCCGTGTCAGAGGGTGGTTCGCTTCTCGCCTAAGTAGCGGTATAACGTAGCCTCCCCAATCCCGATCGCTTTGGCCGTAGCCCGTTTGTTCGCGCCGGATGCCAAGAGTGTATCGATTTGCTGGCACAGCTCCGGGGTCAGCTTGGGTGGAGCACCGAACTTCTTACCCTTGGCACGGGCAGCGGCCACGCCTTCGCGCCGCCTTTCGTTGATCAGCTCACGCTCGAATTGCCCGAACGCCGCCAGCATGCTGAGCATCAGGTTCTTGAACGGATCGGCGTCGGACCCCGAAAAGGTTAGGTTTTCTTTCAGGAACTGGACCGTCACCCCTTTGCCGGTCAATTCTCGAACCAAGCCTAGCAGCTCTTCCGTGTTGCGCGCCAGCCGATCCATGGAATGACAGACCAGCGTATCCCCGGCCCGGACGTAGGACAGGCACTCCGCCAGGACAGGCCGAGAGGTGATTGTTTTCCCGCTGGCCTTTTCCTCGAAGACCCGATCCAACGCTATCCCTGCCAACTGCCGATCAGTGTTTTGGCCGACCGAACTAACCCGAATGTAACCGATGATCTGGTGTTTCATGGCGGGCACTCCCCACGTGAGACGAATTGAACACGATAGGAAGTCTATCATTAGTATTTAGAGAAAAGATCGTCAGTCTATCAAAATAAAAAAATAAACTTATGATAGACGGTGGGGCGCGGGTTTCAGCTTGGTCTATCACGTCTCTCACAGGTATACCAAATGATAGATGTGCATAGTGGCAGGGCGGGCAGGGCGTTCGAGCAGGGGCTTTGCTATCATCCTGCCCGTCGTACCCGGAACCGATAACAGCATCACTGCCCATGACCGACGAAAACAAGACCCCGCTGCTTCACCCAGCCGCAGAAGTACCGCGGCAGTGCATCCGGGAGTACGTAGCCGAGAACAGCGGCAGTGCCGAGCGTTTAGGCCGAAAGACCCCCGAAGCGCTATAGGGGGTACTTAGCGTTGAATGCCATTGAGATTGAGCAGGCCATTACCGACCTCGCGGAGCAGCCCTTTGACCCCGCGAACTTCCCCTATGCCTTCCTGGAAGCCTTCGGCAACAAGGAGACGACGATCAAGCGCCTTCGCACGGGGGCGTCGAACAAGTCCGACCTCGGTGGCGTTCTCCAAACCAACAACATCCACATACTGACCTGCGACGCGGGGCAGGTGCCGAAAGCGCTCAAAGCGCTCAAGGACAGCCCCGCCACCGCCAAGGCCAAGGCGAAGTTCATCCTGGCTACCGACGGCGCGGACTTCGAGGCGGAAGACTTGGCCAGCGGCGAGACGGTCGCTTGCGCCTTTAAGGACTTCCCCGACCACTTCGGCTTCTTCCTGCCACTTGCGGGTATCAGTACCGTCCGGCAGATCAGCGAGAATGCCTTCGACATCCGGGCAACCAGTCGTCTGAATCGCCTTTATGTCGAACTACTGAAGGAAAACCCCGATTGGGGCAAGGCCGAGCGCCGCCACGATATGAACCACTTCATGGCGCGGCTGATCTTCTGCTTCTTTGCCGAGGACACCGACATATTCATCGGCAAGGGCAAGTTCACCGAAATCGTCGCGCAGATGAGCGCAAGAGATTCGTCGAACACTCATGAGGTGATCAGCACGCT
>JAQTYA010000162.1 GCA_028688525.1 Methylococcus sp. | reverse complement strand
TACGACGCCCACCAAATGGGACTATCTTTTCGTTTGTAAGGCATGTGATGTTCTCCTTTAGCACATGCCCCGCGCAGGGCTGATTATGCGGGGTCTGGATTTGACCTGCCACCCAAGCCTGAATGGAGGCCAGCGGGACGGTCAGGCGTCCGCGTACCCGGACGGCGGGAAGTTCGCCGGCTTCGATCATGCGGCGGACGGTGCGGGCAGACACACCGCCGAGCTGTTGGGCAGCGTCCTGAAGACTGAGCAGCAGGGGCAAGGTCATGCCGCCTTCCCCAAGGTTCGCCGCTTCCACACCCCCTGCAGAATGAAATCCTTCAAGTCCTGCTCGATCTGGTCCTTGTTCTGGCCGGGCTTGGCCAGGTGCTCCAGCAGCTTGGGGTAGATGGAAAGCCGCCTGATCTGGATCAGGATGTAATCGGCATTGCGGCCTTCACGGGCATAGAGCGAAATGAGGTTGCCGAGCACATTGCCGAAGTTGCGGGCCACCGCGGACACGTCCTCTTTTTTTTTACGGGTGATGCGGTAGCCGGAGGCCGGGACTTTGAACTCGGGGTCGTCGCGCAGCAGCTGCCACACCGGATCGATATAAGTGCCGTCCTTGGCCCGGTTGATGGTCAAGGCATAGCGCCACATATCGGTCAGGTACGGCACCACGTCAATCCAGGCTTTGAGCGACTTACCGAAGCCTTCGCCGATTTCATTGACCACCGAGTGATGGAACCTTGCTTCGATCCGCCACACCGGCTGACTGGGATCGAATTCGCCTTGGGTAAACTCGCTCCATTCATGGTGCATGAAGTCCACCTTATCGGCGTGGACGATCTGCTTGGACTTGTCGTACAGGCACATTTGCAATGAAGCCGCCTTACCGAAGGTAATGCTCTCGGAGGCTTTGTCGCCATAGGTCACCGCCACTTCCGACAAGCCGTGGAATTCGGCGTCCGAGATCCCATCGAAGCGTCGGGTGATTCTTGCCCGCGTCACGAAACGGTTCTGGAACTGCGGATCGGGCGACCACTGCTGAACGTCGACCGCCAGATGCACCGCCACGCCGGAAGGCTCATGGACGCCCATGAGCTGGCCAGCGAAGCTGTCCAAGGTGGTTTGGATCGCTTTCGCATTGGCTTCGGCCAGCAGATGCGGCGACAGCTCGATTTTCAGATGGTGGGCAGGCCGGCCTTCCAGCAAATCCGCTTCGGCCTGGTAGTAACTGCCGATCAGCAAAATGATGCCGCGAGTGTTGTCCTGGAGGGCATAGCGGTAGCCGCAAGCCTTGCCCATTCTTCGGGCCGCCCAAGGGTGCTCGCCGGGTAAGAACTGGAACTCGCCGGAGCCTTCGGCGGCTTCTTTGATGGCTTGATACAGTTCGGGCCGGAGCTGGCCGTGATAGTTCTGCCGGACCGTATCCACGAAGCTGCCGCAGATCAGGATATGCGACAAGTCCCAGGTAATGCGCGGGGTCTTGAAGATGCGGCCCCTGGGGTCCGGTGCCGTACCTTTCGACAGGCTGGAATACGAATAGCGCTCGAACAGCTTCAAATCGGCCATGGTTTTCTCCCTTGAGTGCTTACAGCAACAACGATTCAAAAAACTTCCAAGAACAACAACTCAAACTCGAATTCGGTACTTTGTGTCTTACTGTGCTCGAATGAGGTTTTGCATCCCCTTAGATCAGACGTGTTACAAGGACGTCTGAGCTACCGCGCCGCCTGCCTCACCGGCTGCGCCGCTCCGCCTACGTTGTCGCGGCTGGCCGGTTCGGCGTGGTCGGTCCGAGAGCCTAAGCGCTTCGAAGGGGTGCAGGTGACCAGGCGGGCGGCATCGCCGAAGCTGACGCGGACCAGGCAGTCGGAGAGGAAATGCAGCCGGTAGCCCAGCTTGATCATGTCGCGGTCGCTCAGATGGACGAAATCGGTGTCGGACTCGGCGAGGAACAGATAGCGCACGTCGTCGACGCGGCCATAACGGCCCGAGAGGATCAGCCGGCGGTCGCCTAGAGGATCGAGGACAGCAGCCGGGCGAGCAGGTACAGCACGCCCAACATCAGCAGCAAGCGGCACAGCACCCGGACCAGCAGCCACACCAGGACGAGACGCAGCCACGACAGGCACGGCGGAAGCATCCGGCGAAGGGCTTGGCCCAAGGCCCGCAGGCTGGCCCATGACGCTTGACGCATACCGGTCAGGATGGAGGAACTTAGGGCCGCCGCCGCGCAATACGCTGTAGCCGGCCAGCAGGAGTACCGCCAGTAGAAAGACCACGCGAGGGTTCTTAAAGATCGATAAGCCGGCCAAAGTGTCGGAGAAGTTGCCGGTTGCGGTGCTGTCATAGAGTTTCCAGACCTCTTTCTTGATGCGGCGATTGCGCAGGGTCATGAAATCGGAAGCGCTCTTGCCGGTATCGTCGGCCAGATGGAAGGCTTCCAGGTACCAGCCTTTCAAGCCGATCATGGCTTGATTCTTGTGCTTGTAAGCGCCTTCCGCGCACTGCCGCACATCCGGCCGCAGGCGGTCGATGTTGGGCGTGGTCAGCACCATGTCCCAGCCGTAATGGCGGTGCATTTCAAAAGCGGTTTGCCAGTTGAAAGGCCGGTTGGCCGCATTGGCAGCTTCCAGCCCGCCGGGGTAGTCGAGTTCTTTGAGGTCCGCGTCTTTCCAGGTCTTGGGCCAGATCATCTGGGCTTCATCCAGCAGCATGAAGGCCCCGTGCGGCAGCCAATGCCACCAGCGCGCCAGCAAGGCGCGGTTCCGGTCGGAATCGGGATGTTCGGTGGTGGGCAGGTGAACGATTTCGAACGATTCCGGTACGGTGTCGTCTCCGAGCGCAGCACGGACCCGCTCCACCGAATCCAGCCCGCGCACGTTGGTGACGACCACCCGCCCGGCGCGGGCCGCCGGAATGAAGTCGTCCATGACGGCGCCGGAGGTCTTATAGCTGCCGGGCGGACCGTGGTGAATCTTGATACTCATGTCATCCCCGGAATGAAGCGCAACACGAACTTCGTCACCACCGCCGTCAGAATCAGCATCAGGCATTGGGGAATGTCCAAAGCCTCCAGGACATTCAAGGCGGGACCGGGCAGCAAGCCGAACGCCAAATCCAGCTTGGCCGACAAGTCCAAATCGGCCAGGATTTTCTTAGCCGCCCCCCAGGCGAAGACGACGGCGGCAATCTTGAACTTCAAGAGCTGGATGGAATACCACTCGACATACTGGGCAAAGGCCCATTGAGCGAAATCGTAAAGCCCGTTGTTCAGCCAATCCCAGGACGCGTTAAACCAAGCCAACAGGGCATCGTAGAGACGCTGCAAAGCCTCGATCATGACAGCAGCACCATAATGCTGATAAACAGGGCGACGAAGTAGAACGCCGGCTTCAGTTCAAGCAAGGCATCCAAGGCGGTTTGATTGCACAAGGCGATCCACTGGCCGCGCAGCGAAAACCCCCAAGCGCCGTCGCAGGTCAAGGTGCCGTTGCCTTGCTGGCCGAAACTCAGCAGGTTGGCGGCTTCCGCGCGAATCTGATCGAGCTTGGCCGTCAGCTCCTGCTGTAAGGCGGTGACTTCATCGGACTTGGACTCGATGGCGTGCTTCGGTCCCGGTTTACCCTGGAAACCGGCGCCGGACAGCGCGCCGTCGAACTTCTTGGAGAAGGCTTGCAAGGTGGCTTCTTGCGCCAGGCCGGAGGTGTCGATAGTGCCGCCGGAACCGCCGCCCGTGCCGGTACCGCCGGTACCCCCGCCGCCAGTCCCGCCGCCACCGGTGCCGCCTCCCCCGGTCCCGCCGCCGGTGTCGCCGCCGCCGGTACCACCGCCCCCCGTGCCGGGCGACGGCGAAGGGTTCGGCGCACCGGAAGGCACGGGCGTCGGCGCTACCGTGGGATAGGGCGCAGGCGTGGGCGTCGGGGCGGGCGTGGGATCGGGCGGAATGGGACCGCAACCGATCCGCTTGCCGGTGGCGTCGTATTGATACTCTTCGCCCGCCGGGCAGTCGTCCTGCTCGCAGCCGGGGCCGAATGGATTGGGATGCCAGCCGGGCGGGCAGCCGATCGGAGGATCACTACCGCCGGTACCCCCGCCGGTATCGCCGCCCGTTCCCCCGGTACCGCCGCCAGTATCGCCCCCAGTGCCGCCCGTGCCGCCGGTCCCGCCACCAGGACAGGCATTCAAAGCGCACGGCCCCGGCGTCGCATTGACGCCGGGGTCGTTGGGGTTGCTGTTGTCGGTACAGTGCCAATAGGCATCATTGCTGTTTTTGGTGCAGGTATCGCCGTCCTTTACGCAAATCTGATCGGGCAAATACAGGCCGTAACCGGGCGGACAGCGGGCGCCGTAATCGTTTTTAACGCAGGATTTAGTAGCCTCTTTCCAATGGTAATCGGCGGCGCACGCCGGGCGGCTTACGCAATTGCCGGACGAGTCGCGGTAGGTGTCCGCCGGACAGACGGCAGAACACGACTGGCCGACCCGCTCGGTCCCCGAAGGACAGGCGTCGGCGTTGCGGCACATATTGGACGAGGCGTCATAGCTGCCGCCCGAAGGACACGGGTTCGTCGATATACAGGAGGGGTTGCCGTTGGGGAGCGTGGTCGTGCCCGGCGTGTAGCCGGCAGGGCAAGACGGGCGGGCGACGGGAGAATCCGAATAGCAGAGCGGCGTACCTGCCGGATTGACCGGGTAATAAGGCGCAGGGCAAGAGGCATGGGGCGAACGGTCAACCGTGTGGCCATCATTACAATAAGCCACCGAATTGCCTGGACCACCGATGATTTTAATGCCGCCATGCGCGGCGCAGCCTGCCGACGAGGCGGCATCGGCGCTGGAATAACAAGCCCCATCCCCCGCGTCATAACACATCGTCGCGGGATAGTTGTTTTGCACGGTGTTAGAGCCTTCAATCGCCGGAACAGCGGGGTAATCGTCGGCGAAGGCCGAAAGGGGTGCAATCAGAACAATGCAGAAACCGGCCAGCCCGAGCCACAGCCGATAGAGCAAGGGCGCCGCGGCCACGGCGCCCAGGGACCGGAAAGCGGAATGAACGGCTAGCACGTCCATGCCTTGAAGCTAAATGGCGGTGACCCGGATACCGGCCACGAAGACCAGTATCCAGCACACGCCGATGAGGACGGACACGGCGGTGATCATGGCAGGCCGCCGCAACCGCGTTACGCCTTCTTGATCAGCGCGTTGACGATGGCGAAGACCGCAAGGCCCGCGACCAGCAGCACCACGGCACCGCCGGCGGTGGAGGCTTCGGTCAGGGTCGACTGCAATGCCGTTGCGGCATCGGCACCGACACCGGCCATTGCGGAGCCGGAAGCGGCCAGAGTAGCGGCAGCAGCGCTGCCGTAAGTCATGACTTGAGTACGCTTGGACATAAAACACCTCGTAAGTAGGGATAAGGATCGAACGACAAAAGACCGTGCTGCGGGGTTCATTTGGCTTTCCGCACCACGTTGATAACGCCACCGATGCCTGCACCGGTGGCGAACAGAATCAGACCGCTGCCGAATATCCATTCGACGGTGGTCCAATCCACTCCGCCCGTATCCAGCACCGCAGCCAAGGGGCCTTGGTTGGCGGGATCGAGGGCGAGAGTCTGAAGCGTCCGCCACACGCCCGAGCACAGGGGAGAGCCGTTGGGGTCTTGCGATAGGACGCCATCGCAATAGGGCAAGGTGACGGACTGGGCAATCATGGGCGGGCGCCTTTAGGCTTTGGCCGCCGAGGATTCGAGGCCGGGCGGGGCCATGACAGGCGGCGCCGAGCGGGCCGAGGCGGCACCGGCTACCGGCGTTTCGGCTTTGCTATCGAGCTTGAACAGTTCGTGGAGCCGGGCTTTGTCGAGCAGGTTGCCGGGCTGGAGGCCGGTGACGCGAAGCTGGGCTTTGTCGCCGGCACCGCGTCCGAGCTGGACGTCGATGAGGTATTCGCCGGGGACTTGGAGGTCTTGCAGCTGGGCGAAGATCTCGTAGGGCATGCGCAGCCGGATGAGTTCGAGGCCGAATTGGTTGGGGTTCCTTCCACTGGTGGGCTGAAGGATGTAGAGCCTGCCGCCTTTGCCGCCGCCGTCGTCGGTCATGTCGTAGCGGGTGGCGCTGACGAC